>NZ_CP071696.1:2400000-2751102 GCF_018024495.1 Agromyces archimandritae
GCACGCCGCCTTCCCAGCGGCGCGCGCCGCGTTTCAGGGCCGCGCTCAGCCCACCGCGTAGTCGCCGACGTTCGTCGGCACGAAGCGTTCCCAGCGGCCGCTGTCGTCGAGGACGTTGCCGAGCCGCTTGGCGATCCGGGGCGTCAGCCAGCGGTCGGTGATCGTCAGCCGCGGGAAGACCTTGGTGAGCTTGCCCTCGATGTCGTCGAGTTCGTCGAGATCGCGCAGCCACAGACTCGCCATGAGGTTCGCCGGGCCGGCGACGGAGGCGCACCAGCGCACCTGAGGCAGCAGGCAGAGCGAGGCGGCGACCTTCTCGAGTTCGGCCTGGGGGACGGCGAGCCAGATCGTCGCCGAGGCGTCCCAGCCGACGAGATTGTGCGCGAAATCGACGCGCCACCGCACCCACGGCGCGCCGAGCAGGGTGTCGATGCCGCGTGAGACGGCGGCGAGCGACTTGCCGAATTCGGCGCTGACCGCCGATACCGGCCGGCGGACGTCGCGGCTGAGCGCCTCGATGAGTTCGAGGTGCGCGCGGGTCGGCACCGCCCGGGCGATCGGATCGGGCAGGGACGCCTCGAGAGCACGGCGCTGCCTGGGCGCGAGGGCGTTCAGACGCCAGCTCGCGCCGTCCTGGAAGGTCGTGCGGATGTAGTGCGTGCGCGTTGCGAGGATGCCGTCGATGACGTCGCCGAGCCCGTCGACGTATCGGTCGATCGCGAGCAGACCGGGCGCGAAGATCGTGAGGTAGAGGTCGCGGGCGCCCGAGGTGCAGTGCACGCTCGAGATGTGCGAAAGCTCGCTCATCGCCCGGATGACGGCTTCCCGGCGCCCGGGGGCGCAGACGATCTCGACGATCGCACCGCGCACCCGCATCTCGAGGGGCACCTGCGAGCCGTGCGCCGGCACGGCCGCGTACACGCAGGTCGTCCACACCACATGGTCGTCGACGAGGCGGTGCCAGCGGCGCGAGAGCGTCGACGGATCAGAGTTCAGGATGGGCGCCAGCTGCGCCCACGGGATGCGCGGGGCCAGCTGAAGCGCGTTCATGAGTTCGAAATCCAGGATGTCCGCCACGGCAAGAATCGTGCAGCACGCCGGGCTCCGGATCAAGAATCCTGACGATTCTGACATCGCTCTGCAACCAGGCGGAGAGCTGCTCCATCGTAGGTGTCAATCTCATGGCCGAAGGGCGTGCCCCAGCGCACGCCCGCCACCCCGACAACGCCGGCGCGCCGGCAGGAGGTCCGAAGTGAACCGACGCTCCATCCTCGTCACGGCCGCCGGCACGGCGGCGGTGCTCGCCCTCACCGGCTGCGCCGGCGGATCCGCCGACGGCGCGGCATCCGTCGACACCATCAACGCGCAACTCGTCACCGACCCCGGCGGCTTCGACCCGGCGCTCGCCCGGGCCGCCGACGACTACGTCGTCTCCCGCATGCTCTATGACACGCTCGTCCGCCGCGACGCCGACAACACGCTCGTCGGCGGCATCGCGACCGACTGGGAGGCGGTCAGCGCCTCCGAGTACGTCTTCACGATCCGCGACGACGCGACGTGCGCCGGCGGCACCGCCATCACCCCCGGGATCGTCGCCGACTCGCTGAACCGCCTCGCCGATCCGGAACTGGCATCCACCGCACGCTCGCTCGCATTCGGCCCGAACGAGGCCGCCTTCACCGCCGACGACGACGCCGGCACCGTCACCGCCGAGCTCTCCGGGCCCTGGTCCGACTTCCTGTACGGCATGGCGCTGCCCCACACGGGCATCGTCTGCCCGGCCGGTCTCGATGACCCGGAGGGCCTCATGGCCGGCACCGTCGAGGGCGCCTTCTCGGGCCCGTACACGCTGACCGCCGCCGAACCGGCCGTGAAGTACGAGATGACCCTCCGCGACGACTACGACGCCTGGCCCGAGTTCGCCGAGCCCCTCGAAGGCGTGCCGGCGAAGACGGTGAACTTCGCCCCCGTCGCCGAGTCGTCGACGCTCGCCACCCAGCTGCTGTCGGGCGGGATGGACGTCGGCACGATCACCGGCGAGGAGATCAGCCGCTTCACCGACGACGGCTACGCGAAGCACGAGCTGTCCACGATGACCTCCTACCTCGTCTTCAACCAGCGCGAGGGATCGGTCTTCCGCGAGCAGCCGGAGCTGCGGCACGCGGCCGCGCAGGCCGTCGACCCCGTCGCATTCACCGACATCGCGACCGCCGGCCTCGGCGTGCCGATCGCCTCCGTCTCGGCGCCCGGGGTGCTGTGCGTCAGCGAGGACGAGTCGCGCCTGGCCGGGTTCGACGTGGATGCCGCGTCGAAGACGCTCGCCGGGGTGAAGATCCGCCTCGTCGGCACCACCCTGCTCTCGCAGGGCAACGAGTACGTCGCCGAGATGCTCCGCAAGGCCGGCGCCGAGGTCGACTACACCGAGATGGACAACGCGAACTGGTCGACGACGACGGGCACGAACGGCCCGTGGGATGTGACGGTGCAGGGCGACATCAACCTGCTCGGCACGATGACCTCCTCGCTGCTGCGCGTCATGGGCCCGTACTCCGACGAGGGCGGTCGCAACAAGACGGGCGTGCCGAACGACGAGGGCTACGGGCTGCTGAACGAAGCCATGACGATCGTGGATGCCGAGGCGCAGTGCCCGGTGATCGACCGGGCGTTCCAGACGGTGCTCGATCGTAGCGACGCCGCGCCCATGGCATCCATCGTCGCGACCGCGGTCGCCGCCCCGGGCTTCGACGTGCGCGTCTTCGGCGACTACCTCGACCCGTCGACCATGCGCATCACCGAGCGATGACCGAGGCCGCCTCGCTCGTCGCCGCCGGCGGAGCACCATCCGCCGGCGGCGACGCCGCGCCCCGCACGGGCCGGCACGTCTCGCCGTGGCTCGGATTCGCCGTGCGCCGGATCGCGGGGCTCGCGGCGACGTTCCTCGCACTCGTCGTCCTCGCCTTCTTCATGGTGCAGCTGATCCCCGGCGACCCGGCGGTCGCGATCGCCGGATCCGACGCGACGACCGTCGAGATCGAGGCGACCCGCACGAAACTCGGGCTCGACCTACCGCTCTGGCAGCAGTTCGCCGCCTACATCTCGCAGGTGCTCACGGGCGACCTGGGCACGAGCTTCCAGTACAACCAGCCCGTCGCCGAGATCATCGGCAACCGCTTCGCGTTCACCGCGACGATCGCCTTCACCGGCATCCTCGTCGTCCTCGCGATCGCCGTGCCGCTCGGCATGGCCGTCGGCGTCGCGACGCGCAACGGCCGCCGTCGCGGCCTCGACGTCGCGTTCACCTCCGTCACCGGCTTCCTCGACGCGATCCCGGGCTACATCATGGCGACCTTCCTCGTCGTCGTCTTCGCGATCGGCGTCGGGCTGCTGCCGTTCTTCCCGCCCGCGTTCACCGCACGATCCGGCGCGGCGAGCTTCGTGCTGCCGATCGCGGCCCTCGTGATCGGCCCGATCTGCACCATCGCCCGGGTCGTGCGCCGCGAGACGCAGGTCGTGCTCGAGAACGACTACATCCGCACCGCACGCGGCTGGCGGCTGAAGCCCGTCGTGCTGCACCTGAAGTACGCGCTGCCGAACCTGCTCACGACGACCCTCACGCTCTCGGGCCTCATCCTGTCGGGGATGCTCGGCGGGGCGCTCATCATCGAATCCGTGTTCGCGATCCCCGGGCTCGGTTCGGGCATCATCAAGGCCATCCTCGACCGCGACTACCCGCTCATCCAGGGCATGGTCATCGTGCTCGGGATGCTCGCGGCGCTCATCAACCTCCTCGTCGACGTCATCCTCGGATGCATCGACTCCCGAACCCTCGGAGGCGGCCATGCCGACTGACGCCAGACGCCGATTCCGCTGGACGCCCGGGCTCGTGATCGGCGTCGTCCTCTTCGCGGCGGTCGTGATCATCGCCGTCCTCGCGCCGTTCTTCCTCACCGGCGCTGCCGAGGAGATGGGCGAGCGCGCCGCACCGGCCTCGGCCGCACATCCGCTCGGCACCGACCTCTCCGGTCACGACATGCTCGCCCGCAGCCTCGTCGCCGCGCGCCTCACCCTCGTGATGACGGCCGCGGCGACCGCGATCGCCGTCGTGCTCGGCGTGCTCGTCGGCACGAGCGTCTGGCTGCTGCCGGCCCGCGGCCGCGAGTTCTGCCTGCGCATCATCGATGCCGCCGTCGCCTTCCCCGCGCTGCTGCTGGCGCTCGTCGTCGCCGCCATCCTCGGCGCCGGGTCGCTCCCGGCCGTCGTGGCGATCGGCGTCGCCGGCATCCCGAACTTCGCCCGCCTCACCGCGAACCTCGCCGCGCAGATCTCGAGCCGCGACTACCTCTCCGCCGCCCGGCTCGTCGGCGTCGGCAACCGCCGTCTCATCACCGACCACATGCTGCCGAACATGGCCGAGCCCCTCCTCGTGCTCACCGCGTCGAACTTCGCCCAGTCGCTGACGGCGCTGACCTCGTTGTCGTTCGTCGGCCTCGGCGTGCAATCGCCAGAGTACGACTGGGGCAAGCTGCTGAACGAGGCGCTGCCGTCGCTGCTCGCCGGCCGTCCCGTGCAGACCCTCGGGCCGGCGCTGCTCGTCGTCGTCACGGCACTCGCGGCGATGCTCATCGGCGACGGCCTGGCCGCCGCGGCCGACCCGCGCGGGGTATCCCGGCCGGCATCGCTGAGGCGCGCCCTCGTGCCGCCCGCCCCGGCCGCGGCGCCCGAGGCGATCGTCGAGGTGCAGGACCTGCACGTCACCGGCCCGGCCGGCCCCCTCGTGCGCGGCGTCTCGTTCACGATCGGCCGCGGAGAGATCCTCGGCATCGTCGGCGAGTCGGGATCCGGCAAGTCGCTGACGGCGATGTCGATCGCGAAGCTCCTGCCCGACGGGCTCCAGATGGATGCCGCGCGCCTTTCGCTCGGCGAGCTCGACCTCCGCGGCCGCGTCGACGACCGCACGATGGCGACGACCGTGAGCCTCGTCTACCAGGACCCGACGTCGACGTTCAATCCCGCCCTCAGGCTCGGCACGCAGCTCACCGAGGTGCTCCGGACCCACTTCGGCAAGAGCCGCCGCCAGGCGCGGGCCGCGATCGTCGGCGCCCTCCGCACCGTGCGCATGACGAAGCCCGAGGAGCGCCTCCGTCAGCATCCGTACGAGCTGTCGGGCGGCATGCGCCAGCGGGCCATGATCGCGGCCGCGCTCGCCGCCGATCCGAAGCTCATCATCGCCGACGAGCCGACGACGGCCCTCGACGTGACCGTGCAAGCCGGAATCCTCCGCGAGATCACCCGCCTGAACCGCGAACTCGGCACCTCGGTGCTGTTCATCTCGCACGACATCGGCGTCGTCCGCGCCCTCTGCCACCGCGTCGTCGTCATGCACGACGGGCGCATCGTCGAGGAGATCGACGCGGAACTGCTCGACGCCGAACACGCCGGGCATCCGTACACCCGGGCGCTGCTGGCCGCGACGCCGAGCCTCGACGAGAAGCTCGACGCACTGCCCGTGCTCGAGTGGCGCGATGAAACGGAGGCCGTACGATGAGCACCACCACGCCGGCGACCGCCGCCGCACCCATTGAGGAACCGGCCGCGATGGTCGACATCGACCGGCTCACGGTGACGTTCGGATCGGGCCCGCGCGCTCACCGCGCCCTCGACGCCGTCTCGATGTCGATCGCCGCCGGCCGCACCGTCGGCCTCGTCGGCGAATCCGGCTCGGGCAAGTCGACGCTCGCGAAGGCCCTCGTCGGCCTCGTCCGGCCCGATTCGGGCTCGATCCGCATCGGCGGCCGGGAGCTCACCGAGATGGGCGGCCGCGAGCGGCGCGCGATGCGGCGGCGCGTGCAGATGATCCCGCAGGATCCGTACTCCTCCCTCGACCCGCGCCGCACGATCGGGCAGACGCTGGCCGAAGCGGTCGACCCGCGGCGGCCGAGCGTGCGCGCGCATCGCGAGGCGATCCTCGAGCAGTTGAGGCTCGTGCGGATGCCGGATGACGCGATCGACCGGTACCCGCACGAGTTCTCGGGCGGGCAGCGGCAGCGCATCGCGATCGCGCGCGGGCTCGTCATCCGCCCCGAGTTCGTGATCGCCGATGAGATCACCTCGGCGCTCGACGTCTCGGTGCAGGCGGAGATCCTGAACCTCATCGGCCGGCTCCGCACCGAGCTGGGGCTCACGATGCTGTTCATCTCGCACAACCTCGCCGTGGTGCGGCACGTCTCCGACGACGTCGTCGTCCTGTATCGCGGCGAGATCGTCGAGCAGGGCCCGGCCGAGCGGGTCTACGGCGAGCCGCAGCACCCGTACACGCGGGCCCTGCTGGATTCCGTGCCGGGTTCGCCGGGGTTCTCACTCGCGTGACCGACGGCATCCACCCCCGCACCGAAGGCCGAACCATGACCGACCGCATCGTGCTCACCGCGGCGCGCCTCATCACGGGCGGCGCCGAGCCGCCGGTCGACGATGCCTCGCTCGTGATCGAGGGCGAGCGGATCGTGTACGCGGGCCCCGCCGCCGGCCGGCCGAGCCGGGCGGGGGAGCGGTGCGTCGAACTCGGCGGGCGCACGCTGCTGCCCGGGTTCATCGATGCGCACGTGCATTTCGGGCTCGACGCCGGCCTCGGCAGATACCACCCGCTCGACACCGACCCGGCGTTGCTCGTGCACGAGGCGGCGGCGCGCATGTCGGCGACGCTCGACGCGGGGGTGACGACGGTGCGCGACCTCGGCGGCATCTCGGCGGGGCACCGGGCGGCCGTCGAGCGCGGCCTCGTCCGCGGCCCGCGGCTGCAGGTGGCCGTGCGACTCATGAGCCACACGGGCGGGCACGGCGATTTCCATGTGCGCGGCGGAATGTTCCGGCTCGCCGGCGACGAGCTCGCGGTGCTCGCGGATTCGATCGACGAGGTGCGGCGGGTCACGCGCGAGCTGCTCCGTGCCGGGGCGGATCTCGTGAAGGTGGCGACCTCGGGCGGCATGGGCAGCCCGCACGACGACCCCGACGACGAGGGCCTGCGCATCGACGAGGTGCGCGCGGTCGTCGACGAGCTCGAGCGGCACGGCGGCCGGCCCGTCGCCGCCCACGCGCAGGGGGTGCGCGGCATCCATGCGGCCGTGCTCGGCGGGGCGTCGAGCATCGAGCACGGGTACGGCATCGACGACGCGGCGATCGACATGATGGGCGAGCGCGGCATCTTCCTCGTGCCGACGCTCGCGACCGCGTTCCGCCCCCTCGACCGGGAGCGGATGCCCGCGTTCCACTACGAGAAGAAGTCGCGGTGGGCCGAGGCGACGATGACGAACATCGCCCGTGCGATCGAGCAGGGGGTGCGCATCGCGATGGGCACCGACTCGGGCGTCGGACCGCACGGCCGCAACCTCGAGGAGCTCGCGCATCTCGTCGCGCTCGGCATGTCGCCGATGGATGCCGTGATCGCCGCCACCGGCGGCGCCGCCCGGCTGCTCCGGCTCGACGGCGTCACGGGGCGTCTCGAGGCGGGCCTGTCCGCCGACGTCGTCGTGAGCGACGTCGACCCCCTCGCCCGGATCCGGGAGCTCGGCGACCCCGCACGCATCGCGGCCGTGCTGCAGGCGGGTCGTGTTGTGAAAGACCCGCACCGACTGTTCGACCCGGCCAGAGCCGGCACCCGGAAGGAGGCCGCATGAGCGGCGACCCGACCATGACTCCCACGAGCACCCTGCTCGCCGAGGCGCGCGCGATCCTGCCCGGGCTGCAGCTGTTGCGCCGCGAACTGCACGCCGACCCCGAGGTCGGCCTCGAACTTCCGCGCACGCAGCGGCGGGTGCTCGACGCCCTCGACGGCCTCGGCCTCGAGATCACGACGGGGCGGGCGACGACCTCGGTCGTCGCGGTGCTCCGGGGCGGCCGGCCCGGGCCGACGGTGCTGCTCCGCGGCGACATGGACGCCCTGCCGGTCGCCGAGGAGGCCGATGTGCCCTACCGTTCGACGAACGGTGCGATGCACGCCTGCGGGCACGACCTGCACACGGCCGGCCTCGTGGGTGCGGCCCGTCTCCTCGCGGCGCGGCGCGAGGAGCTCGCCGGTGATGTGCTGTTCATGTTCCAGCCGGGAGAGGAGAGCTGGGGCGGCGCGAAGATCATGCTCGACGAGGGGCTGCTGGATGCGAGCGGTTCGCTGCCGGTCGCCGCCTACGCCCTGCACGTCGAACCGGGGCCGCGAGGCCTGTTCCGGGCGCGGCCGGGCGCCACGATGGCGTCGTCGAACAGCTTCTATGCGACCCTGCACGGGCGCGGCGGGCACGCATCCACGCCGTGGAAGAGCGTCGATCCGCTGCCGGCGCTCGCCGAGCTCGCCCTCGCGCTCGGCTCGCTCGTGGGTCGCCGCGTCGACGTGTTCGACCCGGCGGTGCTGTCGGTGACGATGCTGCGCGGCAGCCGCGCCCGCAACATCATCGCCGAGAACGCGGAACTCGGTTCGACCGTGCGCACCCTGTCGGATGCGGCGATCGATGTCATCGAACGCGAGGCGGTGCGGCTGGCCGACGGCATCGCCGCCGCGCACGGGCTCGTCGCCGAGTCGCGGTTCACGCGCCACTATCCGACGACGGTGAACGACGCGGCTGCGGTGGATGCCGTGCGCGAAGCCGTCACCGGGGTGCTCGGCGCCGGCGCCTTCGCCCCGCTGCCGAACCCGTGGATGGGTGCGGAGGACTTCTCGTTCGTGCTCGAACGCGTGCCCGGCGCCTTCGTGATCGTCGGCGCCTCGCCCGACGGCGTCGACGCCGAGACGAGCCCCTCGAACCACTCGCCGCAGGTCGTCTTCGACGACCGGGTGCTCGCCGAGCAGGCCGCGGTGCTCGCCGGCCTCGCCCTCCGCCGCCTGGGCTGACGGCGCCTCCGCCCTCCGATCCACCGCCGCAGCTGGATGTGGCAGGAAACGAAGCGGATCTGCGCGTAGGAGTGCCGATCTCCCGCCGGAGTGCCGGGAAGTGCGTACTCCTGCGGGAGATCGGCACTTCTGGAAGTCGCTGTGCGGCGGCCAGGCGCGGCAAGCGGCGGCACGGCGCGCGGCGCGGCGGTGCAGGATGGAGGCGGAACGAGGAGGCGGCATGGCCGGACGCACCGCGGACCCCGGCGACGGGGTGCTCGCCCGCGCCGCGCGCCTCCTGGGCGCCTTCGACGACGACCACGACGAGTTGCCGCTGGCCGAGCTGGCCGCCCGAAGCGGCCTGGCCCGTTCGACGGTGCATCGCCTCGCGGTCGAGCTGGAGCGGCTCGGCTTCCTCGCCCGAACGCCGGCGGGGTGGACGATCGGGGCGGTGCTGTGGGAGCTGGGGGAGCGTTCGCCGCTGTCGATGCGGTTGCGCGAGGTCGCCCTGCCGCATCTCGGGCGACTGTACGAGGCGATCGGCGAGAACGTGCATCTGGCGGTGCTGGACGGCCCGGCCGAGCATGCCGAGGCGCTGTACGTCGCCCGACTGAGCGGCCCGCGGGCGATTCCGACGGTGAGCCGGATGGGCGGGCGGCATCCGCTGTATGCGACAGGGGTCGGCAAGGCGTTGCTGGAGGGCGTGGATGCGGACTTCCTCGATCGGTACCTGGCGGCGGTGCCGCGCGAGCGCGAGACGGTGCATACGGTGCTGGATGCGGCGACGTTGCGCCGGCAGATCGACGAGGCGCGCGAGCGGGGGTGGGCGACGACCAGGCAGGAGATGACGCTCGGCAACGTGTCGGTCGCGGCGCCGATTCCGCAGGTGCTGGGGTTGCCGCCGGCCGCGGTGGGCGTGGTCGCGCATATCGCGCGCGCCGATGAGCGGCGCCTGGGCCGGCTCGTGGTGGATGCGGCGCGGCAGATCGCGGCCGACCTGCGCTGAGCGGATGCGCGGGCCGCGGGTGCGCGGGCCGCGGCGGCGAGCGCAGAGCTCCGAAGGCGAGTGGATGCCGGGGGCATTCCCACTCAGTGGGACGGTGCGGCCCGGCATCCACTCGCGGGGTGAAAGCCTGGCACCGTCGAAGGAGACGAGACGCATGACCCAGCAAGCCCCCGCACCCGAGTCGCTGCTCGCGACCGCCGTGCAAGACGAACAGTCCACCATCAGCCGCGAGATCGCCGAACTGCACGCCGAGCGCGACCGCGGCCCCGGCACCGGCGTCGAGATCGACTTCGCACCGTACCGCTCGAGCATCCTGCGGCACCCCACGAAGAACCCGAAGCTCGCCGACCCCGAGGCGATCGAGCTCACCTCGCCGGCCTACGGGCAGCGCGACGTCGCCCGGATCGAGTCCGACCTCACCCTGCAGCACACCGGCGAACCCCTCGGCGAACGCATCGTCGTCACCGGGCGCGTGCTCGACGGCTGGGGCCGGCCCGTCCGCAACCAGCTCATCGAGATCTGGCAGGCCAACGCCGCCGGCCGCTACATCCACCAGCGCGACCAGCACCCCGCCCCCCTCGACCCGAACTTCACGGGCGCCGGCCGCGTCATCACGGGCGACGACGGCTCGTACCGCTTCACGACGATCAAGCCCGGCGCGTACCCGTGGAAGAACCACCGCAACGCCTGGCGGCCCGCGCACATCCACTTCTCCGTGTTCGGCAGCGCCTTCACCCAGCGCATCGTGACGCAGATGTACTTCCCCGGCGACCCGCTGTTCGCCCTCGACCCGATCTACCAGTCGATCCCGAACCAGGCCGACCGCGAACGCCTCGTCGCCGCCTACGACCACGACCTCACGAGCCCCGAGTTCTCCCTCGGCTACCGCTGGGACATCGTGCTCACCGGCCCGAAAGCGATCTGGTCCGAGCCCGAGGAGGGCGAGCACTGATGCCCGAACAGCTCCTGCCCACCCCCGGCCAGACCGTCGGCCCCTTCTTCGCCTTCGGCCTCGACTACCCGGCGAGCCACGAACTCGTCCACCCGCACAGCCCGGGTGCGATCGTGCTGTCGGGAACCGTGTTCGACGGGGCCGGGATGCCGGTGCCCGACGCGGTCGTCGAAATCTGGCAGCCGGACGCCGACGGCCGCATCCCGACCGCGCGCGGCTCCCTGAAGCGCGACGGGCACACCTTCACCGGCTTCGGCCGTTCGCTCACCAGCGACGACGGGCACTACGAGTTCTGGACCGTGGCGCCCGGCGCGGTGGATGCCGGCAAGGCGCCCTACCTGCTCGTCGCGCTGTTCGCCCGCGGCCTCCTCGACCGCCTCTTCACGCGCATCTACCTGCCGGGCGACGACGCCGCGCTCGCGGCGGACCCGCTCCTTTCCTCCCTGACGGCCGACGAGCGCGCTACGCTCGTGGCACGCCGCACGCCGGCGGGCCACCTGGAGCACGATCTGCACCTGCAGGGAGCGAAGGAGACGGTCTTCCTTGAGTTCTGAACGCGAGCCGGCGCCCGTTTTCGACGTCGGGCTGCTCTCGCCGGCGAGCGCCGACGCCGCGGTCTCCGACGAGGCGATCGCCCGCGCGCTCGTGCAGACCGAACGGGCGCTGCTGGCCGCGTACGTGCGCATCGGCTGCGCCCCGGCGGGCGTGCTCGGCGAGTTCGACGAGCGGCTCCGCCGGCGAATGGATGCCGTGAGCGCACCCGTCCTCGCGGCCGCAGCCGGCCATGGGGGCAACCCCGTGATCCCACTGGTGGGCGCCCTGCGCGAGGCCGTCGCCGGCACCGCCGCGGCCGAGTGGCTGCACCGCGGCGCCACGAGCCAGGACATCCTCGACACGGCCGTCGTCCTGCAGGCCGCCCGTGCCCTCGCCGAGGCGGATGCCGCGCTCGCCCGCGTCGAGGCGGCGCTCGCCGCGTTCGTCGCCCGGTACCGGGCGACCCCCGCGGCCGCGCACACCCTCACCCAGCACTCGGTGCCGACGACGCTCGGCGCCCGGTACGGCCGCCGCCTCGAGGCGATCGCCGACGCTCGTGCGCGCATGGCCGAAGCGGGTGCCGCACTTCCGGCGCAGCTCGGAGGGGCGAGCGGAACGCTCGCCTCCTTCGTCGAGATCGCCGGCGCGGACGGGGCCGAGCGGCTCGCCGAGGCCTTCGCCGCAGAGCTCGGCCTGCGGGCCGCAGCTCCGTGGCACACCTCGCGCACGCCCGTGCTGCGGGTCGCGTCGGCCGCCGCCGAGACGGTCGCGGCGCTCGCCGCGTTCGCCGGCGACGTCGCCCTCGGCGCCCGCACCGAGTCCGGCGAGCTGGCCGAGGCATCCGGCGGCGGGTCCTCGGCGATGCCGCAGAAGCGGAACCCCGTGCGCGCGGTGCTCGTCCGCGCGGCGGGGCAGCGGATGCCGGGGCTCGTCTCGACCGTGCACCTCGCCGCCGCCGAGGCGACCGACGAACGCCCCGACGGCGCCTGGCACGCCGAACTGCCCGCGTTCCGCGAGGCGCTGCGCGTGCTGCTCGGCGCCGCATCCGGTGCCGCAGAACTCGCCGAGGGCCTCCGCGTCGACGAGGATCGCGTCGCCGCGAACCTCGCCATCACCGGCCCGCTCGCCGTCTCCGAGCGCCTCATGCTCGTGCTCGGCCCGCAGCTCGGCCGCGGACGGGTGCAGGAGCTCGTCGACCGCGCCGTCGGCGGCGAGGATCTTGCAGCCCTCCTGGCCGCCGAACCCGGCGTCCGCCTCGACGAGGCCGGCATCGCCGCCCTCCTCGACCCCGCCGAGTACCTCGGGCTCGCGCCGCGCATCGCCGACCGCGCCGTGCGGCGGGCGGGGGAGCAGCCCGGGCGCGCGACGGCATCCACCCCCGACGCCGCCGCGGCGCCGGCCGAGCACGCCGACGGGCGCGACCCGGCATCCACCCCCGAACCCCCGCACGAGGACCACGCATGACCGTTCCCCGCCTCGCCGCCGTCGAACTCGGCGGCCCGCGCGACGCCCGCCCCCTGCTGCTCGGCCCCTCGCTCGGCACCTCGACGATTCTGTGGCGCGATGCGGCGCCGCGCCTCGGCATCCGCCGCCGCATCGTCGCCTGGGACCTGCCCGGGCACGGCGCGGCCCCCGCCGCCGACGCGGACTTCACGGTCGGCGAACTGGCCGACGCCCTCGCCGGTCTGATCGACGAGCTCGGCGGCGGCCCCGCCGACGTCGCCGGCGTCTCGCTCGGCGGCGCCGTGACCCTCGAACTCGCGCTGCGGCACCCCGAGCGCGTGCGGCGCGCCGTCATCATGTGCTCCGGTGCGAAGATCGCCACCCGCGAGACGTGGACGGACCGGGCCGCGGCCGTCCGCACGAACGGCACCTCGCCGCTCGTCGTCCCCTCGGCCCAGCGCTGGTTCGCGCCCGGCTCCATGGAACGGCACCCCGTCATCGCCGGCGAACTGCTGCACGCCCTGCAGGACGCCGACGACGAGAGCTACGCCCGCTGCTGCGATGCCCTCGCCGACTACGACGTGCGCGATGCGCTCTCGGCCGTCGCGGCCCCCGTGCTCGCCGTCTGGGGCGAGCACGACCAGGTCACCCCCGAAGCCGCCGCGCGCGAGGTCGCCGACGGCGTTCCGCACGGCCGCGCCGTCGGCGTCGCCGATGCCGCCCACCTCGTGCCCGCCGAGCAGCCCGAGGCCGCCGCGGCCCTGATCGACGAGTTCCTGGAGGAGCAGGCATGAGCGGGAAACCGGGCGACGCGGGCGACCGCCCGCTCACCGACGCCGAACGCCACGCGCAGGGGATGCGGGTGCGCCGCGAGGTGCTCGGCGACGCGCACGTCGACCGCGCCACGGCATCCATCACCCCCGAGACGGCCGACTTTCAGGACTTCATCACCCGCACCGCCTGGGGCGACGTGTGGAGCCGGCCGGGCCTGGACCGCCGCTCCCGCAGCGTCGCCGTGATCACCTCGATGATCGCCCACGGCCACGAGGAGGAGCTCGCGATGCACGTGCGCGCCGGCATCCGCAACGGCCTGACCCGCGAGGAGATCGTCGAGATCGTGTTGCAGTCGGCGATCTACTCGGGCGTGCCGGCCGCCAATACGGCGTTCCGCATCGTGCGGGAGGTGTTCGCGACCCTCGGCGACTGAGGGAACGCGGTGGCGAGGATGCGGCGGCGGAGCCGGTTGGCGCGGGTCGCGAACGCCCGCTGCCGGCGCACGTACTCGGCCTTGCCTTCCGGCGTTTCGATCGGCACCGGCTCGTGCCCCCATTCGCGGAGGTCGTAGGGGGAGGCCTGCATGTCGAAGCGGCGGATCTCGCCGGCGAGCTCGAACGCGTCGAGCAGGAGCTCGCCGGGCACGAGCGGGCCGAGCTTGACCGCCCACTTGTAGACGTCGATGTTGGCGTGCACGCAGCCGGGCTGCTCGAGTTCGGGCTGCGTCTCGCGGGTCGGCGCGTATCGGTTCTGCGGCACGGCGTCGGCGGTGAAGAAACGGAACGCGTCGATGTGGGTGCAGCGCAGCTCATGGGATTCGACGACGGCATCCGTCGCCGCCTGCCCGAGGCGGAGCGGCACGGGATGCCGGTGCTCGTCCTCCCGGTAGACCATCGCCCATTCGTGCAGCCCGAAGCACCCGAACGAGCCCTGGCGCGAGGCGGTGAGCTCGAGCATCCGCCGCACCCCGCGCAGCAGCGGCCCCTTCTCGGCCTGCATCGCCTCCGCATCGACGCGGACGCTTCCGGGTGTGGATCCCGCGGCGTACCAGCGCCAGGCGGCCCGCGGCTCGGCGCCCGCATCCGCGAGCTCGACGCCGGCGCCCGGGTGCCAGCGGCGCAGCAGGCTCGGCGCATACGAGTAGTAGCTGAACAGGAAGTCCTCGATGGGGTGCTTCTCGCCGCGCGCGGCCCGGGCTCGGTGCCCGGCGGTGAGCGCGTCGGCGCGTGCCGTGTGCGCCGCCTCGCGGGCCCGCCACTCCGCGGCATCGAGTCGCAGGGTCGGCGTGGTCATCCATCCGAGGATAGTTCGCCTTGCGGGGCGGGCCCGGGCCGCCGCCTCGGCGGGGCGCGGATGCCGCGGCGCCCCGATGCCGCGCCGCGCCCGATGCCGCGGCGGCCCCGGATGCCGCGGCGCCCCGGATGCCGCGGCGCCCCGGATGCCGCGCCGCCACGGATCCCGCGCCGCCCCGGATGCCGCGCCGCCCCGGTGCCGCGCCGCCACGGAATCGGAGTTCGCCACGGTTCCGGATGCATCCCCTGGTATCCATCCGATTCCGTGGCGATCTCCGGAACCGTGGCGGGCGACCCAGGTCGCCCTCCGGCGCTGGCGCACCGGGCACCGCGCGCTGGCAGCGGCCGCGGCGCGCAGTCACCGGTCGCCGCGCGCCGGCCGCTGGGCACCGATCACCCCCGCGCGCCGGTCGCCGCGCGCCGGGCGCTGGGTACCGATCACCCCCTCGCCCACTGCCCCGCGGCGCTGCTTTCTCCACCACAGATTCGGGGATCGCCACGGTTCCGGATGAAATCCCCGGTATCCATCCGATTCCGTGGCGATCTCCGGGATGCTGGCGAGCGCGAGCGCGGGCGCCGGCGCGCGAGGGTGCCGCCTCGGCGGGGCGCGGATGCGGGGGCGTGGATGCCGCGGCCCGTCCGTGGCATGATCGCCCCATGCAGCCCGTCCCCGGCCTCCGGCTCGTCGTCGACGTCGCGAACGTCGTCGGCTCCGTCCCCGACGGCTGGTGGCGCGATCGCGCCGGTGCGGCCACCCGGCTGCTCGCGCGCCTCGCACCCCTCGTCGGAGCGACCGTCACCGGCCCGGACGGCGGGCAGCTCCGCATCGACGCCGTCACCGCCGTGGTGGAGGGCCGCGCATCCACCGCCGAGGCGCCGCCCGAGCTCGACCTCGTCGTCGCCCCAGCCGACGGCGACTCGGAGATCGTCGCGTTCCTCGGTGGCGACGGCACGGGCCTCCTCGTCATCACCGCCGACCGAGGACTGCGCGACCGACTGCCGCCGGGCACGCGCGTGGCCGGCCCCGGCTGGCTGAACGGCCTCATCGGCCGCTGATCCGCCACGGATCCGGAGATAACCACCGTTTCGGATGGATATCGCGGAATGCATCCGAAACGGTGGTTATCTCCGAAACAGCGGCGGGGCGTGGAGCTGTGGCGGTGAGTGGGGCGGCGGGGCGGAGCGTGAGTCGGTGGCGGTGAGTGGGGGCGGTGCGGCGCCGGGCGCGGACGCCAACGAGGGCGCCGGCCGCGGATGCCGCCCGTCCAGGATGGGCTGCAGGGGCCGATGCCGCCCGTCCAGGATGGGCTGCAGGGGCCGACGCCGCCCGTCCAGGATGGGCTGCAGGGGCCGGTGCCGCCCGTCCGGGATTCGGGGCGGCTGCCCGGGGGTGCGCGTAGGGTCGGCGGCGGAGGCCGCGAGAGCCGCGGCCGATCGGGGGACGGAACGATGTCCGCACTCGTCGTGCACTTCGAGATCCACGGGGCGGAGCCGGAGCGGCTCGCGATCTTCTACCGGGACCTCTTCGGCTGGAAGGTCGCGCAGTTCGGCGATATGGCGTACTGGTCGATCGAGACGGGTGAGGGTTCGGTCTCCCCGGATGCGCCGGGGTACGGGATCAACGGCGGCCTGACCGTGCGCGAGGGCCCGGCGCCGGCGGCCGATGCCCCGATCAACGGCTGCAATCTGGTGGTCTCGGTCGACGATGTCGATGCGACGTTCGCGGCGGCGATCGCGCTCGGCGCAGCCGAATCCCTTCCGCCGGACGACATGCCGGGCATCGGCCGCCTCGCGTACTTCCGCGACCCCGACGGCAACCTGCTCGGCATCATCAACCCCGTCCTCTCGGACGGCACGAACACGATGGGCGGTTGACGCGCGAGGTTCCCCGAGTGGATGCCGGGGCGCACCGCGCCCGCCTCGGGAGCGCCTACGGCCGCGGCCAGATGCGGCCGCTCAGGCGTTCGATGTCGGTGTTGAAGCGTTGGAGGGCGTGGGCGAAGGCGGCCGCCTCGGCGGGCGGCCAGCCGGCGAGGATGCGGGAGAGCGCTTCGAGGTTCACGGCGCGGTCGGCATCCACTCGGCGTTCGCCTTCGGCCGTGATGCGGAACTTGCGGGCGATGCCGCCGGCCGGGTCGGGGATGCGTTCGACGAGGCCGGCGTTCAGCATGGTGCCGGTCTGGCGGTTCAGGGTCGATTGGTCGAGGCCGAAGGCGTCGGCGAGTTCCCCGATCGACATGGGGCCGGCCATCCGGAGCCGGCTGAGCAGGGTGTAGGCGCTGCGGTCGAGGCGGCCGCGCTCGCGGCGGCCGGTGATCTCGACGAGGTGGCGGCTGAGCAGCATCGTCTCGAATTCGATGGCGCGCGTGGCATCCACTCGTGGCTCCTCTCGACCGGCGGCAGCACCAGCCTCGCACGCGGAGCCATCCACCGGATATGCATGATACAACGGGTATGCATCATACATATCAATCTGAAGGACCTCCATGCCTGACGCCGCGCCCTTGCGCAGCGGGCCGCTGATCGCGACCCTCGCCTTCTCCGGAATCGTCGTCTCCCTCACCTCGACGCTCATCGTCCCCCTCATCGGAGAGCTGCCCGCCCTCTTCGGCACCGGCGCCTCGACCGCAGCATGGGCCGTCACCGCGACCCTCCTCGCCGGCGCCGTCGCCACCCCGCTCACCGGCCGCCTCGGCGACCTCTACGGCAAACGCAAGGTCATGCTGATCGCGCTCATCCCGCTCATCCTGGGATCTGCGGTCACCGCGCTCGCCGGCGGCATCGGGTGGATGATCGCCGGCCGTGCCCTGCAGGGCCTCGCCACCGGCGTCGTGCCCCTCGGCATCAGCATGCTGCGCGACACCCTGCCGCCCGAACGCATCGGCTCGGCGATCGCGCTCATGAGCTCGTCCATGGGCATCGGCGCCGCCGTGGGCCTGCCCGTCGCCGCCGCCGTCGCGCAGTACACCGACTGGCGCATCCTGTTCTGGGTGATCGCCGCCGTCGGCCTCGCCTGCATCGGGCTCATCCTCTGGGCGGTGCCGCCCGTGCCGCCGATGGCCCGCGGCCGCTTCGACGCCGTCGGCACCATCGGGCTGAGCATCGTGCTGGCCGCCCTGCTCCTCGCCGTCTCGAAGGGCGCCGAGTGGGGCTGGGCGAGCCCGATCACCCTCGGGCTCTTCGTCATCGCGGCCGTCGTCGCCGTCGCCTGGGGCGCATGGGAGCTGCGGCGGGCCGACCCGCTCGTCGACCTGCGCGTCGCCGCCCGCGGCCAGGTGCTGCTCACGAACCTCGCCTCGGTGCTGATCGGCGCAGCCATGTACGCGCAGTCGCTCATCATCCCGCAGCTCATGCAGCTGCCGGCCGCGACCGGCTACGGCCACGGGCAGTCCATGCTGCAGATGGGGTTGTGGATGGCGCCGTCGGGCATCGCGATGATGGCGGTCTCGACGATCGGCGCCCGCCTCTCGCAGGCGCGCGGCCCGAAGGTCACCCTCATCGTCGGCTGCGCGATCATGGCGGTCGGTTACGGCGGGTCGACGCTGCTGACCGGCAGCCTCTGGGGGCTGCTCGCGACGACGATGGTCGCGAGCGCCGGCGTCGGCTTCGCCTACGGCGCGATGCCCGCCCTCGTCATGGGTGCCGTACCGCGCAGTGAGACGGGTTCGGCCAACAGCGTGAACTCGCTCATGCGCTCGATCGGCACCTCGGTGTCGGCTGCGGTCGTCGGCGTCGTGCTCGCGACCATGAGCGTGGATGCCGGAGGCGGGCACGCCATCCCCACGCTCGACGGCTTCCGCGTCGGCCTCCTCATCGGCTGCGGGGTCGCCCTCGGAGCCGGGGCGATCGCCCTCGCGATTCCGTACCGCCACGTGCCGGGGTCCGTCATCGGCCACGGCGGGGGCGGTTCGCACGGCGGGGGCGGTGCGTCCGAGTCTGAGGCCGCCCGGGCCTGAGGGCGGGTCGGGCCTGAGAGCCTGCCGGCACGAGTGCGCCCCGGCATCCATTCGCGAGTGGATGCCGGGGCGCACCGCCGTGCGCGGCTCGGCGGCCCGTGCCGGCCCGCGGGGCTCAGCCGCGCGAGCCGCCGGTGAACACGCCGGCGACCGCGCCGCCGTCGACGAGCAGGTCGGCGCCGGTGACGAACGAGGCCTGCGGCCCGAGGAGGAACGCGGCCGCGTTCGCGATGTCGGTCGGGGTGCCGATCCGGCCCGTGCCGGAACCGTCGATCATGCCGCGCATCTGGGTGCCGCTGTCGCTGGCGAGCTCGAGCTGGCCCATCGGGGTGGAGATCACCCCGGGGCTGATCGAGTTGATGCGCGCACCGCGCTTGCCCCAGGCAAGGCTCGCGGCCTGCACGCGCAGCTGGTTGGCGCGCTTCGCGATCGAGTACGCGGCGCCCGGGTCGAGCGGCTTCTCGGGTGCCCCGAGCGGGATGTCGAGCAGCTGCTCGGTCGGCGTGAACTGCAGCGCCTGCTGCAGTTCGGCCGGCAGGCTCGGTGCGGCCATCGTCCCGGCCATGCTCGCGATGACGACGCCGGCGGCGCCGGGCGCGACGACCTCGGCGAAGGCGTCGAGCGTGTGGGCCACGCCGAGCAGGTCGACCCGCAGGATCGCCTCGGTGGGCGCCTGGGTCGGCGACAGGCCGGCGGTGTGGATGACTTCGACGACGTCGCCTGCGGCGGCCGCGGCCTGCGCGAGCGCCTCCACCGAGGCCCGGTCGCCGACGTCGACCTGCTGGGTGATGACGTCGTGGCCGTCGCCGCGGAGGGCGGTGGCGACCTCTTCGAGGGCGCTCGCGTTGAAGTCCGCGATGAGCAGCGTGCGGCCTGCTCCCTGCCGTTCCGCGATGAGCTTGCCCATGCCGCCGACGCCGATCACGACGACGATCTTCTTGGTCATGATTCCTCTTTCCCTGAGATCACACCGCGCGCCTCTGAGACCGGACTGCGGTGTCCGGTTGCAGGGTATCAGCGGCCCCTGACGGCGGACCGGGAGCCGGCTGCCGGCACACGCAACGTCCGGCCGGCGACCCTAGGCTGGCAGGATGCTCGCCCTCATCCGCCACGGCCAGACCGACTGGAACCTCCGAGGACTGTTCCAGGGCACCACCGACATCCCCCTGAACGACACCGGCCGGCTGCAGGCGCGCGACGCCGTCGCCGCGCTCGCCGAACACGACTGGGACCTCGTCGTCAGCTCGCCCCTGTCGCGGGCGCGCGAAACGGCATCCATCATCGCCGGCGAACTCGCCCTCCCGCTCGGGCCCGCTTACGACGACCTCATCGAACAGGGCTTCGGCGAGGCCGAAGGGCTCGAGGTCACCGAAGTGCGACGGCGTCAACTGGCCGGGATCCCCGGTATGGAACCCCACGAGGCCGTCGGCCCGCGCGGGCTGCGCGGGATCGAGCGCATCCGCGGCATCCACCCCGGGCAGCGCGTGCTCGCCGTCGCCCACGGCAACCTCATCCGCTCGACGGTCGCGCACATCGCCGGGCACACCGGGCCGAGACTGCCCGGCCTGAAGAACGGCGAGTCGTCGATGCTGCGCCACGAGCAGCGCTGGACCGTGCTGACCCACGGCGGCGTGCCCTTCGACCGCGTGCTCGCGGACCTCGAGGCCATCGCGTCCTGAGGCGCGGGGTTCGGCCGGCGAGTGGATGCCGTGGCGCAGCCCGTGCCGCGGCGCCCCATGCCGGCGCCGCCCGAGCCGAGCGTGCTGCGGGATCAGCTGCTGCGGCTCTTCGTGCGCGTGAAGATCGCACGCAACCCGAAGAAGACGGCCACGGCGATCGCGGCGACCAGGACCAGCTTGGCGAGGAACCCCAGCAGCTCGATGAGCACACCCACGAGGAACCAGGCGATGACGACGGCGACGATCGCACCGATGACGGTCCAGGCGGTGCGGTTCATGATTCGAGGCTACGGCATGCCCGCCGACTCGCGGCACCGTAGGCTGAGCCCGTGATCGCGGCGTTCTTCGCCGGCATCGGCGACCTCGGCCGCGGCTTCGCGTTCTGGGGGCGGCGGCCCCGGCTCATGTTCCTCGGCCTCGTGCCGGCGGCGATCGTCGGGGCGCTCGCGCTCGCCGCGCTCATCGTGCTCGGCATGCAGCTGCCCGGGCTCGTCGACCTGGTCACGCCGTTCGCCGACGGCTGGCATCCGTTCTGGGCCGGCGCGGTGCGCATCGCGCTCGGCATCGCCGGGTTCACGGCGGCCGTACTGCTCGTCGCGGTCACGTTCACAGCCGTGACGCTCGCCGTCGGCGACCCCTTCTACGAGCGCATCTGGATGGCCGTCGAGACCGAGGCCGGCGACCCGCCCGCCGGCGGGGCAGGCTTCTGGCGGGGCGTCGCGGATGCGGCGGCGCTCATCGGCCTCGGCCTGGTCGCGGCGCTCGCCGCGGCGGCGGCCGGCGCGGTCCCGGTGATCGGCGCCGTGCTCGGCCCGGTGGCCGGCGTCGTGCTCTCGGGGTGGGTGCTCGGCCGCGAGCTCACCTCACGGGGCCTGGCCGCACGCGACCTCGGGGCGGATGCCCGGCACCGGGTGCGGCGCGGCTTCGGTGCCCGGCAACTCGGCTTCGGCATCGCCGTGCAGCTGTGCTTCATGGTGCCGTTCGGCGCGGTCGCGGTGATGCCGGCGGCCGTCGCGGGGGCGGCGATGCTCACGCGGCGGATGCTGGACGCACCGCGCCCGGCATCCACGGGTCACTGAGGCGAGCCCTCGCCGCTCAGTCGCCCGCGGGCGGCGTGCACCGCGTCGTCGGCCCGGTCGCGCTCCCGCTCGGCGGCCGCCGCCGTGCGACCGGCCGCCGCGGACTCCTCGCGCACGGCCGCGAGGCGCGCCTCGAGCCGCTCCTGCTCCTCCTCGAGCTCGTCGAGCGCGACCCGCCGCCGGGCGAGCCGTGCCTCGGCGCGGCGGAGTTCCCGCTCGGCCTCCCGCACACGCGCGGCCGCGGCCCGGGAAGCCCGCAGCGCGGCGGCGTCATCGGTACCGTCATCGGGCTTCCCGCGAGTGGATGCCGTGGCGCGCGGCACGCCGCCCGGGCCGCGGCGGCCACCGCTCGCGTCCGGCTCCGGCAGCGCGCCGGCGATCGCGCCGTCGAGCGCGACCTCGAGCCCGACCGCTTCGAGCGGGCGCACCAGTCGGCCGCTCGCGACCGCGGCGGCAGCGGCGGCATCCGTCGTCGCCGCCTGCAGCGTCTGCGACACCTCGTCCGCGGCGGCCGGCCTGAGCACCCCGCCGTGGGTTTCGGCGAGATCCGCCGCACGCCGGACGAGGCCGGCGACGAGCTCGCGGCGCTCGCCGCCGAGACGGGCGAGGGCGGCCGCGTCCAGGGCGGACTGCGCATCGCGCAGCTCGGCCCCGAGCCCGAGGAGTTCGCCGAGCGCGTCATCGGCGGCGAGCAGATCGACCGCCCATGCGGCCGGGCCGGGCCGCGGCAGACGCCGCACTTCGGCGGCCAGGGCCTTCGTCCCGGTATCGCCCGCGAGTTCGGCCGCGCGGGCGTTGCGGGCGGCGACGAACGCCTCCGGGCGCGTCGTGTAGAGCTCCCGGGCGATCGACTCCAGCGTGGGGGCCGCCATGCCTCCATCCTCCCGCACGGTGCGCTGCTGCGGCGAGTCCCGCGCGCAACCTGGACGCGGCCCGGGATCCGCGCCATCATCGGGGGATGATCGAGGTGCATCCCGCGACCGCCGACCGCTTCGACGCCGTCGAGACCGTGCTCGCGCCCAAGCAGGCCGGTGCGCCGGCGTGCTGGTGTCTGACGTACCGGATCCCGAACCCCGAGAGCAAAGCGCTCGGCGCCGCGGGCCGGCCGGGGCGGCTGCGCCGCTACGCCGAAGAAGGGACCCCGCCCGGCGTCGTCGCCTACGTCGACGGGGAGCCGGCGGGCTGGTGCTCGGTGAGTCCGCGCTCGACGTACCACCGCCTCATGCATTCGCGCACGATCCCGTTCGCCGACGAGCTCGACCCGTGGAGCATCGTGTGCCTCGTCGTGCGCGCCGGGTACCGGCGGCAGGGCGTCGCCCGGGCGATGCTCGGCGCCGCGGTCGAGTATGCGCGCGAGCAGGGTGCGCCGGCGATCGAGGCGTATCCGGTGGATGCCGCGGGCGGTCGCGTGAACGGAACGCTCGCCTACATGGGCACGACCGAGCTCTTCGAGTCGGCCGGCTTCGAGCGGGTGCTCGAGACCGACTCGCATTCGGCCGGGCTGCGGCGCTGGCTCATGCGGCTCCCGCTCTGAGGACGGGGCGGCGGCGGGCGCGCGGCCGGCCTGTACGGGCTCCGGGTGCGCCGCCCCGGTGACACCGCCGCCGCGAGGCCGTAGCGTGGAAGGCTGAGGGGAAGGACGCATCATGGCACGCATTCTCATCATCGGCGGGCACGGCAAGGTCGCGTTGCGGCTCGAGCGGATCCTGTCGGATCGGGGCGACACGGTGGATGCCGTGATCCGCGACCCCGGGCAGGCGCTCGACGTCGAGGCGACCGGGGCGTTCGCCGTCGTCGCCGACGTGGAGCAACTCGACACCGCGGGGCTGGCCGCCGTCATCGCCGGCCACGATGCCGTGGTCTGGTCGGCCGGGGCCGGCGGCGGCAATCCGGCCCGCACCTACGCCGTCGATCGCGATGCGGCGATCCGTTCGATGGACGCCGCCGCCGAGGCGGGGGTGACGCGGTACGTGATGGTGTCGTACTTCGGTTCCTCGCCCGACCACGGCGTCTCGCCCGAGAACTCCTTCTACGCCTACGCCGAGTCGAAGGCCGCCGCCGACGAGCACCTGCGGGCGAGCGCGCTGGACTGGACCGTGCTCGGCCCGGGGAGCCTCACCGACGACCCCGGAACCGGCACGATCGACGCGAAGGCGACGGCGAGCGGGCGCGTCTCGCGCGACGACGTCGCCCGGGTCGCCGCCGAGGTGCTGGCCCGTCCGGAGACGGCGCACCGCACGATCCGCTTCAACGCCGGCTCGACGCCGATCGCCGACGCCCTCGGCTGAAATCGCGCCAGGGCATCCACCGCGTTCTGCTGTGAGCGGATCGCCCTGCCGCGCCTGCCCGCCCGCGGATAGCCTCGGCCTATGGGCAAGGTCATCGAGTTCACCGCCGCATCCCGCGCCCCGCGCCGCCTGTGGCGCCACCTCGTCGGCGAGGTGCTCCGCGCCGAACGCCACGGGCAGGAACGCATCATCACCGAGGTCGCCGCGGCCGCCGGTGTGTCGCCGCAGTACCTGTCGGAGGTCGAGCGGGGGCTGAAAGAGCCCTCGAGCGAGATCCTGGAGTCGGTCGCCGCTGCGCTCGGGCTGACGCTCCTCGACCTCGCGCGGCGCGTCGCGGACCGGCTGTCGGCCCCCGCACGCGGCGGCCTCGTGCGCGAGCTCGGCTCCTCGATCCGCCCGGGCGAACGTGCCGGCGAGTGGATGCCGGTGGCCGCCCCGCCGGCGGCCGCGCCCCGCTCCGAAACGCTCCTCGCGGCCTGACGCGCGCGGGGGCGGGTCTCGATACGCTCGTGCCTCGCTACTCGACCGGCGGGGCGGTGGTCGAGTAGGCGCGCAGCGCCGTATCGAGGCCCGGTGCTCGCGGGTCTCGATACGCTCGTGCCTCCCTCCTCGACCGGCGGGGCGGCGGTCGAGGAGGCGCGCAGCGCCGTATCGAGGCCCGGTGCTCGGGGGTCTCGATGCGCTCGTGCCTCGCTACTCGACCGGCGGGGCGGTGGTCGAGTAGGCGCGCAGCGCCGTATCGAGGCCCGGTGCGCGGGGGTCTCGATACGCTCGTGCCTCGCTACTCGACCGGCGGGGGTGGGTGCGGGGCAGGTCTCGATGCGCTCGTGCCTCGCTACTCGACCGGCGGGGTGGGCGGGGCGGCGAGCAGGTGGTCGGCGAGGCCGTAGGCGACGGCCGCGGCCGCCGGCAGCACGAGGTCGCGATCCGTGTCATGGCGGAGCTCGGCGGCCGACTTGCCCGTGTCGCGGGCGAGCGCCTCCTCGAGTTCGGCGCGCACGCGCACGACCTCGTCGGCGTGCAGGATGAGATCGGGGATGGGCCCGCGGCCCTGGCTCGCCGGCTGGTGCAGCACGACGCGGCCGTGCGGCAGGATCGACCGCCGCCCGCCCGCGCCGCCGGCCAGGAGCACCGCGGCCGGGCCGACGGCCTGGCCGACGCAGGTCGTCGCCACGGGCGGGCGGATGTGCTGCATCGTGTCGTAGACGGCGAGGGCGGCGCCCGGATCGCCGCCGGCGGAGTTGATGTAGAGCTGCACGGGCGCCTCGGCGCTGTCAGCGGCCAGGTGCAGGAACTGGGCGATGAGGACGTTCGCGACGCCGTCGTCGATCTCGGTGCCGAGGTAGACGATGCGTTCCGACAGCAGCCGGCTGTACACGTCCAGGGAGCGTTCGCCGTTGCCGCGGCGCTCGGTGACGTAGGGGATCGTGTAGGAGCTCATGCGCGCATCCCCGTCACGTGGCGGCCGGCGTCGCCGAAGAACTCCTCGAAGCCGCTCAGGATGCCGTCGATGAAGCCGTACTCGAGGGCCTCTTCGGCGCTGTACCAGCGGTCGCGCAGCGAATCCTCGCGGACGCGTTCGATCGGCTGCCCGGTGTCGTCGGCGATGATGCCGAGCACGGTGTCGCGGGTGCGGCGGAGGTCCTCGGCCTGCAGTTCGATGTCGACGGCGGTGCCGCCGATGCCCGCCGAGCCCTGGTGCAGCAGGATGCGCGCGTGCGGCAGCGCGCGGCGCTTGCCGGGGGTGCCGGCCGAGAGCAGGAACTGCCCGGCGCTGGCGGCCATGCCGGTCGCGACGGTCCAGACATCGTTCGGGATCGTGCGGATGACGTCGCGGATCGCGAGCATGTCGACGACCGATCCCCCGGGGCTGTTGATCCAGAAGCGGATGTCGCGGCGCGGGTCGTCGGCTGCGAGCGCGGCCAGCTGGGCGACGAGCCGGTTGCCGCCGGCCGGCTCGAGTTCGCTGCCGAGCACGATGATGCGCTCGTGGAAGAGGCGTGCGGTCAGCACCGCGTCGATGGGCGGCGGCGGGGTCTCGGTTTCGCTCATGATCCGAGCCTCGCGCGCCGGGCGGCGTCGTGGGGCGGATGCCGCTCGCAGCGGATCCGCCCGTGGCAGCGCGACCCGGCATCCACTCGGGGAGGGGGCGGGTCTCGATACGCTCGTGCCTCGCTCCTCGACCGGCGGACGGTGGTCGAGTAGGCGCGCCAGCGCCGTATCGAGGCCCGGTGCTCGGGGGTCTCGATACGCTCGTGCCTCGCTCCTCGACCGGCGGACGGTGGTCGAGTAGGCGCGCCAGCGCCGTATCGAGGCCCGGTGCTCGGGGGTCTCGATACGCTCGTGCCTCGCTCCTCGACCGGCGGGGCGCGGCTACGGCCTGGTGAGCCGCTTCGGGTCGGGCGCCTCGATGCCCTCCCAGCCGCGCCGGGGCGTGCGGCCCGGGGCGACGGCGTCGCGCGAGCGGTACACGAGGTACGGCCGGAACAGGTAGCCGACGGGCGCCGAGAACACGTGCACGAGGCGCGTGAACGGCCACAGCGCGAACAGCAGCGTCGCCGTCAGCACGTGCAGCTGGAACCAGAGCGGCACGGTCGCCATGAGCTCGGGCTGCGGCTGGAAGCCGAGGAGGCTGCGGACCCACGGCGAGACGGTCGTGCGGTACTGGTAGCCGCCCTCGAAGATCTGGAACTGGATGGTGGCGATGGTGCCGAAGAGCAGGGTCGCGCCGAGCACGACGTACATGATCTTGTCCATGACGGTCGTCGCGAGGAAGACGGGGCCGACGGTGCGGCGCCGATAGATCAGGATCGCCAGGCCCGCGAGGGTGAGGACGGCCGCCGCCGTGCCGAGCACCGTCGCGCCGATGTGGTAGATGTGCTCGTCGATGCCGATGGCGTAGAGCCACTCGCGGGGGATCAGGAGGCCGACGACGTGGCCGACGATGACCATCAGGATGCCGAAGTGGAACATCGGCGAGCCCCAGCGCAGCAGCGGCTTCTCGTACAGTTCGCTCGACCGCGTCGTCCAGCCGAACTTGTCGTAGCGGTACCGCCAGATGTGGCCGACGATGAACACGGCCGCGGCGGCGTAGGGGTAGGCGACCCAGGCGAGGATGTCGAGCGGGTTCACGGTGCGGTCTCCGATCCGAACGGGGCTGTTCCGAAAGAGGCGGTTCCGAATGGTGCGGTTCCGGCGGGGCCGGCTGCGGCGCCGAGCGGCGCGGTGGATCCGCCCCCGTACGGCGCCAGCTGCGGGAAGGGCAGGCCGACCGTTTCGGCAGGCGGCCCCTCCTCGATGAGGGTGCGGTAACGCTCGAGGGTGGCCTCGTCGAGCTCGGGCAGGCTTCGGCAGAGGGCGCCGACGAGCCCGGCGTAGGGGCTGCCGAGCCGGTCGAGGGCCTCGCGGAGCACCTCGATGCCCTCGCGGTGGGCGGCGATCAGCTCGGCGGCGATCGGCGAGTCGCTGAGGGCCGAGAACTCCAGTACGGCCGGCAGGTAGTCGGGCAGTTCGGCGGCGTCGAACTCCCATCCGGCGGCGCGGTAGGCGTCGAGGAACGCGATGAGCGCCGTGCCGCGGCGGCGGGTGTCGCCGGTCGCGTAATAGCTCAGGTACATGCTGCACTTGCGTTTCAGGTCGAAGGTGCGCACGTAGTGGTCCTCGAGCTCGGGGCGCGCCATGGCATCCACTCGCGACAGGAACTCGCGCACCGCCTCGCCGAACGGCTCCGGCAGACTCGACGCGGCCGTGCGCACGCGCCCGTCGTCCAGCGCCTCGCCCGGGTAGTCGAGCAGCAGCGAGAGCACCATGTGGAGGCTGCGGCGGGCCTGCTCGTCGATGCGCACCGGGGCGATGCGCGCCGGCGGGCGCGAGAAACGGATCTGCCGGGGAAGCCTCATTCCTCGTCCTTCGGCGGGAAGAGGCCGGACGGGCTGCCGTTGCCGTCCCAGTTCAGCAGGTTCACCCGGCCCGGCGTGGAGGGCCGGTCGGCGCGCTGCCGGTTCGCGAGGGCGTGGAAGTTCTCGACGGCGACCGGCACATCGGGGCCGCTGGACTGCCCGAAGGGGCCCGCCCCGCCCATGCCCGGGCCGCCCTCGTAGTCGAGGGAGCAGGCGAGCTCCTCGAGGTCGCGGGCCTGCTCGGCGTGGGCGGTGGGGATGACGTAGCGCTCGTCGTACTTCGCGATCGCGAGCAGCCGGTACATCTCCTCGACCTCGGCGCCCGTCATCCCGATCGAGGCGGCGATCGATTCGTCGCGCTCGGCGCCGAGGTTCACATCGCGCATGTACGAGCGCATGCCGGCGAGCTTCTTCAGCGACTCGGCGACGGGCTCCATGTCGCCTGCGGTGAAGAGGCCGGCGAGGTACTCCATCGGGATCCGCAGCTTGTCGATCGCGGCGAACAGGGTGCGGGCGTCCTCGCCGTCGGCGCCGCTGCCGGCGACCACGTCGACGACGGGCGACAGCGGCGGAATGTACCAGACCATCGGCATCGTGCGGTACTCGGGGTGCAACGGCAGCGCCACCCGGTATTCGCTGATGAGGCGGTGGATCGGGCTCCGCTGGGCGGCGTCGATCCAGTCCTCGGGGATGCCATCCGCGCGCGCCTGGGCGATCACGGCCGGGTCGTGCGGGTCGAGGAACACGTCGCGCTGGGCCTCCAGCAGATCGTGTTCGTCCTCGACCGAGGCGGCCTCGGCGACCTTGTCGACGTCGTAGAGCACGAGTCCGAGGTAGCGCAGCCGCCCCACGCAGGTCTCCGAGCACACCGTCGGAAGCCCGACCTCGATGCGCGGGTAGCACAGGGTGCACTTCTCGGCCTTGCCGGTCTTGTGGTTGAAGTAGACCTTCTTGTACGGGCAGCCCGAGACGCACATGCGCCAGCCGCGGCACTTGTCCTGATCGACGAGGACGATGCCGTCCTCGCTGCGCTTGTACATCGCCCCGGACGGGCAGGAGGCCACGCAGGAGGGATTCAAACAGTGCTCGCAGATGCGCGGCAGGTAGAACATGAACGTCTGCTCGAACTCCTCGGCGACATGCTCCGACATGTGCTGCAGGATCGGGTCGTCGGCCATGGTCGCCGTGGAGCCGCCGAGGTCGTCGTCCCAGTTCGCCGACCAGGTGATCTTCGTCGGCTCGCCCGTGAGCAGGCTCACCGGCCGGGCCACCGGGGTCTGCTCGCCGGCGGGGGCGTTCAGCAGCATGTCGTAGTCGTACGTCCAGGGCTCGTAGTAGTCCTGGATGTCGGGCATCTTCGGGTTCGAGAAGATCGTGGCGAGCTTCTTCAGCTTGCCGCCGGCCTTCAGCTTCAGGCGGCCGTTCCGGGTGCGGACCCAGCCGCCCTTCCACTCCTCCTGATCCTCGTAACGGCGCGGGTAGCCGAGCCCCGGGCGGGTCTCGACGTTGTTGAACCACACGTATTCGACGCCCGAGCGGTTCGTCCACGCCTGCTTGCAGGTCACCGAGCAGGTGTGACATCCGATGCACTTGTCGAGGTTCATCACCATCGACATCTGCGCCATGACCCGCATCAGTACACCACCTCCTGGCTGCGACGGCGGATGACCGTCACCTCGTCGCGCTGGTTGCCGGTCGGCCCCAGGTAGTTGAACGCCCACGACAGCTGCGCGTAGCCGCCGATCAGGTGGCTCGGTTTCAGCAGGATGCGCGTGAGCGAGTTGTGGATGCCGCCGCGCAGCCCGCTCGTCTCGGCCCTCGGCACATCGATCGTCCGGTCCTTCGCGTGGTACATGTACACGGTGCCCTCCGGCATCCGGTGCGAGACGACGGCGCGGGCGACGACGACGCCGTTGCGGTTGACCGCCTCGATCCAGTCGTTGTCGACGACGCCGATCCGGTCCGCGTCGCCCGGGCTCATCCAGATGGTGGGGCCGCCGCGCGAGAGCGCGAGCATGAAGAGGTTGTCCTGGTACTCCGAGTGGATCGACCACTTCGAGTGCGGCGTCAGGTAGCGCACCGCGACGCCCTGCTCGCCGCCGGCGTCGGCCCGCTCGCCTGGCACCGGGTAGTCGTAGAGGCGGGCGAGGTCGAGCGGCGGGCGGAACACCGGCATCTGCTCGCCGAGTTCGGCCATCCAGTCGTGGTCGAGGAAGAAGTGCATGCGCCCGGTGAGGGTGTGCCACGGCTTCAGCAGTTCCACGTTCTGCGCGAACGCCGTGTAGCGGCGGCCGCCGTGCTCGGAGCCGGACCATTCCGGCGACGTGATGACGCTCATCGGCCGCGCCCGCACATCCGCGAAGGTGATGTGCTCGCCCTCGTGGTCCTCGGCGAGGAACGCCATCGGCTTGCCCGTGCGTTTCTCGAGGGTGCGGAAGCCCTGCACGGCGAGCTGCCCGTTCGTCGTGCCGGAGAGGGCGAGGATCATCTCGCAGGCCCGCTCCGCCGTGTCGAGGCGGATGGATCCCGCGCCCTGGCGGCCCTCGGGCACGACCCCGTTCAGGCTCGCGAGGCGCTCCAGCTCGTCCTCGACGCGGTACACGACGCCCTTCGTCGGCAGACCGAGCTTCGCCGCGAGCGGGCCGAGGCTGAGCAGCCGCCGGGCGACCTGCGGGTAGTCGCGCTCCACGACGACGAGCTTCGGCATCGTCACCCCGGGAACCCGCGGCAGATCGTCGCCGACGATGCCGTGCGGCGCCGCCATCGCATCCGGGGTGTCGTGCTGCAAGGGCGCCGCGACGAGGTCCTTCCGCACGCCCAGGTGCTCGACCGCCATCTGCGAGAAGCGCGCCGCGAGCCCGGCGAAGATGTCGAAGTCGGTGCGCGTCTGCCACGGCGGGTCGATCGCCGGGCTGAAGGAGTGCACGAAGGGGTGCATGTCGGTCGAGGAGAGGTCGTACTTCTCGTACCAGGTCGCCGCCGGCAGCACGACATCGGAGAACAGCGTCGTCGACGTCATCCGGAAGTCGCTCGTGACGAGCAGGTCGAGCTTGCCCTCCGGCGCCTCGTCGTGCCACGTCATCGACTCGGGGCGGCGGTCGATCGTCGACTCGGACGCCCGGAGCGACGCATCCGTGCCGAGCAGGTGTTTCAGGAAGTACTCGTTGCCCTTGCCCGAGGAGCCCAGGATGTTCGCCCGCCAGATGTTCAGCACCCGCGGGAAGTTCGCCGGATCGTCCGGGTCCTCGCACGCGAAACGCAGCCGCCCGGCGTCGAGTTCGTCGACGACGTACTGCTTCGGATCCACCCCGGCCGCCTCGGCCTCGTCGACGAGATCCAGCGGGTTGCGGTCGAAGCTCGGGTAGCTCGGCATCCACCCGCGCTTGGCGGACTCGACGAGCAGGTCGGCCGTCGTCTGCCCGGCGAAGCGGCCCGATCCGGTCGGCGCCGACAGCAGATCGGCCGGCAGCCCGTCGTAACGCCACTGGTCGCTCGCGAGGTACCAGAAGGCCGTGCCGATCATCGCTCGACCGGGCCGCACCCAGTCGCTCGCGGTGCCGTACTGCGTGTAGCCGGTCACCGGGCGCACCTTCTCCTGCCCGACGTAGTGCGCCCACCCGCCGCCGTTCACGCCCTGGCAGCCGGTCATCATCGTCAGGGCGAGGAAGGTGCGGTAGATCGTGTCGGAGTGGAACCAGTGGTTCGTGCCGGCACCCATGAGGATCATCGAACGCCCGCCGGAGTCGCGCGCGTTCACCGCGAACTCGCGGCCGATCCGCTCCGCCTGCGCCGCAGGCACCCCCGTCAGCTCCTCCTGCCAGGCCGGCGTTCCGGGCGTGGATGCGTCGTCGTAGCCCGTCGGCCACTCGCCCGGCATGCCGTCGCGGCCCACCCCGTACTGGGCGAGCATGAGGTCGAAGACGGTCGTCACGAGCCGATCGCCGATGCGGCGGGCCGGAACCCCGCGGCGCACCGAACCGGCCCCGCCGGCGTGCGCCCGCTCCGGGTCGTCCTCGGGGTCGCCCGGGTCGACGTCGAAGCGGGGCAGGTCGACGGCCAGCTGCAGGCCCTCGTCGAGGTCGGCGATCGACAGCGGCGGGCGGATGTCGCCGAGGTCCAGGTTCCAGTCGCCCTCGTCGGCCTCGCCGAAGCGGTGCCCGAGGGTGCCGTTCGGCACCTGCGGTCGGCCCTGCTCGTCGAGGAGCACCGGCTTGAAGGCGGCGTTGGCGGCATCCACCCCCAGGTCCTCGGCCGTCAGGAACTTGCCCGGCACGAGCCCGTCGCCGTGCGGCTCGAGGGTCACGAGGAACGGCGCATCCGTGTATTTCGTCAGGTAGCCGGCGAAGTACGGCTCGCGTTCGGCGGGGGATCCGGCGAGGAACTCGCGGAGGATGACATGCCCCATCGCCGTCGCCAGCGCCCCGTCGGTGCCGGGGTGCGGGGCCACCCATTCGTCGGCGAACTTCGTGTTGTCGGCGAAATCGGGACTGACGACGACGACCTTCGTGCCGCGGTAGCGGGCCTCCGTCATGAAGTGGGCGTCCGGCGTGCGCGTCACCGGCACGTTCGACCCCCACATCATCAGGTAGCTGGAGTTCCACCAGTCGGCCGACTCGGGAACGTCGGTCTGGTCGCCGAAGACCTGGGGGCTGGCCACCGGCAGGTCGGCGTACCAGTCGTAGAAGGACTGCATCGTGCCGCCGATGAGGTTGATGAACCGCGCCCCGACGCCGTGCGAGACCATCGACATCGCCGGGATCGGCGAGAAGCCGGCGACCCGGTCGGGCCCGTAGCGCTTGATCGTGTGCACATGGGCGGCCGCGACGATCTCGAGCACCTCGTCCCAGTTCGCCCGTACCAGGCCGCCCTTGCCGCGCGCCCGCTTGTAGGCGCGGCTCGTCTCGGCGTCGTCGGTGAGCGCCGCCCACGCCTTGACCGGGTCGCCGCCCTGCTCGGCCTTCGCCCGCCGGTACGACTCCAGCAGCACCCCGCGCACGTACGGGTAGCGCACGCGCGTGGGCGAATAGGTGTACCAGCTGAATGCGGCGCCTCGCGGGCATCCACGCGGTTCGTACTCGGGGGAGTCGGGGCCGACGCTCGGGTAGTCGGTCTGCTGCGTCTCCCAGGTGATGATGCCGTCTTTGACATACACCTTCCACGAGCAGGAGCCCGTGCAGTTCACCCCGTGCGTCGAACGCACCACCTTGTCATGCGACCAGCGGTCGCGGTAGAACACGTCGCCCTTGCGGCCGCCCTCGAGGAACACGCTGCGGAGGTCCGGCGCCACCTCGCCCTTGCGGAAGAAGCGCCCGAGCTCGATGAGCCCGTTCGAAAGCGCCCCGTCGGTGGCGTGCCGGGTCTTGCCCTGCGGTTCGGTGGTCGTCATGGAGGTTCAGCTCCTTGCCTCGGCGCCGGGGCGCACGTAGTAGTACCAGGCCAGCCACACGCTCACCAGGCAGAGCGCCGCCGACCAGATGTAGAACGGGAACACGCCGATGCTCGACAGCAGCACGCCGACGAAGAACGGGCCGAAGGCGGCGACGGATGCCGTCCAGCCGATCGCGCCGCCCGCCTGCAGCTTCGGGAAGATCATCGGCATCTGCTTGAACGTGCCGGCGTTCACGAGGCCCGAGAAGAACATGATGATGAGGGTGCCGGTGAGGAACCCCCAGAACTGGCCGACGTCGCTCGGCGCGAGGAAGAACATCGTCACGATGCAGCCGGCGAACATGCCGATCGCGCCGACGAGGGTGAAGATGCCGCCGCCCCAGCGGTCGCAGAGCGGGCCGCACGCCGCACGCACGAGCGCGCCGATCGCCGGCCCGATGAAGGTGAACGCGAGCGCGTTCGGCGCCCCCTCGAAGCCGCCGTACAGCTGCCCGATGAGCAGACCCGTCTGCGCGCCGAGCCCCGAGAACAGGCCGAAGCCCATGACGTAGAGCACCGTCTGGATCCACGTGTGCTTCAGACCGAAGATCTTCAACTGCTCGCGGAAGTTCGCCTTCACCGGCACCCGCCTGATGAACATGAACGCGAGGAAGGCGGCCAGCAGCACCCAGGGCACGAGCACGAGACCGCCGTTGTGCAGCCACACGTACCCGCCCTCGACATCCACCTCGGGCGCGATCGCCGCCGTGCCGAACAGGCCGAAGCCCACGATCCACGGCGTGATCAGCTGGATGAACGAGATGCCGAAGTTGCCGAGGCCGGCCTGCAGGCCGAGGGCCGTGCCCGACAGGCGCTTCGGGAAGAAATAGCTCGTCGAGGGCATGAAGCCCGAGAAGGTGCCGCCGCCGATGCCGGCTGCGAACGCGAGCGCCATCAGCACCCAGAACGGCGTCGAGGTGTCGCGCACGACGAACGTCCACCCGAGCAGCGGGATGAGCAGCAGCAGGGCGGAGACCACCACGAGCGTGCGGGAGCCGAGGATCGGCGGCAGGAACATGAACACCATGCGCAAGAGGCCCGCCGCGAGGCCCGGGATCGCGACGAGCCAGTACAGCTGCCCGGAGTCCAGGGCGAAGCCGATGTCGTTCAGGCGCGGTGCGATCGCGCTGACGACGTACCACGTCGCGAAGCTGATGAACATCGTGTACGTGGTGATCCACAGGGTGCCCCATGCGCGCTTCGACGACCAGCGTGCCGGGTTCTCCGGATCCCAGTTGGACAGGTCGTCTTTCAGCTCGCTGCCCGGTTCAGCCGGTTTCGGATCGCTCATCGCCGCCCCCTGTGGTTCACGGTCCGCCGCCCCTGTGATGCACGGTCTTGGCTCAGTCTGACCCCGTTCTCATGGTCAGGGCAAGAGTTGCTCCGGCGCGCCGGTTGCTCGCCAGCGGGGGAGAATGCCCTGACCACGCGGCGTGGCGAGCCTTCGAGCAGGCGGTCGGATCGCCGATTCTACGCGCCGTAGAAAGGGGGTTCGGGGGTGGATGCCCCGTACACCCCGTCCGAGGGGCGCCACGCGCTCGGCGCCACGCACCCACCGCCTGCGGTCGGGGAGCGCGCCGTGCCCCGGCGTGCCGGTCCGCGGTGCCGGCGGCGACGGCCGCCTCGGCTACCCTGACGGAATGGAGGCAGCCCGGGTCGTGACCGTGTCGGACCGCTCCGCCCGCGGCGAGCGGCCGGACGCGACCGGACCCGTGCTCGTCGCGCGGCTGCGCGAGGCGGGGTGGGATGCGGCCGGCGCGCTCGTGCCCGACGGAGCCGACTCGGTCCGAGCCGCGATCGCCGAGGCAGTGGCCTCCGGCGCCCGCCTCGTCGTCACCACCGGCGGCACCGGCATCGGGCCCCGCGACGAGACCCCCGAGGGCACCGCCCCGCTGCTCGCCCGCACGCTGCCCGGCATCCCCGAGGAGATCCGCCGGCGCGGAGGCTCGCACGGGATGCTCTCGCGCGCCCTCGCCGGCATCGCGACCGGACCCGGGGGTCGCGGCGCCCTCGTGGCGAACCTGCCCGGCTCGCCCGGCGGCGCCGCCGACGGACTCGACGTCGTGCTCTCGGTGGCGGCGCACGTGCTCTCGCAGCTCGATGGCGGGGACCACGACGCCGCGGCGCACCGGGCGGCCACCGCATGATCCGCCTCGCCGCGATCTCGGACGAGCCGCTGGACGCGTCCGCGCACCTGGACGCCGTGCAGTCCGACGCCGCAGGCGCCGTCGCCGTATTCATCGGCCAGGTGCGCGACCACGACCCCGGCATCGCCGGCAGCGTCGTCCGCCTCGACTATTCGGCGCATCCGGACGCCGAGGCGGTGCTCCGCTCGCTCGCCGAACGGCACGACGCCGACGGCACCCGGATCGCCGTGACGCACCGCATCGGGCGGCTCGGCGTCGGCGATACCGCCGTCGTCGTCGCGGTCGCGACCGCGCACCGCGCCGAGGCGTTCCGCGTCTGCGAGGCCCTCGTCGAAGACGTCAAGCACGAGCTGCCGATCTGGAAGAAGCAGTGGAGCGCGGAGGGGGAGTCGCAGTGGGTGGGACTGTGAAGGGCGACGCGGGCGGCCTCGTCGATCGCTTCGGCCGGGTGCACCGCGACCTGCGCATCTCGCTCACCGATCGCTGCAATCTGCGCTGCACGTACTGCATGCCCGCCGAGGGCGTGCCGTGGATCGCAAAGCAGTCGATCCTCACGACCGACGAGCTCGAACGCATCGCCCGGGTCGCCGCCGGCCTCGGCATCGTCGAGGTGCGCCTGACCGGCGGCGAGCCGCTGCTGCGCCCCGACGTCGTCGACGTCGTCGCCCGCATGGCCGCGATCGAGGGGCCGACCGGGCCGCTCGAGGTGTCGATGACGACGAACGCGATCCGCCTGGACCGCGTCGCCGCCGAGCTCGCCGAGGCGGGCCTCGCCCGGGTGAACATCAGCATCGACACGCTCCGCGCCGAGCGGTTCGCCGAGCTCACGAGACGCGACCGGCTGGAGGACGTGCTTACCGGCATCGAGGCGGCCCGCGCGGCCGGCTTCGCGCCGATCAAGTTCAATGCGGTCGCGATGCGCGGCGTGAACGACGACGAACTCGTCGACCTCGTCCGCTTCGCCCAGGGCTACGACGCCGAGATGCGCTTCATCGAGCAGATGCCGCTCGACGCCGGGCATGTCTGGTCGCGCGTCGAGATGGTCACCGGCGAGGAGATCCTCGAGGCCCTCTCGGAGGCGTTCCGCCTGACGCCGCTCGGCGAACGCGGCTCGGCGCCGGCCGAACGCTGGCTCGTCGACGACGGCCCCACCTCGGTCGGCGTGATCGCCTCGGTCACGGCCCCGTTCTGCGGCGCATGCGACCGGGTGCGGATCACGGCCGACGGCCAGTTCCGCAACTGCCTCTTCGCCCGCGAGGAGTCCGACCTCCTCGCCCTCCTCCGCGGCGGCGCCGACGACGAGCGCCTCGCCGAGGTCATGCGCGTCTCGATCGCGGGCAAGCGAGCCGGCCACGGCATCGACGAGCCCGGCTTCCTGCAGCCGGGCCGCCCCATGAGCGCCATCGGCGGCTGAGCCGGCCCCGCACGCCGGTCGAGGAGCGCGAAGCGCGTATCGAGACCAGTTCGTCGGTCGAGTAGCGCGAAGCGCGTATCGAGACCAGTTCGCCGGTCGAGTAGCGCGAAGCGCGTATCGAGACCTGCTCGCACGGAGTCTCGATACGCTTCGCTACTCGACCGACGGATGCCGCGGCACGCCGGTCGAGTAGCGCGAAGCGCGTATCGAGACCTGCTCGGAAGGGGTCTCGATACGCTTCGCTCCTCGACCGACGGATGCCGGGTTGCGCCGGTCGAGTAGCGCGAAGCGCGTATCGAGACCTGCTCGCACGGGGTCTCGATACGCTTCGCTACTCGACCGACGGATGCCGGAGGCGCCTATCCGCCGGCGAAGGGGGGCAGCACGTCGACGAGGGCGGCGCCGTCGATGCGGGCGCCGCGGTCCTCGCTGCGGACGCCGTCGATGAGGATCGAGCAGCGCGCGACCACCTCGGCCAGGCCCGGACGCTCGGCCAGGCCGTCGAGCAGTTCGCCGAGGGTGGCCGCCGACGTGGGCTCTTCCGGTCGGCCGGCGGCTTCGGCCGCTGCGGCGAAGTACCGGATGAGCGTCACGCCCCGGCCCCCGCCGAGGGGGGAGCGGGCGTCGGCGCCGCCGCGTCCGGCCAGCGTGCGGCGAGCGCCCGGGCCCGCCCGGCGAGCTCCTCGAAACGGGCCGGGTCGCCCTGGGAGGCGAGCCCGACGAGGTAGGCGGTGAGCGGGGCGGCAGGGCGGGCGACGCCGTGCGCGGCATCGCGGGCGAGGTCGAGCACCCCGCCGACGGGAGTGGATGCCGCGTCGAATCCGAGCTCTTCGGCGAGCGCGGCGACCCAGCGATCGAGTTCTTCGGGGGTGCCGGACATGGTGTCTCCTTCGATGCGGCGGGCTCGTGCGACATCCTGCCACGTGTCGACGTCCGCGCCGACCGCCCCGCGGTCGGGCACGCGAACGAGCGCGAGGCCGTCGACGAGGGCCCGCATGGATGCGCCGTCCACATGCCCGAGTGCGGCGAGGCGTGCCCGGATCGCCGCGGTGCGGTACCGGCCCGGCAGCGGCTGCGGGCGCTCGCCGTCGAAGACGACGCCGTCGGCGCCCGCCTGCTCGGAACCCGCGCGGAGGGCTGCGGCGGCACCGGCCGCGTTCGGCAGATCGCAGGGCAGCACGAGCAGCCACGGCGGGGTGGATGCCCCGGTGGATGCCCCGGGCGGGGCTGCGTCGAGCGCGGCCAGTCCGGCGGCGATCCCGGCGACCGGCCCGCCGAACGCGGGTTCCTCGCGCGCGGCGAGCACGCCGGCCGGGAGGGCGCGGCGAGGCCCGACGACGACGGTGCGCCGCGCGCCCGCGGTCGCCGCAATCGCTCGTTCGAGCAGGGTCGTGCCGCAGATCCGCACGTCGGCCTTCGGCGTCCCGAGGCGTGCGGAACGCCCGCCGGCGAGCACGATCGCATCGAACGCGGCATCGGGCTCGGCCCCGCCGGCGGTGTCCACCCCGCGGGCGGCATCGCCGGGGCCGGCCGCCCTCACGGCATCCACTCGCGAGCCCTCGCCCGCCGCATCCACCCCGGGCGTCAGGCCGTTCGCGTCCATTCCCCGCTCCGTCCGCCGGACTTCGACTCGATGCGCACGTGCGCGATCTCGACGCCGCGGTCGATGCCTTTGACCATGTCGACGACGGCGAGGGCGGCGACCGAGGCCGCCGTGAGGGCCTCCATCTCGACGCCGGTGCGGTCGGCGGTGCGCACGGTCGCGGTGATCGCGAGGCCGGCGTCGCCCAGGTCGAGGTCGACGGCGGCGCCGTGCACGCCGATCACGTGCGCGAGCGGCAGCAGTTCGGGGGTCTTCTTCGCGGCCTGGATGCCGGCGATGCGCGCGACGGCGAGCACGTCGCCCTTCGGCACGTCGCCCGTGCGCAGCGCCGCGACGACCTCGGGGGAGCACCGCACGAAGGCGCGCGCCGAGGCGGTGCGCACGGTCGGGGTCTTCTCGGTGACGTCGACCATGCGTGCGTGGCCGTCGGAGTCGAGGTGGGTGAAGGCGTCGCTCATCCGACCAGCATGACAGCCAGTTCGTCGCCCGGGCGCACCTCGCTGCGTTCGGCGGGCACGACGGCGAATCCGTCGGCGAGGGCGAGGCTGCCGGCGAGATGCGATCCGGATCCGCCGGCAGAGGCGGGGCGGGCCAGCAGCGTGGGCCCGTCGTATTCGAGGGCGACGGGGGCGTACTGGCGGCGCTCGGGGGGCGTGCGCCAGCCGACGGCGGCGAGCGCGTGCACGGGCGGCGGGAACGGCGCCCGCCCCTGCATGGTGCGCAGCGCCGGCCGCACGAACACCTCGAAGGAGACGGCGACGCTCACCGGGTTGCCGGGCAGCGCGAACACCGGCACCCCCTCGAGCACGCCGAACCCTTGCGGCTTGCCGGGCTGCATGGCGATGCGGCGGAACGCGATGCCGCGCGGCTCCAGCACGGAGCGGGCGACGTCGTAGGCGCCGACGCTCGCCCCGCCCGACAGCACGATCGCATCGACCCCGACGGCGCGGGCGCGAGCCAGGGCTGCGATGAGGGCGGCGTCGTCGTCGGGCACGCGTTCGGCGAGCACGAGCTCGGCGTCGGCGCCGACGACGAGGCCGGCGAGCAGGGTCGAGTTCGAGTCGTGGATGCTTCCGGGCCGCAGGGGTGCGCCGGGTGCGACGAGTTCGCTGCCGGTCGCGACGACCGCCACCCGCGGGCGCCGCCGCACCTCGAGGGAGCCGTGCCCGGCCGCGGCGGCTGCGGCCAGGCGTGCCGGCGTGAGCCGGACTCCGGCGGCGAGCACGGAGTCGCCGACGGCGAGGTCTTCGGCGGCGCGGCGGATGTGCGCGCCGCGGACGGGCGCCCGGCGGATCGACACGCGATCCACCCCGCCGTCGGTGTCTTCGACGGGCACGATCGCATCGGCGCCGGGCGGCAGCGGGGCACCCGTCATGATGCGCGCGGCCGCCCCCTGCGGCAGCTCGGGGGTCAGGTCCGTGCCGGCGGCGAGGTCGGCGACGACCGGCAGCAGGGACGGCCGCTCGGCGCTCGCCGCGGTGAGGTCGGCGGCGTGCACCGCATACCCGTCCATCGCGGAGTTGTCGAAGACCGGGATGGGCACGGCCGCACGCACCTCGGCCGCCGTCGTGCGCCCGGCGGCCGCGCCGAGCGGAAGGCTCTCGGAGCCCAGCACCCGCACGGCGGCGAGCACGCGCGCCTGCTGCGCCTCGACGGGTTCGAGGGGGCCGGGCCCGCTCACGATTCGCTCCAGCCGACGATGCCGCCGCGCAGCACGGCGACGTCGAGGCCGGCCGCCGACAGCGAGGCCGCAGCCCGTTCGGCGCGCGCCTCGCCGTGGCAGTGCACGATCACCGGGTGCGCCCGGTCGATCCCGGCGGGGTCGAGCATGTCGAGGGGGCGGTGGATCGAACCCGGAATGGAGCGCTCGGCCCGTTCGGCCGCCTCCCGCACGTCGAGCAGGGTGAACGCGTCGCGGCCGGCATCGCGGGCGGCGAGGCGTTCGCGGAGCTCCCGCACCGAGATCCGGGGTGCGGATGCCGCGGGGGCGCTCCGCCCGGTCGGGTGCGGCCCGGCATCCACCGCCGTCGTGTTCGCCGCAACCCCCGCGTCCGCCGTCGCCCCGGCATCCACCCCCGCCGCCCGCAACGGAATCTCGCGGAACAACGCCGAGCGGGCGTCGATCGAGACCATGCGGCCGAGCAGCGGATCGCCCACCCCGGTGACGAGCTTCAGCACCTCGGCGGCCATGAGGGCCCCCGTCTGCGCGGTCAGCGGGCCGAGCACGCCGGCGTCCTCGCAGTTCGGCGCGTCGGCCGGGGCCGAGGGGTGCAGATCGGTCAGGCGCGTCGCCCGGCCGGCGGGTGCGCCGCGCCAGAACACGGTGACCTGCGCGTCGTAGCCGACCGCGGCCCCCCACACGAGCGGCAGCCCGAGCGCGTCGCAGATCGAATCGGCCAGGTAGCGCGTCGCGAAATTGTCGGTGCCGTCGACGACGAGGTCGTAGCCGGTGAAGATGCGGCGCGCCTCCGCCTCGTCGAGCCGCAGCCGGTGCTCGTGCACGACGGTGTCGGGGGCGATTCCGGCGATGCGGCGTGCGGCGGCGGCCGTCTTCGGGGTGCCGATGTCGTCGACGCCGAACAGCAGCTGCCGGTGCAGGTTGTGCCGGGCGACCTCGTCGTCGTCGACGATGCCGAGGGTTCCGACGCCCGCGCCGGCGAGCGAGAGCAGCACGGGGGAGCCGAGACCGCCGGCGCCGAGCACGAGCACGCGGGCGGCCGCGATGCGGCGGGCCCCGTCGGGGCCGATGCCGGGCAGGCGCGTCTGCCGGGCGGTGCGCAGGGTCTCGGCGGGGCCGGGTTCGGCGCCGGGTTCGACGAGCGGGCGGATCATGAGCCCACGTTACCCACCGCGCGGCGCCGGGCAGGCGCCCTCCTGCGCAATGCAGGAACGCGCACGGCGTGTCGCGCCGCCCATGCGGCAGAACCCGCCGCGACACGGTTGCGTTCCTGCATTGCGCAGAGGCCGGGCGGGGTGGGGGCCGGGTGTGGATGCGCGGGCCGGATCCCGGACTGCGCCGGCGTCAGGAACGCTTGCGGCGGCGCTTCGTCACCGCGTCCTCGTGCGCCTCGCCGAGGCGGCGGGCACGGCCGACATCGGGGTGCAGCATCTCGTCGGATGCACGGCCGCCGGGTGTGCGGCGGCGGCTTCGATCGCTCGCCCCGAACGACGGATTGGACAGGAACCACGCCACACCGCCCACGGCGACGATGCCGATGATGATCGCGAACCAGGTGTCGCCGTCCATGCGCCCACCCTATGCGGGGGCGGGTCGACGCGCATAGGGGTTTCGCCGGCCTGGGCGAGCGGATGCCCCGGCGCACCGTTGCCGTTCGCCCCGCACATGCGGCGCATTCCCGTATAACGCTCCGCAAACACGGTAAGTTGAGCCCGTGGAGTACCGCATCAGCGAGGCCGCCGAGCTGCTCGGCGTGAGCGACGACACCGTGCGCCGATGGGTGGAGCAGGGCGCGGTGGATGCCGGGCGCGACGCCGCCGGCCGCATGACGATCGCGGGGGCGGTGCTCGCCGAGCACGCCGTGCGGCTCGCGCAGGCGCCGGGCGACCCGGTCAGGGCGCGCCGCAGTGCCCGCAACCGCTTCACGGGCCTCGTGACCCGGGTGCAGATCGACGGGGTGATGGCGCAGGTCGACATCCAGGCCGGCCCGCACCGGGTGGTCTCGCTCATGTCGGCCGAGGCGGCGCGGGAGCTGGAGCTCGAACCGGGCAGCCTCGCCGTCGCCGTCGTCAAGGCGACGAACGTCATCGTCGAGGCCCCGCGGGAGCGCGGGTGAGCCTCGAACAGCGCCGGCCGGGCATCCGCCGCCGCCCGGCATCCGCACCCGAACACGGAGGACACCCATGACCCGCACCCCCGCCCGCCTGACCGCCGCCGTCGGCGCCGCCGCGGTGCTCGCCGCCCTCACCGGGTGCACGGCATCCGGCGAAGCCTCCGAGACCGTCGTGACCGTGTACGCGGCCGCGAGCCTCACCGAGGCCTTCACGGAACTCGAGGCCGCGTACGAAGCGGCGAACCCCGACGTCGATGTGCAGCTCGTCTTCGACGGGTCGAGCACGCTCGCCACCCAGATCGTCGAGGGCGCCGACGCGCAGGTGTTCGCGGCCGCCGACGAGCGCACCATGGCCCAGGTCGTGGATGCCGGTGCCGCCGCCGATCCCGAGATCTTCGCAGGCAACGAATTGCGGCTGCTCACGCCGGCGGGCGATCCGGCGGGCGTGGAGGCGCTGCTCGATCTCGCCCGGCCCGGAGTACGGGTCGTCGTGTGCGCCCCCGAGGTGCCGTGCGGGGCGGCCGCGACCGAACTGCTGGAGCTCGCGAAGGTCGAGATCACGCCGGCGAGCGAGGAGCAGAACGTCTCGGCGGTCGTCGCGAAGCTCGTCGCCGGCGAAGCGGATGCCGGGCTCGCCTATGCGACGGACGCGAAGGCGAACCCCGAACTCGAGGCGATCACGCCGGTCCTCGCCGGCGAGGTGCGCAACCGGTACCCGATCGCGGCGCTCGGCGACGAACCGAGTGCCGAAGCGCAGGGGTTCGTCGACCTCGTGCTCGGCGACGAGGGGCGGCGGGTGCTCGCCTCATACGGATTCCTCGCGCCGTGAGCGAGGGCGGCACCGCGGGCACCGCGAGCACCGCGGCCGGCCCCGCCCCGTCCGCGGGCGGCGGACTGCGCGCGCGCGGCGGGCCGGGCACCACGGCATCCGCCCCCCGGTGGATGCTCGTGCCCGCCGCCATCGGCCTGCTCGCCCTCCTCGCCCCGCTCGCGGCCCTGCTCGCGCGCATCGATTGGGCGCGCTTCCCGGCCGATGCGACGTCGCCGGCCGCGTTGCAGGCGCTCGGCCTGTCGTTCGCGACGGCGGCGATCGCGACGGCCTGCTGCCTCGTCCTCGGCATCCCGCTCGCCCTCGTCATCGCCCGTGCGCGGCCCGCGGTCGCCGGAACCCTGCGCGCGCTCGTCACCGTCCCGCTCGTGCTGCCGCCCCTCGTCGGCGGCCTTGCGCTGCTGTTCCTCTTCGGCCGCAGCGGATGGCTCGGTCCGCTGCTGGAGCAGGCCGGCATCCGCTTGCCGTTCTCGACAGCCGCGGTCGTGCTCGCGCAGCTGTTCGTCGCGCTGCCGTTCCTGGTGCTGTCGGTCGAGGGGGTGCTCCGCGGCCGCGGAACCGGCTTCGAGACCGTCGCGGCGACGCTCGGCGCCGGCCGCTGGACGGTCTTCCGACGGGTGACGCTGCCGCTCGCCCTGCCCGGCATCCTCGCCGGAACGGCCTTGGCGTTCGCCCGCGCCCTCGGCGAGTTCGGCGCGACCGCCCTGTTCGCCGGCAACGCGCCGGGCACGACCCGCACGATGCCGCTGGCGATCTACACCGCGTTCAACGGCGCGGGCGTCGCGACCGGCGAGGCGGTCGCCCTGGCCGGGCTGCTCGTCATCGCGGCGGTGCTCGTGCTCGTGCTGGTGCGCGGCTGGCGGCCGGGGGCGGCACGGTGAGCGGGGCCGCGGGCGCTTCGGGTGCGGATGCCGGATCGCACCGCGACCGGCCGCGCGCCGCCGCATCCCGCGCGGCCGGGCCGCACGGCCTCGACGCCCGCATCGAGGTGCACCGCGGCGGCTTCGCCGCGCACGCGGAACTGCAGGTGGCCCCCGGCGAGGTGCTCGCCCTCATCGGCCCGAACGGCGCCGGAAAGTCGACGCTGCTGGCCGCTCTCGCCGGGCTCGTTCCGCTGGACGCGGGTGAGGTGCGCCTCGGCGGGCGACTGCTGGAGGGCCGCGTCGATCGCTCCGACGGCGCGTCGCGCCCCCTGCGCCTGCCGCCCGAGCGGCGCCGCATCGGGCTCCTGCAGCAGGATGCGGGACTGTTCCCGCATCTCAGCGTGCTCGAGAACGTCGCCTTCGGCGCCCGCGCGCAGGGCGTCCGCCGCGGCCACGCCCGTGCGGAGGCGGCGCGGCTGCTCGACGCGGTCGGCCTCGGCGGCTCCGGCGGCGGCCGCCCCGCGGAGCTCAGCGGCGGCCAGCGCCAGCGCGTCGCGATCGCCCGCGCCCTGGCCGCCCGCCCGGAGCTGCTGCTGCTCGACGAACCGTTCGCCTCCCTCGACGTCGAGGCGGCCGGCGAGATCCGGGCCCTGCTCGCCGGCATCCTCGTCGCCGACCGCATCCCGGCGATCGTCGTGAGCCACGATGTCATCGACGCGATCGTGCTCGCCGGCCGCATCGCCGTCGTCGAGCAGGGCGTGATCGTCGAGCAGGGAACGACCCACGGGGTGCTCCAGGCGCCGAGGACGCCGTTCGCGGCATCCATCGCGGGCTTCGTGCTCGTGCCGGGCACGGCCGCCGACGGCGTCCTCGACACCCCGGCCGGCACCTTCGCCTCGACGGAACCGGCCGGCTTCACCGGGCCCGGCGTCGCGCTCTTCCGCCCCGGGCGGGTCCGGGTGGTGGATGCCGCGGGCGCCGCCCCGGCATCCGCACCCGTGGCGGGCGGTCGCCCGAGGGGCGCCGAAGCGGCATCCGCACCCCGGCCGGTCCGCGCACCGAACCGCTGGGAGGCGCGCATCGCGGCCCTCCGCCCCGCCCCGGGCGGCGTCCGACTGCGGCTCGCCGTCGACGCGGGCGCGTTCGTCGACGCCGAACTCGACGCGCGCGCCGCCGAGGAGCTGCGTCCGGCCCCGGGCGCGCGCGTGCTCTGCACGATCGACCCCGCCGACGTCGCCCTCCACCCGGCCGCCGGCTGACCGCCCCGGCGCACCCCCGCATCCACCCGCGCGCCCGCCCCGCCCGGCAGCCCTCCCGCCCCGCCCCCTTGGCGCACCCCCTTGCGCAATGCAGGAGTGCGCGCGTGTCGCGCCCGGTTCTGCCGCATGGGCGGCGCGACACGCCGTGCGCGTTCCTGCATTGCGCAGAAGCCGGCAGCGTCGAGTTGCCGGATGCCCGGGCAGGGCGCGCCTCCTCCGCCCCTCCCGGGCAGCCCTCCCGCCCCCTTGGCGCCCCCGCTTGCGCAATGCAGGAGTGCGCGCGTGTCGCGCCCGGTTCTGCCGCATGAGCGGTGCGACACGCCGTGCGCGTTCCTGCATTGCGCAGAAGCCGGCGGCGTCGAGCTGCCGGATGCCCGGGCAGGCGCGCCTCCTCCGCCCCTCCCGGGCAGCCCTCCCGCCCCCCTTGGCGCACCCCTTGCGCAATGCAGGAGTGCGCGCGTGTCGCGCCCGGTTCTGCCGCATGAGCGGTGCGACACGCCGTGCGCGTTCCTGCATTGCGCAGAAGCCGGCAGCGTCGAGCCGCCGGATGCCGGGCAGGACGCGCCTCCTCCGGTCGACCGCGGTGGATGCCGCCGGCGCGCCTACCCTGCGGCGCCGACCGCCCGCAGGTACGCGAGCTGCGCCCGCATCGAGGCTTCGGCGGCGAAACGGATCGCGGGTTCCACATCGGGGTAGACGGCGTCGGTGACGGCTTCGAGGCTCGCCCCGTCGCCGAGCCGGGCGAGGGCGGCGCGCACTTCTTCGAGCCGGGCGCGGCGGTGCGCGAGGTAGGCGGCGGCGAGCTCGCCGACGGGCGCCCCGGCGGGGCCGTGCGCGGGCAGCGCGGTCGCCTGCCCGAACCCGGCGAGCCGTTCGAGGGACGCGAGGTAGTCGCCGAGCGAACCGTCCGGGTGGGCGACGACCGTCGAGCCGTGCCCGAGGATCGTGTCGCCCGTGAGCACGGCGCCGTGCTCGCCGTCGCCCGGCAGCACGAACGACACGGAATCGGCCGTGTGCCCGGGGGTCGCGAGCGCCTCGATCCGGAGGCCGGCGGCCTCGACGACGTCGCCGTCGGCGAGCGGGTCGGCGCCGGACGCGAACTCGGGGTCCGCCGAGCGAGACGGCGCCCCGGTGAGCTCCCGCAGGCGGGCGAGGCCCTCGACGTGGTCGGGGTGCCGGTGGGTGATGAGGATGAGCTCGACCGGGCGGGCTGCGAGGGCGGCGAGGTGCGCGTCGTCGGCTGGGCCCGGATCCACGACGACCACCCCGTCGGCGCCGGGCGCGGCGAGCACGTACGAGTTCGTGCCGCCGAGGGTCATCGGCCCCGGGTTCGGCGCGAGGACGAGGCGGGCGAACCGGCTCGCGGGGGTTCCGGGAAGGGCGTCTGCGGCATCCACCCGGGCAGTGTATCGGCCGCCGCCGCCGCGGCGCGGGCCTGGTGCGGATGCCGCGGGGCGGCGGCGCGGACCGGGTGCGGATGCTGCGGGGCGGCGGCGCGGGCCGGGTGCGGATGCCGCGGGGCGGCGGCGCGGCGACGCACCGGATGCAGGCCACGGCCAGCGGGGAACCCCCGCTGCGGCCTGCTTTCGGCGACGCACGGTCATTCCGGCCTGCTTTCGGTGCGCGGGCAGCGGCGCGCGCGGGCGTCGCGCGCGGTGCGGATGCCGCGGGGCGGTGGTGCGGGGCCGGCGGCGGATGCCGCGGGCACCCGCGTATCCGCGGCTATCGTGAGGGGATGGCCCCCGACGACGCAGCCTCGACCGCACCCGACCCCGCCGCCGCGACGGTGGTGCTGCTGCGCGACGGAGACGCCGGCCCCGAGGTGCTCCTGGCCCGCCGCCCCGATCACGGGTCGTTCGCGGGCGCCTGGGTGTTCCCGGGCGGCGCGGTCGACGAGGCCGATCGCGCCGCAGCGCGTGCCAGCACCGGCTCGGGCGTGGGGGCCGCCGGCACCGAAGATCCCGCGATGGATGCCGCACGCGCCGCCGCCGTCCGCGAGCTCGTCGAGGAGACGGCGCTCGCCGCCGACCCGGTCGCGCTCGTGCCGTTCGCCCGCTGGTTCCCGCCGAAGGGCGCACCGAAACCGCTGGTGACCTGGTTCTTCGCGACCCCCGATCCGGGTGGGGAACTCGCGCTCGCGGCGGCGGAGCTCGTCGAGTCGGTGTGGATCCGGCCGGCCGACGCCCTTGCGAGGCATGCGGCGGGCGAGCTGATCCTGTTCCCGCCGACGTGGGTCACCCTCGACGCCTTCGCGGCCGATGCGTCGCTCGCCGCGGCCCTCGACCGGGTGCGGATCGGCGGCGTGGAGACGTTCCGCGGCCGGTTCCGGGCCGACCGCCTGGCCCTCTACTGGGAGGGCGACGAGCGGTTCGCGCTCGACCCCGAGAGCGACGCGACGCCGGCCCCGGGCGACCCCGCGGCATCCACCCCCGACGACGCGCACCCCGCCGGCCCGGCCCGTCGCCTGCTCATGGACCGCACCCCCTGGCTCTACCTCCGCCGCCCGTAGGGCGTGCTGCGGTCATCCCGCCGCGCTCGCCGCGCCCGCTGCGCCCGTCGCCCCAGGCCGCCGCACCCCTGCGCAATGCAGGAACGCGCACGGCGTGTCGCGCCGCCCACGCGGCAGAACGGCCGGCGACACGCGCGCGTTCCTGCATTGCGCAGCCTCGCCGGGGCAGGGAGCGCGGGGAGGGAGCGCGGAGCAGAGCGCGGGGAGGGAGCGCGGAGGAGGGAGCGCGGAGCAGAGCCCGGCGCAGGGAGCCGAAGCCGAGAGCCCGGCACCAACCCCGCACCAATCCCGCACCAACCCCGGCACCAACCCCGCGGCACCCCCTCAGACCGCGAACGAGCCCGAGGGGGCAGACTGGAACCATGGTGGATGTCACCGTCGTCGGCAGCGGACCGAACGGCCTCGCGGCCGCCGTGACCGCCGCGCGGGCGGGCCTCGAGGTGCGCCTCATCGAGGGGGCGGCAGTGCCCGGCGGCGGGCTGCGCACGGCCGAGCTCACCCTGCCCGGCTTCCGGCACGACGTGTGCTCGGCGGTGCATCCGGCCGCGGCGGCGTCGCCGTTCTTCGCGTCGATCGGCCTCGAAGACCGCCTCGAGTGGATCGTGCCCGAGCTCTCCTACGCCCACCCGCTGCCGGGCGGGGCCGGCCTGGCCTGGCGCGATCTCGACCGCACGGTCGACGGGCTCGGCCGCGACGGGCGGGCATGGCGGCAGCTCATCGGCCCCCTCGTCGACCGCATCGCGGGGGTCGTGGACTTCACCGGGCATCAGCTGCTGCGGTGGCCGGCCGACCCGGTCGCGGCGTTCCGATTCGCGGTGCGTGTGCTCGACCAGGGCACGCGGCCGCTGTGGAACGCCGATTTCCGCGGCGAGACCGCGCCGGCCTTGTTCACGGGGGTCGTCGCGCATGCGGCGGGGCGGATGCCGAACCTCGCCTCGGCCGGCGCGGGCCTGCTGCTCGCGGCGCACGCGCACGCCGGGGGGTGGCCGGTTCCGGCCGGCGGCTCCCAGGCGATCGCCGACGCGCTCCTCGCGGACTTCGCCGAGCACGGCGGCACCGTCGAGACCGGGCGCTTCGCGGCATCCATCGCCGAACTCGAACCCTCGCGGGCGATCCTGCTCGACACCTCGCCCGAGTTCCTGCGCACCGCCGAGCTGCCCGCCGGCTACGCGCGTGCCCTGGGCCGCTACTGTTACGGCTCGGGCGTCGCGAAGGTCGACCTCGCCGTCGGCGGCCCGATCCCGTGGGCGGATGCCGCGGTCGGCCTCGCCCCGACGGTGCACCTCGGCGGCACGCGCGCCGAGATCGCCGCCGCCGAGAACGAGGTGGCACGGGGGCGGATGCCCGAGCGCCCGTACATCCTGCTCGCCCAGCCGGGGGTGGTCGACCCGAGCCGGGCGCCGGCGCCCGCGCAGACGGTGTGGGCGTACCTGCACGTGCCGGCCGGATCCACCCGGCATGCGACCGAACTCGTGGTGCGCGAGATCGAACGGCACGCGCCCGGATTCCGCGATACCGTGCTCGCCTCGGCATCGACCTCGGCGGCGGGCCTGGCCGACTACAACCCGAACTACCCGGGCGGCGACATCTACACGGGGGCGCTGACGCTCCGGCAGATGCTGAAGCGCCCCGTCGTCTCGCCGGCACCGTGGCGGACCCCGCTGCCGGGCGTCTACCTGTGCTCGAGCGCGACGCCGCCGGGGCCCGCGGTGCACGGCATGAACGGCTGGTTCGCGGCCCGCCTCGCGCTCGCCGATCGCTTCGGGATCGAGCTGCCGCCGCTCTGAACGTGCCGGGGCCCCGCGCGCGCCGGCCGCCTCGCGGCGTAGCGTGGAGGGGTGGAGTGGTTCGCCGCGACCGACTACGAGATCGCGCGCTGGATCCTGCAGCGGGGGGTCGCGGCGCTGGCGTTCGTCGCGTTCTGGTCGACCCTGAACCAGTTCCGCCCGCTGCTCGGCGAGCACGGGCTGCTTCCGGTACCGGAGCTGCTCGCGCGCGTGGGACGGGGAAGGCGCCTCCGCGGCCCGACGCTCTTCGCCCGCGGCTACTCGGATGCGGGGCTCGTCGCCCTCGCCGTCGCCGGCATGTCCGTCGCGGCCCTCATCGTCGTCGGGGTGCCGCAGCTCGCTGGGCCGTGGGCGCCGGCGGCCGCGTTCCTCGTGCTGTGGATCCTGTACCTCTCGGTCGTGAACGTCGGACAGACCTTCTACGGCTTCGGCTGGGAGATGCTGCTCTGCGAGGCGCTGTTCACGGTCGCGTGGCTCGGGAGCGTGCACGAGGCGCCGCCGATGACGATCCTGATCCTCGTGTGGTGGCTCGTGTTCCGGCTGGAGTTCGGGGCGGGGATGATCAAGATCCGCGGCGGGCGCGAATGGCGCGACCTCACCGCGCTCATGTACCACCACGAGACGCAGCCGATGCCGGGGCCGCTCAGCCGGCAGGCGCATCTGCTGCCGGCGTGGTTCCACCGGGTGGAGGTCGTCGGCAATCACATCGCCCAGCTCGGCGTCCCGTTCCTGCTGTTCGTGCCGGGCCCGGTGGGCTCGACGGCGGCCGCGGTCGTGATCCTCACGCAGTTCTGGCTGATCCTGACCGGCAATTTCGCATGGCTGAACTGGATCACGGTGGTGCTCGCCGCTTCGGCGATCAGCGATTCGGCGTGGCATGCGGTGATCCCAGCGATCCCGAACGGGCCGGGTGCGGATGCCGGGCCGCTCCCGCTCTGGTGGCTGATCCTCACGCTCGCGGTCACGGCGCTCCTTGTCGCGCTCGCCTGGCCGGCGCTCCGGAACCTGTTCTCGCGCCGGCAGCTCATGAACGCCTCCTTCAACCGATACATGCTCCAGAACGCATACGGCGCGTTCGGCACGGTCACGAAGGAGCGCATCGAGATCGTCGTCGAGGGCACGACGGGCGAGCCCGGCGACGAATCGGGCTGGCGCGAGTACGGATTCAGGGGCAAACCCGGCGAGGTGCACCGGATCCCGCGGCAGTGGGCGCCGTACCATCTGCGGCTCGACTGGCTGATGTGGTTCCTGCCGCTCGGGCGCATGTGGGAGCCCTGGTTCGAGGTGTTCCTCATGCGACTGCTCGAGGCCGATCCGGCCACGCTCCGGATGCTCGCGCACGATCCCTTCGACGGGCAGCGCCCGAGGTACGTGCGCGCAGTCGCCTACCGCTACCGGTTCACGACGCACGCCGAGTTCCGCGCCGACCGTGCGCGCTGGCGCCGCATCCGCGAGGGCACGGTCGCGGGGCCGTCCTCCCTCGGGCCCTGATCGGCCGGGTGCGGCTCGTCATCCCGCGAGTGGATGCCGTGGCGCGCACACGACCGCGGCGGGGCGCCTGGCATCCCCCCGCCGCGGGGCGTAGGGTCGCTGGCATGAAGCGGCGCGGATCCCGGAGAACCGAGACGGCACCCGAGCAGAAGCAGGCCGTCGGCACCGGCACGGCGGCCATCACACTGCCGGAGAAGCCGCAGGGCAACGGCCGCAAGCGCGGGGCGCAGCCGGCGCAGCCGCCCGGCGAGCTTCGCATCCACGCGTTCCGCGTCGGCTTCATCGGCGCCCTCGGGGTGCTCGCGGCGCTGCTGCTCGGCAGCATCCTCGGCCAGCTGTCGACGGTCATCCTCTACGTCGTCTTCGCGGTCTTCCTCGCGCTCGGCCTCGACCCGCTGGTCAGCTGGCTCGAGCAGTGGATGCCGCGCTGGGTCGCGATCCTCGTCATCGTCGCGGCGGTCATCGGCGTGGTCGCGATCCTCGTGGCGACGATCGTGCCGATCATCATCGAGCAGACGACGACCGTCGTCGACAACTGGGACGAGATCATCGCCGGCATCGTCGGCAGCCCCTTCGTCGCCTGGGTGCAGAGCCTGCTGCCGGCCGACTTCGACATCAACTCGCAGATCCAGGACGCGCTGGCGTGGCTCGCCGACCCGTCGCACCTCGCCTCGCTCGGCGGCGGCGTGCTCGCCGTCGGCGCGGGCATCGCCGGCGGCTTCACCGGCGTCGTCATCGTGCTCATCCTGATGCTCTACTTCATGGCGTCGCTGCGGGCGATGAAGGGCTATGCGGCGCGCTTCGTGCCGGCGTCCTCGCGCGGGAAGTTCCTGGAGCTCACCGCGGACATCACCGGCTCCGTCGGCCGCTACGTCATGGGACAGGGCGCGCTCGGCCTCATCAACGGTGTGCTGAGCTTCATCTACCTGTCGATCATCGGCGCGCCGGCGCCGATCCTGCTGGCCTTCATCGCCTTCCTCGGCTCGCTCGTGCCGCTCGTGGGCACCCTGGCCGGTGCGATCATCGTCTCGCTCGTGTGCCTGGCCGCTTCCCCGCTGACGGCGCTCGCGTCGATCATCTACTACCTCGTGTACATGCAGGTCGAGGCATACGTGATCAGCCCGCGCATCATGACCCGTGCGGTCGCGGTGCCCGGCGCGCTCGTCGTGATCGCGGCGGTCGCCGGCGGCACCCTGGGCGGCGTGCTCGGCGCGCTCGTGGCGATCCCGGTGGCGGCCTCGCTCATCATCATCATCGAGAAGGTCCTCTTCCCGAGGCAGGACGCCGCCTGATCGCGGCATCCGCTCGGCTCAGAAGATGAGCCCGAGGTGCGGCATCCGCGCCGGGGCGAACATGCGGTCGGCGAGCCGGAGCACTTCGGCGCTGTTCGCCTCGACCCGCCCGGCCTCGTGCAGCACCGAGGGGCGCACGCCGCCGAGCAGGATCGAGCCGAGTTCGCCGACGCCGAGGCGCAGGGTCGGCCGGTCGGAGTCCCAGGACGGTTCGACGGGGGAGACGTGCGCCCGGCCGTCGCCGTCGGCCTCGAGGCGATAGGTGCCGTCGGCGAAGCCGGCGCCGTCGCGGACGGCGAGCAGCAGTTCGCCCGGCGTCGAGTAGCGCCGCGACTGCAGCGAGGCGACGGGGTCGAGGATGCGCAGCCACAGGGCGTCGCCGGCGTGTTCGATGCGCACCGCGCGGCGGTCTTCGAGCATCCACGGCAGGGATTCGGCGATGCTGCGCTGGCCGGCGCGGATCTCGCCGATGCCGTCGTGCTCGACGATGAAGCGCCAGAGGGCGCGTTCGGCGTCGTCGGTGACGGTGACGAGGTGGCGCAGCTCGAGCCTCGCGTCGGCCCCGTCGCGCTCGGCGACGCGGTACACGGCGAAGCCCTGCGGGCTGCCGTCGGCGGCGTCGTAGCGGGCGGTGCGGATGCGGCGGGAGGCCTCGGAGTCGGGCTCGACGAGGCCGAGCATGCGGTCGACGACGCTCGGCCAGCGTTCGATCTCGCCGGGGGTGCGGAGCGCGGCGCGGTTGCTGACGTCGAGGGCGATGGGGGCGAGTTCGGCCGGTTCGACGAAGCGGACGCGGCCGGGCGGGGTCGGCCCGGTCCAGTGCACGCGGCGCCGTTCGATCGCGAGGTCGGCGGAGAGGGATGCCGGCGAGAAGCCGTAGCGACCGTAGATGGTCGCCTCGGTGACGGTGAGCATGGCCAGCGGCATGCCGGCGGCGTGCGCGGTGCGCAGTTCGCCCTCGAGGAGCGCACGGGCGATGCCGCGGCGGCGGTGGGTGGGGGCGACGGTGACGGAGCTGATCGCCCAGGCTTCGAGGGTGCGGCCGGGGAGGCGGTGAGGCGGGCGGGCCAGCTCGACACGGTCGCGACGGGCACGGCGTCTGCGGGGCCGGCGTCGTCCCAGACGCCGGTGGTGCGGCGGTAGGCGAGGCCGCCCAGGTCGGCGTCGAGCGTGGCACGGCTCGGCCGTGGATCGTGGAAGCCGCGGGCGTCGGCCTGCAGCCAGGCGGCGAAGGCGTCGCGGTCGGCGGTGTCGACGAGGCCGTAGCGCAGGCCCCGCTCGGCGAGGGCTGCGGCGGAATCGCGGTCTGCGGGAAGTGAGATCTGTTCCACATCGCCAGCTTAGGCTGCGGGCGCCGACGCGGCCGGGGGCGCCGGTTCCGCGGCGTGCCGGGCGGCCGGCGAGGTGCCGTAAGGGGGGCGTGCCCGGGCGTGGTGCCGGGGCGCCGAGCGCGGCATCGAAACGGAGGAATCCTCGACACGCTACGGATGCCGGGCCGCCGCCGATCCGTGAGAGCGGTCTCAGCATCCGCCGCCTACGCAAAGCCCGCCCCTCGACTACGTAGGCACCCCGGAAACCCCGCCCACGGGCCGTTCCGGCGCGTAATGTCGTACTCGACACCGCAACGGAGGGTTCTTCGGAAATCGGGTTTCCGAAAAGCACTTCGAGCGGCGGGCATCGCGATCCGATCGTTTCGGGTTCGACCGGATCGCAGATGGACAGATGGATAACGGGCGGCTTCTGAATGCCGCCGCACGGCGGATGCCGCGCCCAGGCTGGGGAGCAGGGGCGCGGCATCCGCCGTTTCGTGCGCCCCGGGGCATCCGCGCCCCGCTCAGCGCGGCTCGTCCTCCAGCTCGTCGGCGAACCGTGCGAGATCGCGCCGGCTGCCCACGCCGAGCTTGCGCATCACCCGGTGCAAGTGGCTCTCGACCGTGCGCACCGAGACGACGAGCTCGTCGGCGACCTGCTGGTTCGACATGCCCGCCGCCACCCGGCGGGCAACCTCCCGCTCCCGCTCGGTGAGCGCCATGATCGGGTGCGCGAACGCCTGCCCCGTCTGACCCGCGTCGAGCTGCGGCGCGAGCGCATCCAGTCTGGCCGTCGCGATCCTGGCGTCATCGACCCGCCCGGCCTCCTCGAGCAGGCGCCGGGCTCGGGCCAGCAGGAAGCGCGCGTTGCCGAGCCGGCCCTCCTCGACGAGGGGATCGACCGCGTCGAGCAGCTCGTCGGGGTCGTCGGTGTCGAGCGCATCGAGGTACTTCAGCTGCCGCGCCACGAGCTCGTCGTCGCGCGTCAACCGCTCCCGCATCGCGCGGATGCGGTCGTGGTCGGGCACGAACTCGAGCGAACCGAGCCCGAGCACCGCCGCCGAGAACACGTAGCCGCGCTCCTCGTGCTCGCGCGCCGCGTTCCACACGAGGTCGGCCGCCTCGGGCAGATGCCCCGTCGCCGCCTCGAGCTGCGCGAGCGCCCAGGCGCGACTCATGCCCGGGAACGGCCCCTCGTGGATCGTCAGCCGGTCGAGGGCCTGCAGATAGGTGTCGAGCGAGGATCGGTGGCCCCGCCGCGCGGCGCTCGCTGCGGCGCCGGCGAGCAGCCCGAGCTGGGCCAGCTGCGGGAACTCGGGCGGATCGCCGAGCGAGAGCACCGTCTCGACCATGCGATCGATGTCGCGCCGGCCGCCGACCGTGAGCGTGGCGAACACGCCGAGGTAGGCGGCGACGCGCAAGCGCTCGGCGTCGAGCGAGGCATGCGCGTCCTCGAACTGGCTCGTCGCATAGGCGAGCGCCGAGCGCAGCTCGCCGCGGCCGATCATGTTCAGCCCCGTCAGCAGCGTCACGCTCGGCGACAGCCCGAACTCGAGCGGCGCGGCCGCCCGTTCGACGAGGGCGTCCGACTCCGAGAAGCGCCCGTCGGCGGTCGCGAGCAGCGCGAGCGCGCGCAGCTGGCGCGCCGCGATGCGGGGGTGCGCGTCGGCATCCACCGCGCCGATCCGCTCGGCCGCATCGGCCGGCACGCCCCGCATCACGAACTCCAGCTCGACGGCGTTCGCCCGCAGGTACGCCGCCCACTCGGGCATCTCGGCGGCCGCCCGCTCGAAATCCGCGAGCGAGGCGTCGAGGGCGTCGTCGCGGTAGGCCCGATGCCAGCAGCTGAACGAGATCCACCGCGCCGTATGCTCCGGATCGCTCACCCGCGGCTCCGAGGCGAGCAGCTCGTCGACCTCGTGGCTGGGCGTGAAGTCCGCGAGCAGCGCCTGCGCGAGCTGCACGCCCGCCGCGCAGTCGTGATGCTTGCGCCACGCGGTGCGGGCCGCGAGCAGGCGCGCCCGCTGCTTCTCGAGCACGAGCCGCACGAACACCGGATCCGCCGTCGAATCGCTGCGGTCGACGGATGCCGTCACGGCACCCGCGACCTCGCCGAGCACCTCACGGGTCTCGATGCTCAGCCGGTGCCGGCGGGCGTGGCGCTCACGGTGGCGGAAGTACTCGACGAACAGCGGCGGCGAGATCGCGATGAGATCCGCATCGCCGCTCGGGAACAGCCGTACGAGCCCGAGATCCTCCAGCATCTCGATGGTCTCGTCGCCGATGAGCCGCGCCGCCGAATCCAGGTCGATCGTGCCGACGAGGGCGAGCACCTCGACCGCCGCCCGCTCTTCGGGGCGCAGCGCCGACAGCCGTGCCTGCACGATGCCGGCCAGCAGCGGGCTCCACAGATCCCGCACCGCCGTCAGCCGCCCGTCCGTGCGGCGGATCCGGCCGTCGAACAGAGCCGCATCCACGATCCGGATCGCCGTGCCGATGCTGCCGCCCGACTTCGCGTACACGCGACTGACCGTCGCCTGATCGACCGGTGCGGCGTACTTGGCGGTGAGGATCGCCTCGAGCTCGTCGAAGCCGACCTCGTCGAGCTCGAAGCGGAACGCCATGTCGGGCACCTGGACGAGCGTGTGCATGGGGCCGTCGCCGCGCATCCGCGTCCGGCTGAACGACGACACGATGGGAACGTGCAGCTCGCGGTTGGCCGCCACGAGCACCCCCTGCGAGCTCTCGTCGAGCTCGTCCCAGCCGTCGACGATGATCACCGGCCGCTCGGCGGCGCGCCGGCGCAGGTCCTCGATCGAGCTGAGCACCGGCCAGCTGCGGCGCGGGTCGACCTCGGCGCCGATGCCCGCCAGGCGGAGCGCGGCGAGCGTGTGCTGCCGGAGCGCCGCCGTGCCGCGAACGGCGATCGGCGGCCGGTCGGCCTCCACCAGGCGTGCGGCGACCCGTTGCAGGGTGTGGCTGCGTCCCGAATCGGGCGCACCGACGACCTCGACGTTGTGGCCGCGCTCGACGACCTCGACGATGCGCGCCGGGATCTCATCGCGCGAGTTCGACATCGCCGTCCCCCTTCCGACGCGTCCCCTCACTCACCGTATCGCGCGGCCCCGGCGCCGCACAGGCCCGGAGCCGCTACACTCGATCGGGTCGAATCGATTCGAATCGGCCCGACCGCATCGCGCCGGAGCCGGACGCCGCCGGTTCGGCGGCACCGCCCGGATGGCCGCGACCCGGCATCCACGCACCGCCCGGACCGCCGCCCCGCGGCATCCGCACCCCGAACACCGGCGCCCGAGGACGCGCGCCCCCGCCCGCCACCCGGAGCACGCGCATGTCACTCACGAGCCCCATCCCCATCGTCACCCCCGCCGACCGCGCCGCCCGCGCCCACCCCGGCGAACTGCTCACCGCGCGCCGCCGCCTCGTCTACGTGCTCGTGCTCGGAGCGCTCACCGCGCTCGGGCCCTTCACCGTCGACCTGTACCTTCCGGCGTTCCCGGTGCTGCAGTCCGAGCTCGGCGTGAGCGCCGCCGCCGTGCAGATCACCCTGACCGGCACCATGGTCGGCTTCGGATTCGGCCAGCTCATCGTCGGCCCGTGGAGCGACAAGGTCGGCCGCCGCCTGCCCCTCATCCTCTCCACGGTGCTGCACATCCTCGCTTCGATCGCCGCCGCCCTCGCGCCCGACATCGTCTGGCTCGCCGTGTTCCGCCTGCTGCAGGGCTTCGGGGCGGCCGCCGGCGGCGTCGTCGCGATGGCGATGGTGCGCGACCTGTTCGGCGGCAAGCCGCTCGTGCGCATGCTCTCCCGGCTCGCGCTCGTCAACGGGCTCGCCCCGGTGCTCGCGCCCGTCATCGGCTCGCAGCTGCTGGCCGTCATGGACTGGCGCGGCGTGTTCTGGGTCCTCGCCGGCTACGGGCTCGCCGTCGTCGCAGCCGTCGCGTTCCTCATCGTCGAAACCCTGCCGCCCGCCCGCCGGCACCTCGCCGGCCACTCGACCCTCCGCGACCGCTACGCCGCGCTCTTCCGCGACCGCGTCTACCTCGGGGCGGCCGTCATCGGCGGCATGACGTTCACGGGCCTGTTCGGCTACCTCTCGACATCCTCGTTCCTGTTCCAGGAGGTGTACGCCTTCACCCCGCAGCAGTACGGCGTGCTGTTCGCCGTGAACTCGGTGGGCGTGATCATCGGCGTGCAGACCGGCTCGCGTCTCATGCGCGGCCGCGTCGCCCCGCAGTGGATCCTCGCCGTCACCACGATCGTCCACCTCGCCATGGCGGTCGCGATCATGGTGCTCGACAGCGGCGGCGCCGGATTCTGGGGCACGGCGATCCCCCTGTTCTTCTACATCACCGCGTGCGGCTTCTCCTTCCCGGCCGTGCAGATCCTCGCCCTCGCGAACCACGGTTCCGAAGCCGGCACCGCCGCCTCACTCCTCGGCGCCCTGAACTTCGGCCTCGCCGGCCTGATCTCGCCGCTCATCGGCCTCCTCGGCGTCGGCAGCGCCGTGCCGATGGCGTTCGTCATGCTGTGCGCGGCCGCCGTGGCGATCACCGCCCTGTGGGCGCTCGTGCGCCCCGCCACGGTCCCGCCGCTGGAGGACTGAGGCGGCGGCGGCGCCCCCTGCGCCGCCGCCGCTCCTGCGCCGCCGGCCTCGGTCGCGCCGCGTCCTGCGCTCCGCCACCACTGCCCCTGCACCCTCTGCGCAATGCAGGAACGGAGGCGTGTCGCGGGCGGTTCTGCCGCATGACGGCGGCGACACGCCGTGCGGCTTCCTGCATTGCGCATTCGGAGAGGCCCGCGGTGGATGCCCGAGCGCCCCGCAGCCGCCCCGCACCGCTACCGTGGAACGATGGACGCGGCGGGCGGGGCGCGGCGCCGGGCGGTGCACTGGACCGCCGGCGCCTGGGGGCTCGGCGCGATCGCGGCGGGCGCGCTCCTCGGCGTGCTCGTGCTCGCTCTGCCGGGCTTCCCGCTCGGGGTCGACGCTGTGTGGGGCGCCTGGTCGGCATCCGCTCGAGGACCTGTCGGCGAGGCCCTCGCCCGCGGCCTCGACACCGTCGGCGGCGGCATCCTCGCGGTCTTCGTCGTGCCGATGATCGCGGCCGCGGCGCTCGTCATCGCCAGGCGGCCGTGGGCTGCGGTGTTCTTCCTGACGGCGTCGATCCTGAGCGCCGGGATCGTGCAGACGCTGAAGCACCTGCTCGGCCGGGCGCGACCCGAGGACATCCTGGTCGTCTCGGATTACGGATCGTTCCCCTCGGGGCACGTCGCGAACGCGGCGACGATGGCGGTCGCCCTCGGGCTGCTGTTCCCGCAGGCGTGGGTGTGGATGCTCGGCGCCGCCTACACGGCGCTCATGGCGGCGAGCCGCACCTATCTCGGCGCGCACTGGCTGAGCGACACCGCGGGCGGCGCCCTCATCGGCGCCGGCGCCGCCCTTGTGGCATGGGCCGTCTTCGCGGCCTTCGCCGCGCCCCCGCGAGTGGATGCCCCGGGCACCGCCCCGCCCTGACGCCCCGCCTCTGAGCATCCGCTCGCGGAGCGCCGGGCACCGCCCCGCCCTGACGCCCCGCCTCTGAGCATCCGCTCGCGGAGCGCCGGGCACCGCCCCGCCCTGACGCCCGCCCCGGAGCATCCGCTCGCGGAGCGCCGGGCACCGCCCCGCCCTGACGCCCGCCCCGGAGCATCCGCTCGCGGAGCGCCGGGCACCGGCGGCGACGCCGTCGCGACCGCCGCGGCGCATAGGATCGCCGCATGCCCACCGAACCCGCGGCACCCGGCGCCGTCATCCGCCCGTACCGGCCCGGCGATCGCGACGGCGTCGGCCTCGTCTGCCTCCGCACCGCCGCCGCGGGCCAGGACGCGACGGGCGCGTACTCCGACGACCGCCTCATGCCCGAGGTCTACGCGCTGCCCTACGTCGACTACGACCCTTCGCTCGCCTTCGTCGTCGCCGACGGCGACCGGGTGCTCGGCTATGTGCTGGGCATCGCCGATACCGCAGATTTCGTGGGCTGGTGGGAGCGGGAGTGGTCGCCGGGCTTCCGCGAACGGCATCCGCGCCCCGCAGTGGATGCCGTGGGCGCCTCGCATGAGGCGGGCTCCGCGGCCCCGCGCTACTCGGAGGCCGATCTCATCGCCGACGGCACCCGGCCCGAGCGGATGCTCATCCCGGAACTCGCCGAGTACCCCGCGCATCTGCACATCGATCTGCTGCCGGAGGTGCAGCGGCGGGGCTTCGGCCGTCGGCTCATCGCGCGGCTCCTGGACGAACTCGCCGAACGCGGGGTGCGGGGGCTGCATCTCGGGCTCGCCGCCGAGAACGCCTCGGCGCGCCGCTTCTACGAGCGGCTCGGGTTCCGCGAACTGGCGTCGTCGACGCCGGAGTCGCCGCGCCTCGGCATCCGCACCCGAGACGAACTGCGCTGACCGAGCCCGGCCGCGGCGCCGGGCCGCGGGGCGTGCTCAGGCCTTCGGGCCGATGCGCTCGAACCAGTAGAGCAGCTTCGGGTCGCTCGAGCGCAGTTCGGCGAGGGTCACGGGCGTCGGCCGGCGGGACTCGCGGATCCCGAGCAGCGGTGAGACCGTGTCGAGGTCCTCGTCCTCCCAGAAGTCGCCGCGCATCCGCAGCAGCCGTCGCCCGTTGCGGCCGACGATGAACAACTGCGGCGAGGTGTCCAGGCTGTGCGCGCGGTAGAGCTCGAGCCGGATGATCTCGTCGATCTCGCCGATCTCGGCCCGGTGCGTGAGCCCGAAGAAGCCGCGTTCCGAGAGGCCGTTCGGGCCGATGCGGATCGCGGTGCGCCGGTAACTCCACCAGGCTGCGGCGAGGAGGAGGATCACGACGACTCCCGCGGCGACGATCGTCGGCCATGCGCCCAGTTCGGCCGTCACCCACAGCAAGGTGACGAGAACCGGAACGCCCAGCGCGGCGATCGTCGCCCCGAGAGCCCAGCCCAGGGAACGACGAGGTCTCAGGGTTCTCACCCTGAGACCGTCGTCCCCTTCTGCCGCGCCGGAATGGACGGAGCCCCCTGCATCCCCACTCCGTATACCCATTCTCGCCGCTGACATCTCTGCAATGTTCTCGGTGATCCCGGATTCGCGCTATTCCGCATTAATGAGGACTGACACCCGAGGAGGGGTCATGCCATGCTCGTGGGTCCGCCTGCGCGCCCGCGTCGGGCGGCTCTCGCCCGCGCGCCTCCCACGCGGCCCGACGCAGGAGTGCCGATCTCCCGCCGGAGTGCGGATCTCCCGTGCGGCCCGACGCAGGAGTGCGGATCTCCCGTGCGGCCCGACGCAGGAGTGCCGATCTCCCGTGAGGCCCGCCCACAGGAGTGCCGATCTCCCGTGAGGCCCGCCCGCAGGAGTGCCGATCTCCCGCCGGAGTGCCCGGAAGTCGGCACTCCTGCGGGAGATCGGCACTTCTGGGTCGGATGATGGATGCCGGTGCCGAGGCTCGTAGCGCGACGAAGAGCCCGGCCGATGGCCGGGCTCTTCGTGAAATCGGCGGAGGGTGGGGGATTCGGATCCCGGAGCGGGTGCTGCGCGAGCACCCGCGTCCGAGTCATCACACGGCGGAGGGTGGGGGATTCGGACCCCGGAGCGGGTGCTGCGCGAGCACCCGCGTCCGAGTCATCACACGGCGGAGGGTGGGGGATTCGGATCCCGGAGCGGGTGCTGCGCGAGCACCCGCTGGAGTTGCATTCGGCGGAGGATGGGGGATTCGAACCCCCGAGGGCTCTCACCCAACACGCTTTCCAAGCGTGCGCCATAGGCCACTAGGCGAATCCTCCCGGGGACCCCTCACGCACCCGCCAGAGCCCGGTTACCCTTGCTGCGTTTCCGCCCTGGGGGAGTTGGCCTGGATGGCGCCACGTGAGGAGCCGCAGTCAGTCTACCCGAGCCGGGACCCCGTCGATGACCGTCCGGCTCGGAGGGCGAGGTATGCGTCGAACGCCTCCCGGCTGGTCTTGCCGGGGGTGTAGCCGAGGACGGTCTTCAGGCGGGTGTTGTCGAGGACGGGGCGGTATTGCAGGAAGCCGACGCGTTCGTGCCCGTGGACGGTGAGCCTGAGGGCGTGCCCGATGCGGAGGGCGAGCGAGAGCATCCATGCGGGTACGGTGATGGTGCCTTTGCCGAGGGCGGCGGCGATCTCGGAGACGGTCATGCGGCCGTCGCCGGCGACGTTGAAGGCGCCGGTGGCGGTTCCGGTGGCGCCGGCGACGATGGCGCCGACGACGTCGTCGACCCAGGCGAAGACGAAGGGGCTGTCGCTGCCGGCGACGCGGAGCAGCCGGGGCCCGTCCCAGAGGGCGGTGATCTGGTTGGCGACGCCGGGGCCGAGGATGGTGCCGATGCGGAGGATGACCTGCTCGAGTCCGGGGTGCTGGGTGCGGGCGGCGGCGAGCATCTCTTCGACGCGGCGTTTGTGGCGCGAGTAGCTGAATTCCTCGTTGCCGCGGATCGGGTCGGATTCGGTGAGCCATTCGGCGTTGTCGGCGTGGTAGCCGTAGGCGGCGCCGGAGGAGGAGACGACGATGCGGCGCACGCCGCCGGCGATCGCGGCATCGAGCACGTTCCGGGTGCCGCCGACGTCGACGCGTTCTTCGACGTCTTCGCCGACGGTGCCGGGGTTCACGATCGCGGCGAGGTGCACGACGGTGTCGATGCGGTGCTGTTCGATGACGGAGGCGACGGAGGCGGCGTCGGTGACGTCGCAGCGTTCGACGACGACGCCGTCGGGCGCGGATGCCGGCTCGCGCACATCCGCGGAGACGACGAGCGAGACCGCGGGATGAGCGGCGAGGGCGGCGACGGCGTGGGAGCCGAGGAATCCGCTGCCGCCGGTGACGAGGACGCGGCTCATGAGCCGGCCCCGGGCAGGGTCGGGGCCGGGCCGCCGGCGGCCTGGCCGGGGGTGGTCGCGCCTCCGGCATCCACCGCGGCATCCGCCCGCCGGGTCCGCCACGACCACAGCGAGGCGACAACGAGCCCGGCGATGATGTCCCAGATGCCCCACCAGCCTGCGACGATCGCCATGCCGCCGAGGCCGCCGAAGAAGGTGAACACGAGGCCGAGGCCGAGGCCGGCGTTGCGGATGCCGACCTCGAAGGTGATGGCTTTGCGTTCGCGGGGGGCGAGGCCGCCGATGCGTGCGGAGGCGTAGCCGAGGCCGAGGGCGACGGCGTCGTGCAGGAACACGGCGAGGAGGACGACGCCGATGTAGGCGATGAAGAATTCCCAGTTGCCGACGAGGGCGGCGACGATGAAGCCGACGAGCCCGGCCAGGCTCACCCAGCGGGCGTAGGGCTGCACGCGTTCGGCGAAGCGCTGCCATCTGGCGCGGATGAAGAGGCCGACGACGAACGGCAGCCCGATGACGAGGAAGATCTCCAGCAGCATCTGCCAGCCGTTCAGGCTCACCGTGTGCACGAGTTCGCGAGCGGTGGGGTGGAGGCTGCCCCACAGCAGCAGGTTCAGCGGCAGCACGAAGATGTAGAGCACGTTGGCGACGGCCGTCATCGACACCGACAGGGCGACGTTGCCGCGGGCGCGGTAGGTGAGCACCTGGGAGATGTTGCCGGGTGGGCAGCAGGCGACGAGGATCATGCCGAGGGCGATGGATGCCTGCACGTTCAGCAGCAGGGAGAGGCCGAAGGTCACGGCCGGCAGCAGGACGATCTGCGCGAGGAGCGCGATGATCATGGCCTTGGGCGCTTTCAGCACGGCCTTGAAGTCGTCGACGGAGGTGTCGAGGGCGATGCCGAACATGATGAGCCCGAGCACCACGTTCAGTGCGACGAGCGAACCTGGCGTGAAGTTCAGCATCACCTCGTCGATGTTCACGCCGAGACTCCCTCGGAGGAGACCGCCGCGGCGGCCGGCGCGCCCGCGGGCAGCGCCGGCAGGCTCGCCGCGAGGCGGCGGACGGTGCGCCGGTAGGCGTCCTTGTTGACGTAGTACGACATGCGGTCGAGCCCGAGGTAGCGGTAGCCGCCGGTGAGGTCGGGCCAGCGCCCGGCCGCGCCCTCCCGAAACGTGGTCGCGGCGGCGGGGTCGCGTTCGCAGGCGGCGAGGTAGGCGGCGATGAGCTCGGCCTGTTCGGCGCGGCCCTGCCAGCCGATGCCGGATGCCTCGATCATGCCGAGCACGTACACGCCGTCGAAGGCGGGCGGGAAGATGTTCAGGTAGAGCTTCGGCGCGGCATCCGTCCAGTTGAGGTGTTCGCGCGCGATGAAGGGGTAGTCGAGCCGGTACCCGGTGGCCAGCAGCACGAGGTCGTATTCGCCGGTGCTGCCGTCGGTGAAGTGCACGGTGCGCCCGTCGAAGCGGTCGATGTCGGGCACGACGCGCAGGTCGCCCTGGCCGAGGTGGTTCAGGATGAGGGTGTTGACGATGGGGTGCGACTCGTAGATCTTGTAGTCGGGCTTCGGGAAGCCGAAGCGCACCGGGTCGCCGGTGAACCATTTCAGGACGCGGGAGTCGATGGCCTGCTTGATCGGGGCCGGCAGCGGCCGGCCCTGGTTCAGGGTGTCGGCGGGTTTGCCGAAGAGGTAGCGGGGCACGAAGTAGTAGCCCCGGCGGACGCTGAGGTCGACGGATGCGGCGTGGTGCACGGCATCCACCGCGATGTCGCAACCGGAGTTGCCGGCGCCGATGATGAGCACCCGCTTGCCGTCGAACTCGCGTGCGGACTTGTAGGTGCTCGTGTGCCGGATCTCGCCGTCGAACTCGCCGCGGAAGGCGGGGATGTTGGGCTCGGCGAGGGTTCCGTTGGCGAGGATGACGCCGGCGTAGTCGCCGGTGACGGTCTCGCCGGACTCGGTGACGGCCGTCACCCGCCACACGGGTGCGGCGGGGGTGAGGTCGCGCGGCCCGTCGGGTGCGGCGCCGGCATCCACTCGCGAGACGTCGGTGACGCGCGTGCCGAAGCGGAAGTGCCGGCGGAGGTCGAAGGCGTCGGCGTAGGCGTCGAAGTAGGCGAGGAGCTCGCGGTGCCCGGGATAATCGGTGGTGGAGTCCATGGGGAACTCGGCGAACTCGGTCGTGGTGCGCGAGGAGATGAGGTGCGCCGAGTCGTAGACGGTGCTGCGCGGGTTGTCGATGTTCCAGAGGCCGCCGACGTCGGGGCCCGCCTCGAAGCCGTCGAAGGGGATGCCTGCGCGGTCGAGGGCGCGGGCGCCGGCGAGGCCGGACGGGCCCGCGCCGATGAGGGCGATGCGGTTCACTGAAGACTCCAGTGTCTCGAGGATGCGTCGCGTCGGGGTGCGCGTCGCCCGGCAAGCATAAACCGAACCGCCGACGCGGCGGCCGCCCGCCCGCGAACGGGGGACGCGCGGCGGTCGGGGCTCCGGGCCGTGTCGGAGGGTGCCGCGTAGGCTGGATGCCGTGGCGCACAGCATCTGCATCTGCTCGGCCGAGGGGAACACGGGCAAGTCGACCATCGCGCTCGGCACCCTCGATACCTTGACGCGGCGTGCGACCCGGGTGGGCGTATTCCGCCCCATCGCCAGGTCGACCGCGGAGCGCGATTACGTCCTGGAGCTGCTGCTCGGGCACGAGGGCGTCGTCGACCTCTCCTACGAGGATGCGATCGGCGTGAGCTACGAGGACGTGCACGACGACCCGGAGCAGGCGCTCGCGACGATCGTGCAGCGCTTCAAGGCGGTCGAGGCCCGGTGCGATGCCGTCGTCGTCCTCGGCAGCGATTACACGGACGTCGGCAGCCCGACCGAGCTCGCCTACAACGCGCGCATCGCCGCGAACCTCGGGGTTCCCGTGCTGCTCGTGCTCGGCGGGCGCATCGGCGAGGGCCGCGGCGAACGGCTGGGCGCGGCGGATCCGCGCACCCCCGACGAGCTCGGTCAGCTCGCCGAGCTCGCCGTCGAGGAGCTCGACCGGGAGCATGCGACCCTCATCGGCATCGTCGCCAACCGCGCCGACCCCGAGCGTCTCGACGACATCGTGGCCGCGGTGCGGCAGGCGGCGACGGATGCCGTGGGCCGGCCGGGCCGGGCGCCGCTGCAGGTGTGGGCGATCCCGGAGGATCCGTTCCTGGTGGCCCCCTCGGTGCGTTCGGTGATGGGCGCCGTGGGCGGCGAGCTCGTCTCGGGCGAGGAGGAGCTGCTCGGCCGTGAGGCGCTCGGCGTCGTGATCGCGGCGATGTCGATGGAGAACGTGCTGGCGCGTCTCATCGAGGGCTCCGTCGTGGTCGTGCCGGGCGATCGCAGCGAGGTGCTCCTCGGGGTGCTGACGGCGCATTCGAGCGCGACGTTCCCGTCGATCGCGGCGGTGGTGCTGAACGGCGGCTTCCCGTTGTCGGAGCAGATGACCAGGCTCGTCGAGGGGCTGAAGGTCGGGCTGCCGATCATCCGCACCGAGCTCGGCAGCTACGACGCGGCCCTCGCGATCACGCGCACGCGCGGGCGTCTGGCCGCCGAGTCGCAACGGAAGCGCGACACGGCCCTGGCGCTCTTCGAGAAGCACGTCGACGGGCAGGTGCTCCTCGACCTCCTCGACGTCAGCCGGCCGGATGTGGTCACGCCGCTCATGTTCGAGTACGGGCTGCTCGAGCGGGCCCGCCGCGCGCAGAAGCACATCGTGCTGCCGGAGGGCTACGACGACCGCATCCTGCGGGCGGCGGCGACGCTGCTCTCGCGCGACGTCGCCCGGCTCACGATCCTCGGCGAGGAGATCGAGATCCGCTCGCGGGCCATCGGCCTCGGCCTCGACATCTCGCGCGCCCAGGTCGTCTCGAACTACGACTCGGTGCTCGTCTACCGTTTCGCGGAGGAGTACCAGCGGCGCCGCGCGCACAAGGGCGTCACCCTCGAGCAGGCGCGCGACACGGTCACCGATGTGTCGTATTTCGGCACGATGATGGTCGAGCTCGGCCTGGCCGACGGCATGGTGTCGGGGGCGATGCACACGACGGCCCACACGATCCGTCCCTCGTTCGAGATCATCAAGACGAGGCCGGGTGTGGATGTCGTCTCGAGCGTGTTCCTGATGGCCCTGGCCGATCGCGTCCTCGTCTACGGCGACTGCGCGGTGGTGCCCGATCCGACTGCCGAGCAGCTCGCGGACATCGCGATCTCCTCGGCCGAGACCTCGCGGTGGTTCGGCATCGACCCGCGCCTGGCGATGCTGTCGTATTCGACGGGGGAGTCGGGCTCCGGTGCCGACGTCGACAAGGTCCGCCGGGCCACCGAGCTCGTGCGCGAGCGTGCGCCGGAGCTGCCCGTCGACGGGCCGATCCAGTACGACGCGGCGGTGGATGCGGCGGTCGCGAAGACGAAGCTGCCCGAGTCGGCGGTGGCCGGCCGGGCGACCGTGTTCGTCTTCCCCGATCTGAACACGGGCAACAACACCTACAAGGCGGTGCAGCGTTCGGCCGGGGCGCTCGCCATCGGCCCCGTGCTGCAGGGCCTCCGCAAACCCGTCAACGACCTCTCCCGCGGCGCCCTCGTGCAAGACATCGTGAACACGGTCGCGATCACGGCCGTGCAGGCCGCGGCGGTGGATGCCGGATGAGCGCCCGAGCGGCATCCGCACCCGACACCGACGCGGTCGTGCTCGTCGTGAACTCGGGCTCCTCGTCGCTCAAGTACCAGCTCATCGAGCCCGCCGCCGGGCGCACGCTCGCCGCGGGGCTCGTCGAACGCATCGGCATGGAGGACGGGCATCTGCAGCACCGCATCCCGGCCGACGACGCCTCCTTCGACGAGGCGGTCGTCGTGCCCGACCACGAGGCGGCGTTCCGGGTGATGCTCGGCGCGTTCGCCGCCCACGGCCCGTCGCTCGACGAGCATGCGCCGATCGCCGTCGGGCACCGGGTCGTGCAGGGCGGGGCGCGTTTCTTCGAACCGACGCTCGTCGACCGGCTCGTGAAGATCAACATCGACGAGCTGTCGGCGCTCGCACCGCTGCACAACCCGGCGAACCTCGCGGGCATCGAGGCGGCCGAGCACGCCTTCCCCGAGGTGCCGCACGTGGCCGTCTTCGACACCGCCTTCCATCAGACGATGCCGCCGGCCGCCTACAGTTACGCGATCGACCGGGCGCTCGCCGCGAAGCACCGGGTGCGCCGTTACGGCTTCCACGGCACCTCGCACGCGTACGTGTCGCGGGCCGCCGCCGAGTTCCTCGGCCGACCCGTCGAGGAGCTCCGGCAGATCGTGCTGCACCTCGGCAACGGGGCGTCGGCATGCGCGGTCTCGGGGGGCCGTTCGGTCGAGACGAGCATGGGCATGACACCGCTCGAGGGGCTCGTGATGGGCACCCGCTCGGGCGATATCGACCCGGCGGTGCTGTTCCACCTGCACCGGCGGGCGGGGCTGTCGGTCGACGAGCTCGACCGGCTGCTGAACTCCGAGTCCGGCATCCTCGGCCTCGGCGGGCACCGCGACATGCGCGATCTCACGCATGCGGCGGATGCCGGCGACGCCGATGCCGTCCTCGCGCTCGAGGTCTACACGCACCGCATCCGCTCCTACATCGGCGCCTACGCCGCCCAGCTCGGCCGAGTCGACGCGATCGTCTTCACCGCGGGCGTCGGCGAGAACTCGGCGATCGTGCGGGAGTGGTCGCTGGCCGGCCTCGAGGGCTTCGGCGTGCTGCTCGACGCCGACCGCAACCGGGAGCGTTCGCAGGCCGCGCGCCGCATCTCGGCCGACGACTCGCGCGTCGAGGTGCTCGTGGTCCCCACCGACGAGGAGTTCGAGATCGCCCGGCAGACCCTCGCGGTCGTCGCCCCGCCGCCGGTCGAGTAGCGAGCGCCTCCGCCCCTCCGCCGGTCGAGTAGCGAGCGCAGCGAGCGTATCGAGACCCTTCCCCGCACCGGGTCTCGATACGGCGCTTGCGCGCCTACTCGACCGACGAGCGCCCCCTCCGCCGGTCGAGTAGCGAGCGCAGCGAGCGTATCGAGACCCTCCGCAGAACCGGTCTCGATACGGCGCTTTGCGCCTACTCGACCGACGAACGCCCCCCTCCGCCGGTCGAGTAGCGAGCGCAGCGAGCGTATCGAGACCCTTCCCCGCACCGGGTCTCGATACGGCGTTTTGCGCCTCCTCGACCGACGAGCGCCCCCCCCGCCGGTCGAGTAGCGAGCGCAGCGAGCGTATCGAGACCTTCCGTCGCACCGGGTCTCGATACGGCGCTGCGCGCCTACTCGACCGCCGCCCGCCCCTACCGCCGGTCGAGTAGCGAGCGCAGCGAGCGTATCGAGACCCACTGCCGAACCGGGTCTCGATACGGCGCTTGCGCGCCTCCTCGACCGACGAGCCGCCTACCGCCCGAGCCGGGCGCAGTCGATGCAGAGCTCGGCCGTGGGCCGGGCCTGCAGGCGCGCCTTCGTGATCGGTTTGCCGCAGCTGGTGCAGATGCCGTAGCTGCCCGCGTCGATGCGGGCGAGCGCGGCATCCACGTCGTCGATCTCCGACTCGGCGTCGGCGAGGAGCGCGGTCAGCTGCGTCCACTCCTGCGACATCGTCGGGCCTTCGGGGTCGTGCTCGTCGTCGGCCGTCGCGTCGGCGCGCGCTTCGCGTGCGATCCCCAGCGAAGCGCGTAGTCGCTCGGCGTATTCGAGTGTGTCGTCCCGTTTGCTCGTGAGCAGCGTCGCCCACTTGCCCTGCTGTTCAGCGGTCATCGCTCGTCCGGCCACGTTTCCCCCCATCGCCTGACTGGTCATGATAACCGAGGAACGCTCGAATGGATATCCATCCACCCGGCCGGAGTGTCGGAGGCCCCGATTAGCATGGACCCGTGGTCACCGCTCTCTATCGCCGCTACCGGCCCGAGACCTTCGCCGAGATGATCGGCCAATCACAGGTCACCGAGCCGCTCATGACCGCGCTCAGAACCGATCGCGTGAACCACGCGTATCTCTTCAGCGGCCCGCGCGGCTGCGGCAAGACGACCTCGGCACGCATCCTCGCGCGCTGCCTGAACTGCGCCGAGGGCCCCACCGACACGCCGTGCGGGGTCTGCCCGAGCTGCGTGGAGCTCGCCCGCGGCGGCGGCGGCTCGCTCGACGTCGTCGAGATCGATGCGGCCAGCCATAACGGCGTCGACGACGCCCGCGATCTGCGCGAGCGCGCGATCTTCGCCCCGGCCCGCGACCGCTACAAGATCTTCATCCTCGACGAGGCGCACATGGTCACCTCGCAGGGCTTCAACGCCCTGCTGAAGCTCGTCGAGGAGCCGCCGGAGCATGTGAAGTTCATCTTCGCGACGACCGAGCCCGACAAGGTGCTCGGCACGATCCGCTCCCGCACGCACCACTACCCGTTCCGCCTCGTGCCGCCCGGGCCGATGCTCGAGTACGTGCAGCAGCTCTGCAGCGAGGAGGGGGTCGAGGTCGCCCCCGGCGTGCTGCCCCTCGTCGTCCGCGCCGGCGGCGGCTCGCCGCGAGACACGCTCTCCCTGCTCGACCAGCTCATCGCCGGTTCCGAGGGCACCGTGCTCGACTACGAGCGCGCGGTCGCCCTCCTCGGCTACACGCACGGGGCCCTGCTCGACGAGGTGGTGGATGCCGTGGGCGCGCGCGATGCGGCCGCCGCGTTCGCCGCGGTGGACCGCGTCATCCAGACGGGGCAGGATCCGCGCCGCTTCGTCGAGGACCTGTTGGAGCGTCTGCGCGACCTCATCATCGTGGGGGCGAGTTCGCCCCAGGCGGCCGCGGCGGTGCTCCGCGGCGTGCCCGAGGACGAGCTGACGCATATGGCGACCCAGGCGCGCGCGTTCGGCGCGGCCGAGCTGTCGCGCGTCGCCGACATCGTGAACACGGCGCTCAGCGAGATGACCGGCGCCTCCTCGCCCAGGCTCCAGCTCGAGCTCATGCTCGCGCGCGTGCTCGTGCCGGCGGGGGTGGATGCCGCTGGGGTGAATGCTGCTGGGGTGGATGCCGTGGCGCAACCCGCCCCGCGCGCCGCCGCTCCGGCGTCCGCGGCACCGGCCGCCGCGCGTGCGGGGACTGCTGCAGCCCCCGTTCCCGCTGCGGCGGTCGCCGAACCCGCTCCTGCGGTCGTGCCGCCTGCCGCGCCCGCAGCTGCAGCGGCGCCCGCTTCGGCAGGGCCGGCCGCTCCGTCCGACGAGCCTGCGCCGGCGGCCCCCGCGCGCACCGTGCCGGACGGCCCGGTCACGGCGCAGCAGATCCGGGATGCCTGGCCCGAGGTGCTCGCCGCCGTGCAGCGCGCCAAGCGCTCGGCCTGGATGGTCGTCTTCACCGCGACCGTGCGCGACTACCGCGAGGGCGAGGTGCTCGTGCTCGCCTTCCCGAGCGAGCAGGATGTGCAGGCCTTCCGGGGCGGCCCGGGCAACAGCGTGAGCGAGATCCTGCGGAACGCGATCCAGGAGGTGCTCGGCGTCCGCGTGAAGTTCGTCGCCAAGCCCGCCGCGGCGTTCGCCGACGAACCCGCCGCGTCCGCGGGCGACGGCGCACCGGGCACGGCGCCCGCCGGCTCGGCCTCGTCCGCCGGCTCGGCCTCGTCCGCCGACACCGGCCAGCCCGCCGGCACCTCCCCGGCGGCCGAGCAGCGGCCGGCCGATCCCGCGCCCGCTGCGCCGGCGCCCGGCGGCCCCCGGCCCTCGAAGCCGGCATCCGGGTCCGCTGCTGCGGCCGGCCCGGCATCCGGCCCCGTGAACTCCTGGGCGACCGTGACCATCCCGCGCGACGAGCCCGACGCCGATCCCGCCCTCCGGGCGGCGGGTGAGCCGGCGACGGCGACGGCCCTTGCCGATCCGGAGCCGGCGCCCGCAGGCGCGCCCGCGGCGCCCGACGCGGCACGTGGCCCCTCCGCGGCGCCCGACGCGGCACCTGACCCCTCCGCAACGCCCGAGGCGCAGCCCGATGACACCCCCTGGGCGGCGATCCCGCCGCCCGACGACGCGGATGCGCCGCCGGAGGAGGGCGAGGCGCCCCCCGAGGAGCCCGAGCCGGCACCGCGCCCCGCGAAGGCGCCCGGGCGAGCGGGCCGCGGAGGCGTGCGCACCCCGGCTCCGGCGGGCGACGGCATCCAGCGCTACGGCGAAGCGGTCGTGCGGGAAGTGCTCGGGGCGACCTTCCTCGAGGAACAGCAGATCACGAACCGCCCCGGGTTCGGGGAACGGGCGTAACGCGTGTACGAGGGCATCGTTCAGGAACTCATCGACGAACTCGGGCGCCTCCCCGGCATCGGGCCGAAGTCGGCGCAGCGCATCGCATTCCACATCGTGCAGACCGAGCACTTCGACGTGAGCCGGCTCGCCGAGATCCTCCTCGAGGTGCGCGACAAGGTGCGCTTCTGCGAAATCTGCGGCAACGTCTCCGAGCAGGAGACGTGCTCGATCTGCCGCGACCCGCGCCGCGACGGAAGCCTCATCTGCGTCGTCGAGGAGGCCAAGGACGTCGTCGCGATCGAGCGCACCCGCGAGTTCCGCGGCCTCTACCATGTGCTCGGCGGCGCCATCAGCCCGATCGACGGCATCGGCCCCGACGAGCTGCGCATCCGCCAGCTCATGCAGCGCCTCGCCGACGGCTCGGTGCAGGAGGTCATCATCGCCACCGACCCGAACCTCGAGGGCGAGGCGACCGCGACCTACCTCAGCCGGCTGCTGACCACCCTCGAGATCCGCGTCACGCGCCTGGCCTCCGGCCTCCCCGTCGGCGGCGACCTGGAGTACGCCGACGAGGTCACCCTCGGCCGCGCGTTCGAGGGCCGCCGCATCGTCGGCTGAGGCCCTCGAACGTCATATGCGAGGGCGCTCAGGCAGCTCGCCGTAGACTGGACGGCGGCCCCGAACCGTCCCGCAATCCCCGCTTGGAGTCCATGTGACCTTGATCGTGCAGAAGTTCGGCGGGTCCTCCGTCGCCGATGCCGAGAGCATCAAGCGGGTCGCCAGGCGCGTCGTCGAGACCCGGAGGGCCGGAAAAGACGTCGTCGTCGCCGTCTCGGCGATGGGCGACACGACCGACGAACTGCTCGACCTGGCCGGCGAGGTCACGCCGCTTCCGGCACCCCGCGAACTCGACATGCTGCTCTCCAGCGGCGAGCGCATCTCGATGGCGCTGCTCGCGATGGCGATCAAGAGCATGGGGCACGAGGCGCGCAGCTTCACCGGCAGCCAGGCCGGCATGATCACCGACGCCACGCACGGTTCGGCGCGCATCGTCGACGTCACCCCGGTGCGCCTGCGCGAAGCCCTCGATGAGGGCGCCATCGTGATCGTGGCCGGGTTCCAGGGGTTCAACCGCGACACCCGCGACATCACGACGCTCGGCCGCGGCGGATCCGACACCACCGCCGTCGCGCTCGCGGCGGCGCTCGGCGCCGAGCAGTGCGAGATCTACACCGACGTCGACGGGGTGTTCACCTCCGATCCGCGCGTCGTGCCGAAGGCCCGCAAGCTCGACCGGGTCACGAGCGAGGAGATGCTCGAACTGGCCGCCTCCGGCGCGAAGGTGCTGCACATCCGTGCGGTCGAGTACGCGCGCCGCCACGGGGTGACGCTGCATGTGCGCTCCTCGTTCACCGATACCGAGGGGACGATCGTCTACGACCCCTCGCGCCTTCCCGAAGGAGAAGCTGTGGAAGACTCCGTCCTCGCCGGCGTGGCGATCGATCTCAGCCAGGCCAAGATCACGGTCGTCGGCGTCCCCGACGTCCCGGGCGTCGCCGCGAAGATCTTCAAGATCCTCGCCAAGTCGAACATCAACATCGACATGATCGTGCAGAACGTCTCGGCTGCGGCGACCGGCCTCACCGATATCTCGTTCACCCTGCCGAAGACCGACGGCGAGAAGGCCCTCGCCGCCCTGTCGGGAGTGCAGGCCGACATCGGCTTCGACTCGCTGCAGTACGACGACGAGATCGGCAAGCTCTCCCTCGTCGGCGCGGCCATGCGGTCGGCCTCGGGCGTTTCGGCGAAGCTCTTCGAGGCCCTCTACGAGGCGGGCATCAACCTCGAGATGATCTCGACGAGCGAGATCCGCATCTCGGTCGTGACCCGCGCCGAAAGCGTGCATCGGGCCGCGCGCGCCGTGCACGCCGCCTTCGAACTCGACGGCGAAGAAGACGCCGTCGTCTACGCGGGCACCGGGCGCTGACCCGGCCGTGCCGACCGCCCACCGGCCGTGCAGGCCCGGCTGGGATGATGGAACGAGGACTCCCGTGCAGACGGCACGGAGCGAAGGAGTGGATGTGGGCGACATGCGGGTGAACATCGGCGTCGTGGGGGCGACGGGGCAGGTCGGCGCGGTCGTGCGCCGGCTGCTCGACGAGCGCGACTTCCCGGTGGCGTCGATCCGCTACTTCGCCTCGGCGCGTTCGGCGGGCACGACCCTGCCGTGGCGCGGCGAGGACGTCGTCGTCGAAGACGCCGCCACCGCCGACCCCGCAGGCCTCGACATCGCGATCTTCTCGGCCGGTGCGACCCTCTCGAAGGAGCAGGCGCCCCGCTTCGCCGCCGCCGGCGTCACCGTCATCGACAACTCGAGCGGTTGGCGCATGGACCCGGAGGTGCCGCTCGTGGTCAGCGAGGTGAACCCCGAGCGCATCGCCGATGCGAAGAAGGGCATCATCGCCAACCCGAACTGCACGACGATGGCCGCGATGCCCGTGCTGAAGGTGCTGCACGAGGAGGCCGGGCTCGAACGCCTCGTCGTCTCGACGTACCAGGCCGTGTCGGGCTCCGGTCTCGCCGGCGCCGAGGAGCTCGCCGAGCAGGCGCGTGCCGCCGTCGCCGGCGACCTCATGGGCCTCGTGCACGATGGATCGGCCGTCGAACTGCCCGAACCGCACAAGTTCGTGAAGCCCATCGCCTTCGATGTGCTGCCGCTGGCCGGTTCGATCGTCGATGACGGCGAGGGCGAGACCGACGAGGAGAAGAAGCTCCGCAACGAGAGCCGCAAGATCCTCGAACTGCCCGGGCTCCTGGTCTCCGGCACCTGCGTGCGCGTGCCCGTGTTCACCGGTCACTCACTGTCGGTCAACGCCGAGTTCGCGAACCCGATCACGCCCGAGCGGGCCCGCGAACTCCTCGCCGACGCGCCGGGCGTCGCGCTGTCGGACGTGCCGACGCCGCTCGAGGCGGCCGGTGCCGACCCGAGCTACGTGGGGCGCATCCGTCAGGACCAGTCCGCCCCCGAGGGCCGCGGGCTCGCCCTGTTCGTCTCGAACGACAACCTGCGCAAGGGTGCGGCGCTGAACGCCGTGCAGATCGCCGAACTCGTCGCCGCCCGCCAGGCCGCCGCCGTCTGAGCGGCGGGGCGGACCGCACCGCGGCGGCGGCAGAGGCGCGCCGTGTTCAGGCGTCCCGCAGGGCGGCGACGACGTCGATCTCGACGAGGATGTCCGCCAGCTGCGAGCCGACGGTGGTGCGCACTGGGTACGGCTCGGTGAAGAACTCGGCGTAGGCCCCGTTGTACTCGGCGAAGTCGGCGAGATCCTGCAGGTGCGCGGTGACCTTCACGACGTCGTCGAAGTCGAGGCCGTACTCGGCGAGCACGGCGCCGACGTTCTTCAGCACCTGGCGGGTCTGCTCGGCGGCGCCGCCCGGCACGATCTGGCCGGTGGCCGGGTCCTGCGGCCCGAAGCCGGCGGTGAAGAGGAAGCCGTTGGCGACGACGCCGTGGCTGTAGGGCCCGGCGGGCTTGGGGGCGTTCTGGAGGGTGACGGCGGTCTTGGACATCGGCGGGTTCCTTTCGGTGGGTTGATGCCGGCGGATGGATGCCGGCGGATGGATGCCGGTGGGTGGATGCCGGCGGTGGATGCCGGCGGTGGATGCCGGCGGGCGGCGGTTCAGCCGAGCTCGCGCGAGATCGCCTCGGCGGTCTCGCGCATGCGCGGCAGATGGGTCTTCAGGCGGTCGAGGTCGGCGACCATGCGGATCGCGGTGATCGAGAGGGCGCCGACGACGCCCATCGACGAGTGCACGGGCACGGCGAGGCAGTTCACGAATCCTTCGAATTCGCGGTCGTCGACGGCATATCCGTCCCGGGCGGCGCGGCCGAGTTCGAGGTCGAGCCCGTCGCGGGTGGTGATGGTGCGGTCGGTGTAGCGCTTCCAGTCGGTGCGGGCGAGCACGGCGTCCCGATCGACGTCGCCGAGCCCGGCGAGGATGGCTTTGCCGACGGCGGAGCAGTGCGGGATGACGGCCTTGCCGATGCGCGAGTACATGCGCACCCCCGAGTCGTCCTCGACCTTGTCGACGTAGACGATCGCGTCGTCCATGAGGGCGGCGAGGTGGACGGTGTTGCCGACGCCGCGGTGCAGGCGGCGCACGTGGGCCGATCCGGCCTCGCGCAGGTCGAGGGTGTCGAGGGCCTGTTTGGAGAGGGCGACGAGCCGGAGTCCGAGCGCGTAGCGCCCGTTGGTGCGGCGGCGCACGTAGCCGACGGCTTCGAGGCTCTGCAGTTCGCGGAACATGGTCGACCGGTGCAGCCCGAACTCCTCGGCGAGTTCGGCGACGGTGCGCGGCCGTTCGGCGATCGCGTCGATGATGCGGGCGGCGCGGGTCACGCTCTGCGACATCTCAGTTCCTCTCCGAACGGGTGCCCCGGTGGATGCCCCGGCGCACCGGCTGCCGACGGATCCCGGCCCCGGGGGTCGCGCCCGTGAGCCGGCCGCCGGCGAGCACCGGCACGCCGGCGACGAACACGTCGTCGATGCCGCGGGCGAGGCCGAGTGGCGCGTCGTAGTCGGCGGTGTCGGCGACCCCGTCGGGGTCGACGAGGGCGAGGTCGGCGATCCACCCCTCGCGGATGAGGCCGCGCTCGCCGAGGCCGAAGCGTTCCGCGGTGCGCGCCGAGAGGTGGGCGGCGGCGTCCTGCCAGGACCAGGCGCGGAGTTCGCGGACGGTTTCGCGGAGGTATCTGGCGAAGGCGCCGCGGGCGCGCGGATGCGGGTGGGCGCCGATGAAGATGCCGTCGGATCCGCCGAGGTGGCCGGGGTGGGCGAAGATGCGGGCGAGTTCGGCGGGCGGGCGCGCGTCCGGCACGGCCATGACGATGCTCGTCTCGAGGCGGCTGGCGACGAGCACGTCGAGGCCGAATGCGATCTCGTCGGCCGCGCCGGCCCGCCGGGTCGCTTCGGCGAACGTCAGCCCGTGCGCCCAGGCGTACTCGGGGGCGGCGATATGGGCGAAGGTCATGAGTTCGCGCCAGCGCGGGCCGACGCTCGCGTAGGCGTCGAGTTCCGGGAACCAGTCGCGGCGGAGCCGGGCGCGTTCGGCGGGGTCGGCGAGGCGGGGGATGAGGGCGGCGGCCGGCAGCACGGTGAGTTCGGGCGGCAGGAACGGCATCGACAGCAGGCTGCAGCCGCGCGTGTAGGGGTAGGCGTCGAAGCTCGCGTCGACGCCGGCTGCGGCGAGTTCGCCGAGCAGCCCGAGCACGGTGTCGGCCGCGGCGTGGAAGTGGGAGACGTGCACGCGGGCGCCGCTGCCGGCGGCGATCTCGGCGATCTCGGCGATGCCGGCGGCCGAGTTCGCCTCGTATCCGCCGCGCATGTGCGAGACGTAGGCGGCGCCGGCCGCGGCGAGCGGGCGGGCGAGTTCGGTGAGCTCGGCGGTGTCGGCGAAGATCCCGGGCACGTAGTCGAGGCCCGTGGACAGCCCGACGGCGCCCTCGGCGAGGCCGGTTTCGACGAGGCGGCGCATGGCGGCCAGTTCGGCGGCGTCGGGGGCGCGGGATGCCCGGCCGAGCACCTCGTGCCGCACGGTTCCGGCGGGCACGAGCAGGGCGACGTTGACCGCGGTGCGGCCGTCGTAGCCGGCGAGTTGCGCGCCGATGCCGTCGGGTGCGGGGCCGGATGCGCGGCGTGCGGCATCCGCACCCCGCAGCCGCCGCGGGTCGCCCCCGTCGATCGCGGCGAAGTACTCGGCCGCGTACCGCCCGTCGCCGGGCGCGAAGCCGACGCCGTCCTGCCCGCAGATCGTGCTCGTCACGCCCTGCCGGAGCAGCGCGAGCTGCACGTCGGGGTCGAAGACCAGGCCGTCGACGTGGGCGTGGGCGTCGATGAGTCCGGGCATGATGAGGCGCCCCGCGGCATCCACCACCGCGTCGGCCTCGCGCGGCGAGAGGCGGCCCGGGGCGGAGACGGCCGCGATCCGCCCGCCGTCGGCGAGCACGTCTGCGGCGTGCGGCTCCTGCTCGGCGTCGACGACGAGGCCGCCGGTGATGAGCGTCGTCGGCATCAGCGTCGTCGGCATCAGAAGCGCCGGCATCAGAAGAAGGTCCGCACGAGGTCGACGACGCGGGCGGATGCCGCGTGCTCGCGCACCGGGATGAAGCGCCACTTGTCGAAGGCCGTGCACGGGTGCGAGAGGCCGAGCTCGACGAGGTCGCCGACGGCGAGGCCCTGCAGGGCCTGGTCGGATCGGAGGTACGCGTGCTGGTCGTTCAGCGCGGTGACGGCGGCTCCGGGCACGCCGAACGGCACCGGCGGCCCTTCGTCGTAGGAGAAGTCGCGTTTGCCGCCGTCGAGCAGCGCGAGGCCGGGTTCGGGGTGCGAGACGACCCGCGCCAGCCCTCGCATCGCGGGCGCGAGCCGTGCATCGATGGGGGAGATGCCGTGGTAGAAGCCGTCGTCGTGCACCAGCGAGGCCCCCGAGCGGAGCACCCAGCGGGTCGGCCGCCCGGCGGCCCGGCCTGCGGCGATGGCGGGGGCGAAGGCGGCGTCGACGAGATCGAGGTAGGCGCTGCCGCCGGCGGTCACGATGAGTTCGCGGTCGCCGGCGAGCTCGCGCACGGCGTCGTGCAGGGCGACGAGTTCGCCCAGGTAGGCGGCGACGGCGGCGGTGGATGCCGGGGAGCGGTCGTGCCCGAGGCTGCCCTCGTAGCCGGCGACGCCGGCGAGCCGCAGCACGGGGGAGGCCTCGATGCGTCGCGCGACGCGGAGCGCGGTCTCGAGGTCGCGGGCGCCGGTGCGGCCGCCGGGGCCGCCGAGCTCGACGAGCACGTCGAGGGGGCGTGCGGGGGTGGATGCCCGAAGCGCCGCCTCCATCCGATCGACCGTGTCGACGGCATCCGCCCAGGAGGCGAAGGCGAAGCCGGGGTCTGCGAGTTCGCCGGCGATCCAGGCGATCGCGGCCGGGTCGACGAGGGCGTTGGCGAGCATGATCCTGGCGACGCCGAAGGTGCGGGCCGTCCGCACCTGGGCGGGGGTGGCGAGGGTGAGGCCGCTCGCGCCGGCGTCCAGCTGGAGGCGCCAGAGGGCGGGCGCCATGGTCGTCTTGCCGTGCGGCATGAGCTCGAGGCGGCGTTCGCCGGCCCAGCCCTGGATCGCGGCGGCGTTCGCGTCGAGGGCGGCGCGGTCGAGCACGAGCAGCGGGGTCCAGAATTCGTCGAGGCGGGGCTCGGTCGCGAGGAACTCGGCGACCGTGAGGCCGGCGGCCCGGGCGGGCAGGCCCTTCTCACGGCCGGTGAGGCGCTCGTCGGCGAGCGCGGCGATGGGGTCGCCCTGGTGCGTCATCGTCGTCCTGTCATCGGGTTGCGTATGTTGCAACACGCTTGCGCGTGCGGTGCACATGGCTCAGCATAGAGCCCGTGAACGCCGCGATCGAGGTGCTCGCCGTCGGCGAGACCATGGTGCTCGTCGCGCCCGAACGGGCCGAGCCGCTCGCATCCGCCGAGGAGTTCCGGCTCGACGCCGCAGGCGCCGAGGCCAACGTCGCCAGCCACCTCGTGCGCCTCGGCCGCGTGGCCGCCTGGGCGGGGCGCGTCGGCGCCGACGCCCTGGGCGAGCGGCTCGTCCGGCAACTCGCCGCGCGCGGTCTGGGCACCGCGCACGTCGAACGCGACCCCGATGCGCCGACCGGGCTCTACGTGAAGGATCCGGGCCACGGCGTCCTCTACTATCGGCGGGGCTCGGCGGCCTCGCGGATGTCGCCGTCGTTCCTCGCGTCGCTGCCGGCCGCCGGCATCGTCCACCACACGGGCATCACCCCGGCGCTATCGGCCGGCTGCGACGCCATGAGCGGCGCCCTCGCCCCGCACGTGCACGCGGCCGGCGGGCTCGTCTCCTTCGACGTGAACCACCGCCCCGCCTTGTGGGCGGCGGATGCCGCGGCGCCCCGCCTCCGCGAGCTCGCCGCCGCCGCCGACCTCGTCTTCGTCGGCCTCGACGAGGCCGCCCGGCTCTGGGGCGCCGAATCCGCCGACGAGGTGCGCCGGCTCCTGCCCGAACCGGCCGTGCTCGTCGTAAAGGACGGGCCGCGGCGCGCGACCGAGTTCGACGGCGGGCAGCGCACTGAGGTCCCTGCGATCCCGGTCGATGTCGTCGAGGAGGTCGGGGCCGGTGACGCCTTCGCGGCCGGGTACCTCGCCGCCCGTCTGTCGGGTGCGGATGCCGCGGCGCGCCTGAGCGCCGGGCACGCCGCCGCGGTGACGGCGCTCGCCGAGACGAGCGACTTCCCGCGGGCGGCGCCCCACGGCATCCGCACCCCGTCCCGAGGGGTCGCCGGCAGCGCCTAGACTGGAATCCGTGAATTCTGAGGACACGGTCGACGTCGTACTGATCGGCGGGGGCATCATGAGCGCCACGCTCGGCTCCCTGATCTCGGAGCTCCAGCCGGATTGGAAGATCCGCGTCTACGAGCGGCTCGGCGAGGTCGCGCAGGAGTCCTCCAACGCCTGGAACAACGCCGGCACCGGGCACGCGGCCCTCTGCGAGCTGAACTACATGCCCGAGGGCGAGGACGGCTCGGTCGACCCGGCCAAGGCGATCTCGATCAACGAGCAGTTCCAGATCAGCCGGCAGTACTGGTCCTACCTCGTCGAGCAGGGCAAGCTGCCCACGCCGAACACCTTCATCAACACGGCCCCCCACATGACCTTCGTCCAGGGCCGCAAGAACATCGACTACCTCCGCAAGCGCGTCGACGTGCTCGCCGACCAGCCCCTCTTCCCGGGCATGGAATACAGCGAGGATCCGGAGCAGATCGGCGAGTGGACGCCGCTGCTCACGAAGAAGCGCAACCCCAAGCAGAAGATCGCCGCGACCCGCATCGAAGCCGGCACCGACGTCGACTTCGGGGCGCTCACCCGCGCCCTGTTCCGCGACCTCGAGGCCAAGGGCGGCGAGCTCCGCACGAACCACCAGGTCACCCGGTTGAAGCGCGGCAAGGACGGCCGGTGGCGGCTGCGCCTGCGCCGCCTCGTCGGCGGCAACGTCGAGCACGTGAAGGCGCGCTTCGTCTTCGTCGGCGCCGGCGGCGGGGCGCTCGCCCTGCTGCAGCACTCCGGCATCCCCGAGATCAAGGGCTTCGGCGGGTTCCCGATCTCCGGCCAGTTCCTCCGCACGACGAACCCGAAGATCGTCGCCCAGCACAAGGCGAAGGTCTACGGCAAGGCCGCCGTCGGTGCGCCGCCCATGTCGGTGCCGCACCTCGACACGCGCATCGTCGACGGCGAGACCGCACTGCTCTTCGGGCCCTACGCCGGCTTCACGCCGAAGTTCCTGAAGACGAGCACCTGGTTCGACCTGCCGTTCTCGATCCGCCTGCACAACATCTGGCCGATGCTGCAGGTCGCCTTCCGCAACGGCGACCTCGTCACGTACCTGCTCGGCGAGCTCTTCGCCTCGCGCGAGAAGAAGATGGATGCGCTGCGCGCCTTCATGCCCACCGCCAAGACCGAGGACTGGGAGCTCATCACCGCCGGTCAGCGCGTGCAGGTCATGAAGAAGGACGGCGCCAAGGGCGGCGTCCTGCAGTTCGGCACCGAGGTCATCACGGGCGCCGAGGGCACCATCGCCGGCCTCCTCGGGGCCTCGCCCGGGGCATCCACCGCGGCGCCCATCATGCTCGACGTGCTGCGCCGCTGCTTCCCCGAGCGGATCGAGGCGTGGGAGCCCAAGCTGCGCGAGATGATCCCGAGCTACGGCACGAAGCTCTCCGACGACCCGGCGGCCGCGGCCGCCTCGCTCGCCGCGACGGCGAAGACGCTCGGGCTGCAGGCGTAGCCACGGCCTGCTCGGCGCGACACGCCGTGCGGGGTTCCGCAGCGCGCGGTGCCGTGATAGCGTCGTCGGGCTATGAAGTGAGCACACTCCACCGTCCCGCGCCCGAGGCGCCGTCGACCCGTGGGGTGCTCCTCTTCAGTTGATCGCGACGGCTGAGCGGCGACCCCTCCGTGCGCGGCGAATGCCCGGCGGGAATCATCCTCGTCCGGGTCGCCGGCCTGCATGCCGGTGACCGCCCCGTGCGGCGCGCCGCGGCATCCACCGGCGACCCGGACCGGCCCCGGAAGGGGAGTCCCGTTTTGCCACTCACCATCACCCATTCCCACCACCTCGCAGCCGACGGCCTCGGCTGGCACTACGGCGACACCAGGGTCTTCGCGGACCTCGCGCTCACCGTCGCCGGCGACCAGCGCATCGGCCTGATCGGCGAGAACGGAGCCGGAAAGTCCACCCTGCTCCGGCTGCTCGCCGGCGGCCCGGACACCGTGCCCGTGGCCGCTCCGAGGTCCGGTCACGGGTTCGAGCCGGGGTCCGGTCCGGGATCCGGTCACGGGTCCGGAAGGATCATCCGACCCGCCCGCACGGGCCTGCTCGAACAGGAGCCGCCGTTCGCACCCGGCGACACCGTCGCCGGCGTGCTCGAGGCCGCCCTCGCAGAGACGCGTGCCCTCGAACGCACCCTCGACGAGGCCGCCGCGGCCATGGCCGACGGCACCCGGGCATCCGCGAACCGCTACGCCGACGCGCTGGACGCCGCCGAACGCGCCGACGTCTGGTCGGCCGAGGCCCGCCGCGACGCGCTGCTCGACGGGCTCGGCGTCGCCGGCATCCCCGGCGAGCGCCGCATGGGCGAGGTCTCCGGCGGCCAGCGCAGCCGCTTCGCGCTCGCCGCACTCCTGCTGCGGGCGCCCGAGGGGCTGCTGCTGGACGAACCCACCAACCACCTCGACGACGACGCGGTGGCCTTCCTCGAAGCGCAGCTGCGCGCCTGGCGGGGCCCCGTGCTGTTCGCCAGCCATGACCGGGCGTTCCTCGACGGGGTCGCCACGGCCCTCTTCGACGTCGACCCGGCCCGCGCCGGCACCGGCGGGGCGAGCGCCTCGGCTGTCTTCGGCGGCGGCTTCAGCGACTACCTGCTCGAGAAGGACGCCGAGCGGGCCCGCTGGGAACGCCGCTACGCCGACGAGCAGGCGGAGCTCGCGAGGCTGCGCCTCGCGGTCGCCGACACGGCCCGCCACGTCGCCCACGGCCGCGGCCCGCGCGACAACGACAAGTTCATCCATCGCTTCAAGGGAGCCCGGAACGATCAGGCGATCTCCCGCCGCGTCCGCGACGCCGAGCAGCGCCTCGCCACCCTCGAACGCGAGCAGGTGCGCCGGCCCCGCGATCCGCTCGCCTTCGCCGGCATCCCCTCCGGGTCGCACGCCCTCGACGCATCCGCCGGGTCGCTCGTGCAGCTCGCCGACGTCCGCGTCGACGGGAGGCTCGGGATCGACCGCCTCTCGATCGAGCCCGACGCCCGACTCCTCGTGACGGGCGCGAACGGGGCCGGCAAATCGACGCTGCTCGCGGTGCTCGCCGGGCGCCTGGCAGCGGATGCCGGGTCGGTGCACCGCCGCCGGGGGCTCCGCACCGGCATCCTCGAGCAGGACGTGCGATTCGCCGACCCCGCCGCCTCCCCGCGCGAGCTCTACGCACGCGTCCTCGGCGAGCGGCGCGCCGAGCAGCTGCCGCTCACCGGCCTCGGCCTCATCGCCCCGCGCGATGCGGACCGGCCCGTCGGCGCCCTCTCGGTCGGGCAGCAGCGCCGGCTCGCGCTCGCGCTCGTGATCGCGAAACCGCCGCACCTGTTCCTCCTCGACGAACCGACGAACCACCTCTCGCTCGCCCTCGCGACCGAGCTCGAAGACGCCCTCGGGCACTACCCCGGCGCCGTCGTCATCGCGAGCCACGACCGCTGGCTCCGCCGCCGCTGGTCGGGCTCCGCCCTCCCCTCACCCCCGCCCGCCCGCCGGTCGAGTAGGCGCGCAGCGCCGTATCGAGACCCTCCGCCCGCCCGCCCGCCGGTCGAGTAGGCGCGCAGCGCCGTATCGAGACTCCCTCCGTCCCCGCCCGCCCGCCGGTCGAGTAGGCGCGCAGCGCCGTATCGAGACCCCGCCCTCCCGCCGGAGTGCCGGTTTCCCGTCGAACGCGGCCTGGGAGTGCCGATCTCCCGCCGGAGTGCCGACTTCCCGGTCCTCCGGCGGGAGATCGGCACTCCTCGTGAGCAGTTCCGAAGACGAGGTGCATCGACTTGCCCTGAATTAGAAACTGTGTTCGAATAATCGTGTGAGATGGAGCGGTCAGGAACTCGGCGTCGGGCGGAACGACACCCTGCCGGGCCTCGCGCGCCTGAACACCCTCGTCCGCACGGTCGAGACGCCGGAGTTCGCGGGTATGACGTTCCACGAGGTGCTCGCGAAGTCCGCCCTGAACCGCGTCCCCGGCACCTCGAAGATGTCCTTCGGCTGGACGATCAACCCCTACCGAGGCTGTTCTCATGCTTGCGCTTATTGTTTCGCGCGCCCCACGCATGAGTATCTCGATCTCGATTCGGGCGATGACTTCGATCGGCAGATCGTCGTGAAGATCAACGTCGCCGAGGTGCTGCGGAAGGAGCTCGCACGGCCGGGCTGGCGCCACGAGTCGGTCGCGCTCGGCACGAACACCGATCCGTACCAGCGCGCCGAGGGGCGCTACGAGCTCATGCCGGGCATCATCGACGCGCTCGCCGGCTCCCGCACGCCGTTCAGCATCCTGACGAAAGGCACGCTGCTGCGTCGCGATCTGCCGCGGCTGCAGGCGGCGGCCCGGCTCGTCCCCATCGACCTCGCGATGTCGATCGCGATCTACGACCACGATCTCCAGCAGTCCGTCGAGCCGGGTACGCCGAGCACGAAGGCGCGCCTTGCGACCGTCACGGCCGTGCGCGAGGCCGGCTTCGACTGCAGCGTCTTCCTCATGCCGATCCTGCCGTACCTCACCGATTCGAAGGCCCATCTCGACGAAGCGCTCCGGAGGGTGAAGGCGGCCGGTGCGACGACGGTCCTGTACAGCGCCCTGCACCTGCGGGGCTCCGTAAAGCCGTGGTTCATGCGGTGGCTCGCACGCGAGCACCCGGAACTCGTCCCGAGGTACCGCTCCATGTACTACGGGCAGAACGCCTACGCGCCGAAGGAGTACCGGCGCTGGCTCGCCGAGCGCATCCACCCGCTCATCCGTGCGCACGGGCTCGCGCGCGGCGAGGAGGACCCCGTCACGGGCGGCATCCGCTCCCGAGCGCTCGGCCGCGATCCCGCCCCGGCGCCCGCCGGCCCGTTCGAAGCCGGCCCCGGGGCGGCCGTCGGCTGGTCGACGGCGCAGCCCGGGGTGCTGTTCTGATGTCGCCGCAGGCAGGCCCGCTCGCGGCGAGGGCGCGCCGCCCGTGTGAACGCCGACAGAACGCGCCGCCGCCGGCACGGTCGACCGAGCGTCGACGGCATCGGTACGCCTCGAACCGGGGCTGTGCGGCGGATCCACGCCATCTCGCGAAATCCTTGGCTCAGCTGAGTTCCTGCTGGGATAATTCCGGGGACGGAAGACGACGACCGTCTTCCGACACCGGCCCGGATGCGGGGAGTCGATGCCGAGCAGCGAGCGAATCGACGACGGGGCGTTCAGCGCGTCCTTTCGCTCGGCCGCCCTCTGGGGGGCGGCGGTCGCGATCGCCGCATCCATCGGCATCGCCATCGTCGTCATGGTCGAGCAGGAAGAGCCGCTCGCGCCCATCGCGATCGTCCTCTTCGTCGCGCTCTGGGTCGCCGTCTTGGTGCCGCACCGGGTCCGACGAGTGCCGGTCGCCGTGATCGCCTTGATCGCCGGAAGCGCGCTGGTCACCTGCCTCACCGTGCTCATCCTGACCTGGCAGCACGGCTTCACCGACACCAACAGCCTCGCGATCGCCATGCCGGCCGTCGCACTCATGTTCATCAGCGGCCCGGGCGGCATGCTCGCCGCGCTGCTGTGGCCGGCGGCCGGGTTCGTGCTCGGCACCTGCGCGGGCTTCGTCGCAGCGGCGCTGACCGGCCTCACGGCCTCGCTGAACGTCGCAGCGTTCGGGGCCTTCCTGCTGATCATCGGCTTCCGGGCCGCCGAGTGGAGCGTGCGCAGTCGAGTGGGCGCACTGCGTGGCGTGCCGGCGACCGCGACCCCGCCCGGAACCGAGGCGGCGGCTACGGTTGCCGCGGTCGCCGCCGGGCACCTCCGCGCGATCGCCGAGTCCGGTTCCGGGCCGCTCGATCCCAAGATGCGCGCCGAGATCCGCCGCGACCTCGCACGCTTCGTCGGGCATGATTGGCGCGCACTCGCCGGGGCGCTCGCGACGCCCGCCGGCCCCCGAGGCGTCCCATCCGGTGCGGCGGGCGAGCCGTTCGCCGAGGCAGGCCGTGCACCGGTGGCGGTCGGGCTGCCGCAGCTGGCCGCGTCCGCGTCGAGCGTGGGGATCCTCGTCCGCCGGAGCGGCGACCCGGCCCTGCTCGGGCGCCTCCCGCCGCCCGCGCGCGACGCGGTGGATGCCGCGCTCGCCCAGTGCGTCGTCAACGTCGCAAGGCACGCCGGGGTGAACGAGGCCGCCCTGTCCGTACGGGAGGACGACGGCTGTCTCGAAGCCGTGTTCTCGGACGAGGGGGCGGGGTTCGACGCCGCCGCGATCGGCCCGGACCGCGTGGGCCTCCGCATCTCGGTGCAGGCGCGCATCGAGTCCGTCGGCGGTTCGGTCGCCGTCCGTTCCGTCCCGGGCGAAGGAACCGCGATCACGATCCGCATCCCGATCGGGGAGGCGTGATGCCGGGCCGCACTTCGCTCACCGAACAGGACATCAGCCCGCGACGGGCGGACGCCGCCCGCCCAGCCGTCGTCGTCGGTGCGATCGCCTGCGTCGTCCTTGCGGCGATCACCCTCGTCAGCCACCTCGACGAAGCGCACCGGGCCATCCCTGCGGTGCTCTCGGTCGCTCTCGTCGCCGCGGCCGGCATCGCGGCGGTGATCGCGACGCGGGCGAGGTTCGACCCGTTCCGGCCCGAGCGTCTCTGGATCGTCATCGCCGTCTCGATCTGCGCATCCATCGCCGAATTCGCGAGCACCGCCGGCAACAACGCCCGCGTCTACGACGACTTCGGCCCGTACGTGACGGGCATCCTCCTCATCGTGCTCGCCCCGTTCGTCGGCTGGCTGTCGATCGTGATCGCCGGGGTCGGGGCGGCGGCCCTGCAGCTCGTCGTCGTCATCGGCGCCCTCGGCTACCAGCAGACGCAGGCGCCCACCGGGGTGTCGCTGATCGCGGCGACCGCGCCGCTGCTCGCCCTCACCGCCGTCGCGGCCGGCTTCTCGGCGGCGATCGTGCGCAACGTCCTCGCCAGGCAGCGCGCCCACAACCGGGCCATGATCGCCGCCGCCCGCGCCCGCGGGGGCCGCGGGCCGAACGACCGCGCCCGGCTCCTCGTCGGCGAGGTGCTGCCGTTCTTCGTCGAGATCGCAAGCGCCACCCGGGTGAGCGTCGAACAGGTCGACCGGGCCCGCGAGCTCGCGGAGGCCCTCGAAGAGGTCCCCGAGACCGTCGCGGACCGCGACTGGCTCGCCGAGCTCGCCGGCCGGGTGGTCTCCGCGGGCCGCCGCATGCATGTGGACGACGTCGGTGCCGCATCCACGGAGCTGACGACCGGGCAGGCGAACGGGGTCGCGGCCCTCGTCCGCTGGCTCGCGGGCGCCCGCACGCCCGAGCTCACGGCGATCGAGGTGCATTTCGGCCGGGCGGGCGGCCGCCCCGAGGTCGTCGTGGATGCGACCCTCGAGTCCGACGCCCCCGATTTCCGCCGGGAGCTCGACGGCTTCGCCGTCGTCCTCGGCTCGCTGTTCGCGCACGTCGAGGTCACGCGGGCGCGGGACAATACCAGGGTGACGATGTCCGACGTCGTCGCGACGTATCCACCCCTGGACGACGGGAGCCCGTGACATGGCGAAGCTCTATTTCCGCTACGGCGCGATGAACTCGGGCAAGTCGACGGCCCTGCTGCAGGCCGCATTCAACTACGAGGAGCGCGGCCACCGCGTGCTCCTCGCCAAACCCGCCGTCGACACCAAAGGCGACCATCGCATCGTCTCGCGACTCGGCGTCACGCGCGAGGTCGACTACATCATCGAGCCGGGGGCGGATGTGCTCGCGGTTTTCGAGCAGCACCGCGCCGGCGTCATCGAGTCGGCCGGTCGCGACGTCAGCTGCCTCCTCATCGACGAGGCGCAGTTCCTCGAGGCCGAGCAGGTGGAGGATCTGCTGCGCATCGCTCTGCTCGACGACATCCCGGTGCTCGCCTACGGCATCCGCACCGACTTCCAGACTGTCGCCTTCCCCGGCAGCCGCCGCCTCCTCGAGATCTCGCACGCCCTCGAGGAGCTGAAGACGATCTGTCGGTGCGGCCGCAAGGCGATCTTCAACGGCCGGCGCATCAACGGGCGCTTCGTCTTCGACGGCGATCAGGTCGCGATCGACGAGGACCTGGTCTCCTACGAGTCGCTCTGCGGCGTCTGCTACCTGCAGGAGTCGGGCGGGGTGCTGAACGGCCGCGCGCACGGGTGACGCTTCGTCCGCGAGTGGATGCCGGAGCGCACCGCCGCGGCTTCGCGCCCTGCCCCGGCTCGGCCGGTTCCCAGCGCCACGGCCGGTAGAATCGGGTGACTCGGAAGGCCCCCTGTGATCCGCATGATGCTCCGCCCGCGATGGGTGCTCGCGCTCGTCTTCGCGCTCGCCGTCGCCGCCGCGTTCGCGCTGCTCGGCCAGTGGCAGCTCGACCGGGCCATCGAGCAGGGTCGCACCGTCGAGCGCACGACCGAGGCGGTGCAGCCGCTGGCCGACACGGCGGAGCCCGATGGTCCGACCACGCAGATCGCGACGGGTCAGATGGTCGAGGTGACCGGCCGGTTCGTGCCGGGCGACACGGTGCTCGTCGAGGGGCGGCTGAACGGCGGCGTCGCCGGCGTGTGGCCGGTCGCGCACCTCGAGGTCGAGGGCGCCTCCGCCGAGGCGGGTGGGCTGCCGGTCGCGCTCGGCTGGGCTCCGGATGCGGAGTCCGCACGCGCCGCAGCCGACGAGTTCGACGCATCCGCGGGAGACCCGGTGACGTTCACGGGCCGCTTCCTGCCGAGCGAGGCCCCGGAGGAGCCCGGCGAGGGCGAGGATCCGCATCGCATGCAGACCGTCGCGGTCGCCCAGCTCATCAACCTGTGGGCGGACTACGACGACCGCCCGGTGTACTTCGCTTATGTGACGATGGCCGATCCGCCCGCCGGGCTCGACGCGATCGATTCCCCGGAGCCCGAGGAACCGTTCGAACTGAACTGGCTGAACATCTTCTACGCGGTCGAGTGGGTCGTCTTCGCCGGTTTCGCGGTGTACCTCTGGTACCGGCTCGTGAAGGACGCGGTCGAGCGCGAGGAGCAGGAGGCGGCCGAGGCCGCTGAGGCCGCCGAGCGTGACGCGGTGGATGCCGCGGTGCCGCCGACCGACTGATCACCCACCGACCGAGCGCCCGGCCGAGTCTCCGCCCCGCGGCTCAGCCGGTGAACGCGTCGGCGAACGCGGCATCGGGTTCGATCTCGGTGATGACGTCGACGAGCACGCCGCCGGGGTCGGCGACGATCACGTGACGCTGCCCGAAGGCCTCGCTTCGGAGCGCTTGTACGACGGGCACGTCGGCCTCGGCGAGGCGGCGGGCCACGGCATCCACATCGGGCACCTCGATGTTGACGAGCATGCCGCCGGCGGTCCGCCCGCGATGCGCGGCGGGGAGGGTCTCGTGCCCGGCGTCGAGCAGGGCGATCTCGGCGCCCGACGGATGCCTCAGGCTCACATACCAGTCGGCGGCGAACACCGGTTCGAACCCGAAGTGCTCCCGGTAGAAGGCGGCACTGGCGGCGGGGTCGCTCGTGGCGAGCACGGGGTAGAGGTTCATGTCGGCTCCGTCCGATGGAAGATACATACAGTGTGTATGTGTTCTGCCAGCGTACGTTGACATACAGTACGTATGTCAAGTGCGAGGCGAACGAGCGGAGACGACCGTGGTGGGCAAGGCCGAACAGCGCGAGCGCACCCGCGCCGCCCTCGTCGACATCGCCGCCCGGCGCTTCGCCCGCGACGGCTACGCCGGCGTCGCCCTCGACGACGTCGTCGGCGAGGCAGGCCTCACCCGCGGCGCCGTCTACCACCACTTCGGCAGCAAGCAGGGCCTGTTCCGCGCGGTCGTCGAGCACGCCCAGCACCATGTCGCCGGCGCCGTCGAACGCGCCGCCGACGGCGACGGCCCGGCCCTGGCCCGCTTCCTCGACGGCTGCCGCGCCTTCCTCGAAGCGAGCCTCGACCACGAGGTGCGCCGCATCCTGCTCGTCGACGGCCCCGCGGTGCTCGGCTGGGCCGACTGGCGCGAGGGCGACCTCGACACGAGCGTGCCGCTGCTGGACGAAGGGGTCGCCGAACTCGCCGCGGCCGGCGTCATCGAGGGCGATCTCGCCGTGGTCGCCACGATGGTCTCGGGCGCGCTGAACGAACTCGCCCTCGCCGCCGCGGAACGCCGCGATGCGGCCGCGCGCATCGACGCGGGCATCGCCACGCTCGAACGGATGCTCTCGGGACTCTCTCCGAAAGCCACCGCGTAGAATCGAGGCATGCCCCTCGAGCCGAAACCCGCCGATCTGCCGCGGATCCGCGGCGCCGTGAAGTTCTACCAGGTCGCGTCGGTCATCACGGGTGTCATGCTCCTGCTGCTGTGCGCCGAGATGATCCTGAAATACGCGTTCCACCTGGAGCTCTTCGCGTTCGGCGACGCCGGCTTCCTCGCCTTCGCCCAGGTCCTCGAAACGGCCCAGGGCCTCGAATCGACCGGCACCGGCGTGAACCTCTCCACCGGCATCCTCATCGCCCACGGCTGGTTCTACGTCGTCTACCTCTTCGCCGACTTCCGGCTCTGGAGCCTCATGCGCTGGCCGTTCACGCGGTTCATCGTCATCGCGCTCGGCGGCGTCGTGCCGTTCCTCTCCTTCTTCCTCGAGGGGCGCATCGCCCGCGAGGTCCGCGCCTACCTCGACGAGCGCGAGGCGGCATCCACCCCCGGCCAGGCGGCGCAGGACGCCGCCGCATGACCGACGAGACGGGAGACACCGTGACGGAGCCCACCGGGCACCACGACGACACCGCGCCCGAGGCGCCCGTGACCACCGACGCCGACGAGCAGCCGGCCGTGCTGCAGCAGCCGGGCGAGCCCGCCGCGAACGGCACCGCCCAGCGCCCCGTGCTCGTCGTCGACTTCGGCGCCCAGTACGCGCAGCTCATCGCGCGCCGGGTGCGCGAGGCGTCGGTGTACTCCGAGATCGTGCCGCACACGATCACCGCCGAAGAGGTCGCCGCGAAGAACCCCGTCGGCATCGTCCTCTCGGGCGGGCCGAGCTCGGTCTACGAGGCCGGCGCGCCCTCGCTCGACGAGGGCATCCTCGAACTCGGCGTGCCGACGCTCGGCATCTGCTACGGCTTCCAGGTCATGGCCCGCCAGCTCGGCGGCGAGGTCGCGCACACCGGCCTGCGCGAGTACGGGGCGACGGATGCCCGGCTGACGGATGCCGGCGGTTCGCTGCTCGGCGGCCAGCCCGACGCGCAGACCGTGTGGATGAGCCACGGCGACTCGGTCGCACGCGCCCCCGAGGGTTTCGACGTGCTCGCCTCGACCGAGTCGACGCCGGTGGCGGCGTTCGCGAACGACGAGAAGAAGTTCTACGGCGTGCAGTGGCACCCCGAGGTCAAGCACTCCCAGCACGGGCAGGCCGTCATCGAGAACTTCTTGCACCGCGCCGCCGGCATCCCCGCCGACTGGAACTCCGGCAACGTCATCGCCGAGCAGGTCGAGCGCATCCGCGAGCAGATCGGATCCGCCCGCGTCATCTCGGCCCTCTCCGGCGGTGTGGACTCGGCCGTCTCGACGGCCCTCGTCCAGCGTGCGGTCGGCGACCAGCTCACCGCCGTCTTCGTCGACCACGGCCTGCTCCGCGCCGGCGAGCGCCAGCAGGTCGAGGAGGACTACGTCGCCGCGACGGGCGTCCGGCTCATCACAGTCGACGCCGCCGACACCTTCCTCGCCGCGCTCGACGGCGTCAGCGACCCCGAGCAGAAGCGCAAGATCATCGGCCGCGAGTTCATCCGCGCCTTCGAGCGGGCGCAGGCCGATCTCATCGCGGAGGCGCGCGAGGCGGGGGAGCCGATCCGCTTCCTCGTGCAGGGCACCCTCTACCCGGACGTCGTCGAATCCGGCGGCGGCACCGGCACCGCGAACATCAAGTCGCACCACAATGTGGGCGGCCTGCCCGAAGACCTCCAGTTCGAACTCGTCGAACCGCTGCGGACCCTCTTCAAGGACGAGGTGCGCGCCATCGGCCGCGAGCTCGGCCTGCCCGAGGCGATCGTGTCGCGCCAGCCGTTCCCCGGGCCGGGCCTCGGCATCCGCATCGTCGGCGAGGTCACGCGCGAGCGCCTCGAGATCCTGCGGGCGGCGGATGCGATCGCGCGCGCCGAGCTGACGGCCGCGGGCCTCGACGGTGAGATCTGGCAGTGCCCGGTCGTCCTCCTCGCCGATGTGCGCTCCGTGGGCGTGCAGGGCGACGGCCGCACCTACGGGCACCCCATCGTGCTGCGCCCGGTCTCCTCCGAGGATGCGATGACGGCCGACTGGACCCGCCTGCCCTACGACGTCCTCGCGAAGATCTCCAACCGCATCACGAACGAGGTCAGCGAGGTCAACCGCGTCGTCCTCGACGTCACCTCGAAGCCCCCGGGCACGATCGAGTGGGAATGAGCGAGCGGCCGCCTTCGGGCGGCCGTTCCGCGTTCACGGGGCCCCGGGCATCCGCACCCGGTTCACTCCGACCGCGCTCGGGCATCCGCACCCGACCGGTCCGCCTCGTGTCCACACCTGGGTAGCGCAAGGCCCCGGGCATCCGCACCCTGCAGGTTCGACGGTCCGCTCGGTCTCTGCGCAATGCAGGAACGCGCTCGGCGTGTCGCAGCGCCCACGCGGCAGAACGGGTCGCGACACGGTTGCACTCCTGCATTGCGCAGAGGAATGCGCGGAGGAATGCGCAGAGGATTGCGCGGAGTGATGCGCAGAGGAGGGCGAGGGCGCAGAGGAGCGCGAGGGCGCAGGAGGGTGGATGGCAGAGGTTTTTCGCGGCGCATGTCGATTCCGGCTCTTCCCGTTCGACGCATGGAGTGAGAGGGTCGAGAGACGACCCGTGGACAGGGAGACGATCATGTCGAAGTACATGCTCATCATGCGCGCCGACGACACCGGCGCTGCCAACTACGAGCAGATTCCGTTCGAGCAGGTCATCGAGGCGATGGGCCGCTACAACGAGGCGATGATGAACGCGGGCGTGCTGCTCGCCGGCGAGGGGCTGAGCGACGCGAGCGAGGGCTTCGTCGTCGACTTCTCGGGGGAGGAGCCGCTCGTCACCGACGGCCCCTTCGGCGAGACGCGCGAGCTCTTCAACGGGTTCTGGATCATCGAGGCCTCGACGCGCGAGGAAGCGGCCGAGTGGGCCAAGCGGGCGCCGCTCGGGCCGGGCGCGTTCCTCGAGGTGCGGCGGGTGAACGGCCCCGAGGACTTCCCGCAGGACAACGAGTGGATCAAGAAGGAAGAGGGCTGGCGCGAGGAGCAGGCCGCGCGCGCCGCCGGAGACGACTGAGCGTGCCCGACGCGGCGGCGGTGCGGCGCTCGGTTGCGGCGGTGTGGCGCATCGAGTCCGCTCGCATCGTCGCCGGGCTCACCCGGATGACCGGGGACTTCGCGTTCGCCGAGGATCTCGCGCAGGATGCGCTCGCCGCCGCCCTCGAGCAATGGCCGGCCGAGGGCGTGCCGCGGCATCCGGGCGCCTGGCTCACCGCCGTCGCCAAGCGTCGCGCGATCGACCAGTGGCGCCGCCGCGAACGCCAAGACGCCCGTGTCGCCGTCATCGCCCATGACCTCGAGGAGGAGCAGCGGCTCGCCGTCGACGCCGATCCGTCCGACCCGGACGAGATCCACGACGACATGCTGCGGCTCGTCTTCATCGCCTGCCACCCGGTGCTCGCCCGCGAGGCGCGCGTCGCGCTCACCCTCCGGGTCGTCGGCGGCCTGACGAGCGAGGAGATCGCGCGCATGTTCCTCCAGCCGGTCGCGACCGTGCAGCAGCGGATCGTGCGGGCGAAGAAGCAACTGGCGGGCGTGCCGTTCGAGGTGCCGCCGCGGGAGGAGTTCGACGAGCGGCTCGGCGGGGTGCTCGGCGTGCTGTACCTCGTGTTCACGGAGGGGCACACGGCGACGGCCGGCGACGACTGGATGCGGCCCGAGCTGAGTTTCGAGGCGGTCCGGCTCGCGCGCGTGCTCGTCGGCCTCGCACCCCGCGAACCCGAGGTGCACGCCCTGCTCGCGCTCATGGAGCTCACCGCGGCCCGGTTCCCCGCGCGGCTCGGCGCCGACGGGGAGCCGGTCCTCCTCGCCGAGCAGGATCGGCGGCGGTGGGATCGCGCCGCGATCCGGCGCGGCCGGGCCTCGCTCGCGCGGGCGCAGGAGATCGCCGGGGATCGCGGGCTCGGCCCCTACGCGCTGCAGGCGGCGATCGCCGAACAGCACGACCTGGCCACCTCGGTGGAGGCGACGGACTGGGCGCGGATCGTCGCCGCCTACGACGGGCTCGCGGCGCTCGCGCCCTCGCCCGTGATCGAGCTGAACCGGGCCGTGGCGGTGTCGATGGCCGAGGGGCCGGCGGCCGGGCTCGCGATCGTCGACGGCCTCGCCGGCGAGAAACGGCTCGCGGTCACGCATCTGCTGCCGAGCGTGCGCGGCGAGCTCCTCGCCCGGCTCGGGCGCGACGAGGAGGCCCACGCCGAGTTCGAGCGGGCCGCGGGCCTGGCCCGGAACGCGCGCGAACGCGCCGTGCTGCTCGCGAAGGCCGCCGCGACCGGCGGGCGGAGGCCCGCCGACGCCTGAGCGCGCCGCGGCATCCACACCCGGGAACGCGAACGGCCGCCCCGAGAGGCGGCCGTTCCGTGCTGGGCGAGGTCAGTCGTTGGACTGCAGGATCGCGAACATGCGCAGCAGTTCGACGTAGAGCCACACGACGGTGACCATGATGCCGAAGGCGCCCGTCCACTGGTACTTCGCCGGCGCCTTGTTGTCGACGCCCTGCTTGATGAAGTCGAAGTCGAGCACGAGCGAGTACGCCGCCATGATGACGACGAGCACACCGAGCAGCAGCGCGATCGGGATGCCGAAGAAGTCGCCGCCGCGCAGGCCCCACGGGTCGGTCGAGACGCCGGTCCACATCAGGACGATGTTCACGAGCGAGAACACGGCGTAGCCGACCATCGCGATGAGGAAGATCTTCGTCGCCTTCTTCGAGGCGCGGATCTTGCCGGAGGCGAAGAGCGCGAGCGTCACGCCGAAGACGACGAGCGTCGCGATGACCGCCTGCGAGACGGCGCCGTCGGCCACGGCACCGAACAGGGCCGAGATGCCTCCGACGAAGAGGCCCTGCGTGCCCGCGTACGCGAGGATGAGGGCCGGCGACGGCTCCTTCTTGAAGCTGTTGACGAGGGCGAGCACGAAGCCGGCGATGCCGCCGAGCACCCACAGGTACATGTCGGCGGTGAACCAGCCGATCGCGGCGGCGACGAGCATGACGCCGAAGGAGATGACCGACTTCTGGATCGTGCCCTCGACGGTCATGACCTCGCGCACGGGCTCGGGCGCCGACGGGCGGTCGTACATCTCCTGCAGGTCGGTGGCGGAGACGGTGGCGACGCGCTGCTTGGAGAACGCGTCGTTGCGTGAGAATGCAGGATTGTCGATGGCCATGGTTCCTCGTGCTTTCGGCTGAGTCGTCGGGTGCTGGGGAACAAATCGGGAGATCCGCTCGCTGTGGCCTCCCAAACTACCGGAAAACGCCGAGAACACGCCGAGAACGCGGGAGCGGGCGAACCCCTGACGGACGCCGGACGCGTAGCCTCGGAGGATGGGCGGGGACATGCGCGCACCGGGCGCCGGAGCCGCGAACGGGCTGCGGCCGCTCGTGATCGGCCACCGCGGGGCGCCCGGCTACCGGCCCGAGCACACGCGGAGCTCCTACGAACTCGCCCTCGCCCTCGGCGCGGACGCCGTCGAGCCCGACCTCGTCGCCAGCCGTGACGGGGTGCTCGTGCTCCGCCACGAGAACGAGATCTCCGGCACCACCGACGTCGCCGCCCGCCCCGAGTTCGCGAGCCGCCGCACGAGCCGTGAGATCGACGGGCGGCGCATCACCGGATGGTTCACCGAGGACTTCACCTGGGCCGAGCTCGCCACGCTCCGGGCCCGCGAGCGGCTGCCGGCGATCCGCCGGGCGAGCGCGAGCTTCGACGGGCGGTACCCGATCCTCCGGCTCCGGGATCTGCTCGGGCTGCTGGATCGCGCCGCCGATGGGCGCCAGGCGTGCCCGGCGGGCGGCGGCATCCGCACCCCGGGCATCCGTGCCCCGGACGTCCGCACCCCGGGCGTCCGCACCCCGGCGATGGTCGCCGAGTTCAAGCACGCGAGCCACTTCGCCGAGCAGGGGCTGCCGCTCGACGAACTCTTCCGCACCGAGCTCGACGCGGCCGGCTGGGGCACGGGCGACGGCCGCATCGTCATGGAGGCCTTCGAGCCCGGCATCCTCGACCGGCTGGGGGAGGCCGGCATCGCCGGGCCGCGCGTGCTGCTCGTCGAGCGCGCGGGCGCGCCGGCCGACCTGGTGCGGAGCGCCGGTTCCCGGGCCCCGGCCTACGACTCCTTCATGACGGCGGCGGGCCTGGCCGGCCTCGCGGGCCGCTTCGACGGGGTGAGCGTCTCGCTCTCGCGGCTGCTCGCGGGGCCCGCGGACGGGCGGGCGGATGCCGGTGCGCGAGTGGATGCCGGTGCCGCGGCGGATGCCGCAGGGCGCCCCCGGGCATCCGCACCCGATGCCCGCACACCCCTCACCGGGGCGGCGCTCATCCGGCAGGCGCACGAGGCCGGCCTCCTCGTCTACACCTGGACGCTCAGGCCCGAGAACGCCTTCCTCGCCAAGCGGTACCGCCGCGGCCCGCGCGAGGCGTGGGGGCGCTGGCCGGACGAGTTCGCCCGCATCATCCGCACGGGCGTCGACGGCGTCTTCGCCGATCACCCGGATCTCGCGGTCGACGCGATCGAGGAGGTGCGGCGGGCGGACGCCGGGGCGGAGCCTGCGGAGTCGGATGTCGGAGGCGCTCCGTAGACTTGAGGGCGATATGACGATCATCCTCGACCCCGACGAACCGGCCGGCTGGCGCGAGGCCGCGCCCGAGACGTCGGACCGGCTCACCGACGGCCTGAACCCGCAGCAGCGCGAAGCGGTCGAATACCGGGGCCCCGCCCTCCTCATCGTCGCCGGGGCCGGCTCGGGCAAGACGCGCGTGCTCACCCACCGCATCGCGAGCCTCATCGAGCACCGCGAGGCCTGGCCGAGCCAGATCCTCGCGATCACGTTCACGAACAAGGCCGCCGCCGAGATGCGCGAACGCGTCGAGGCCCTGCTCGGGCAGGGCGCCGAGGGCATGTGGATCTCGACGTTCCACTCGGCGTGCGTGCGCATCCTGCGGCGCGAGGCCGAGACCATCGGGCTCTCGGGCAGTTTCACGATCTACGACTCCGCCGACCAGCGGGTCATCCTGAAACGCATCATCAAGGAGCTCGACGCCGACACCATGGGCTTCACGCCCGCCGGGGCCGCCGCGAAGATCTCGAAGCTCAAGAACGAGCTCGCCGACGCCGACTCCTACGCGCGCAGCGCGAACCTGAACGACCCGCAAGAGGTCGCCTTCCTCGAGATCTTCCGGCAGTACACGAGGCGGTTGCGGGAGGCCAGCGCGCTCGACTTCGACGACCTCATCGCCGAAACCGTCTACCTCTTCCGCGCCTTCCCGAAGGTCGCCGCGCTCTACCAGCGCCGCTTCCGGCACATCCTCGTCGACGAGTACCAGGACACGAACCACGCCCAGTACTCCCTCATCCGCGAGCTCACGAAGCCCGTCTCGGCCGAGCTCGCCGACGAGATGGAGGCGCACGGACTCCACGTCGGTTCGCTGCGAGACGACGACGGCGCGATCCCCGGTGCGTCCCTGACCGTCGTCGGCGACTCCGACCAGTCGATCTACGCCTTCCGCGGCGCCGACATCCGCAACATCGTCGAGTTCGAACGCGACTTCCCCGGCGCGAAGGTCGTGCTGCTCGAGCAGAACTACCGCTCCACCCAGAACATCCTCTCGGCCGCCAACGCGGTCATCTCGCACAACTTCGACCGCAAGGAGAAGCGGCTCTGGACGGCCGACGGCGACGGCGAGAAAATCGTCGGCTACACCGGGTACACCGCCCATGACGAGGCGCAGTTCGTCGCCGACGAGATCGACGCCCTGCACCGCGACGGCATGGCCTACCGCGACATGGCCGTCTTCTACCGCACGAACGCGCAGACCCGTGCGCTCGAGGAGATCTTCGTGCGCTCCGCGGTGCCGTACCGCGTCGTCGGCGGCACCAAATTCTACGAACGCGCCGAGATCAAAGACGCGATGGCCTACCTCATCGCCGTCGCGAACCCCGCCGACGAACTCGCGCTCCGCCGCATCCTGAACACGCCCAAACGCGGCATCGGGCCGGCGACCGAGACGGCGCTGGCGAGCTTCGCCGAGCAGAACGGCATCACCTTCCGGGCCGCGATGCGCGCGGCATCCGGCCTCGGCCTCGGGCCGAAGGTGACGACGGCGATCACGGCCCTGGCGACCGTGCTCGACGAAGCGGCGGCGATGCTCGTGCCGCCGACCGTCGAAGAGGCGGCCGCGGCGGATGCCGCCACGGAGGCCGGGCGGCCGACGACCGCACGCGGGGCGAAGGTCTCCGAGGTGCTCGCCTTCCTCCTCGAAGGCAGCGGGCTCGTCGCCGCCCTCAGGAACAGCCGCGACCCGCAGGACGAGGCGCGCGCCGAGAACGTCGAGGAACTCCTCGCCCAGACCAAGGACTTCGACCGCGAGAACCCCGACGCCGGCCTCGTCGACTTCCTCACGCAGGTCTCCCTCGTCGCCGCGGCCGACGAGCTCGACGACGCCAGCGGCACAGTCTCGCTCATGACCCTGCACACCGCCAAAGGCCTCGAATACCAGGCCGTCTTCCTCACCGGCCTCGAGGAGGGGCTGCTGCCGCACCAGATGTCGGCGAGCGAACCCGGCGGCCCCGCCGAAGAGCGGCGCCTCTTCTACGTCGGCATCACCCGCGCCCGCAAGCGCCTGTACCTCACCCTCGCGATGAGCCGGGCCCAATTCGGCGAGGTCGCCGTGGCCATGCCGAGCCGCTACCTGCAGGAGATCCCCGACGAACTCGTCGACTGGAAGCAGTCACCGGGCATGGCGACCTCCCGCGGCGGCACCCAGCCGCGGGCGCTGAACGCCCGCCGCGGCGGGCGCTGGGGCTCCAGCGGATCCGGACAGCGCGCGGAGCGGGAAGGCCTCGACCGGTTCAGCGTCACGAAGTCGGCCAAGCCGAAGGCCGAATGGGCGAACAAGGTCACCGGCACCGTCCGCGACAACGGCGACCTCAGCCTCGAACCCGGCGACCGCATCCGCCACACCGACTTCGGCGAGGGACGGGTCACCCAGGTCACCGGCGAAGGCACGAAACGGGTCGCGCACGTCGCGTTCGACTCGGCCGGGGCGAAGAAGCTCCTCATCAAGATCGCCCCCATCGAGAAGCTGTGAGCGCCGCCGGCTCGAGGCTCGGGGCGCTCGGGCAGCTCGAGATCGAGGTCGCGTTCCGGGCGGCGCTCGCCGCAGCGGTGCCCCTGTCGATCCTCATCGCCATCGGCCGCCCCGAGCTCGCCCCCTATGCGGCCTTCGGCGGGATGGCGGCGATCTACGGCCGCGGCGAGCGGTATCGGGTGCGCGCTCGCACGGTCTCGACGGCCGCCGTCATGCTCGTCGCCGCGATCGCGGCCGGAACGGCGATCGCCGCGACCGGCGCATCGCTCGCCGTCGAAGCCCTCGCGCTGCTGCTGCTGCTCGTCGGCGGCATCCTCGTGGTGAACGTCGCCAGGCTCGGCCCGCCGACGACGATCTTCCCGACCTTCGCGCTGCTCGTGTGCGCCTCGGCGCCGACCCCGCCCGAGGAGGTCGGCCTCCGCATCCTCGTCGGGGCGGTGAGCGCCGCCTTCGCGCTCGCCCTCAGCCTCTCGGGGTGGATGCTGCGGCGCTTCGGCGGCGCGCGTGTCGCCCGTCTGCTGAAGACGCTGCCGAAGGAGCCGGCGGTGCGCGTTGAGGCCGTGCGCGACCCGGCCGTCTGGCTGAACATCGTCGAGGTCGTCGTCGGAGCCGCTGCGGCCGGCGCGATCGCACTGGCCTTCGGCATCGGCCACCCGTACTGGGCGGTCGTCACCCTGGTCGCCGTCGTGCCGCCGGCCGGGGCCGCGCATTCGACCTCGCGCTCGGTGCACCGCGTGCTCGGAACCCTCGGCGGCGTCGTCATCACCGGGCTCGTGCTCTGGGCCGATCCGCCGATCCAGGTGCTCGTCGTCGTCATCGCCATCGGCCAGTTCGGCGCCGAGGTGCTCGTCGGCCGCCACTACGGGGCGGCGCTCTTGTGCATCACCCCGCTCGCACTCGTCGTCGCCCATATCGCCCACCCGCAGCCGCTCGGCCTCCTGCTGGCCGACCGGGTGCTCGAGACCGTCATCGGCTCGGCCGTCGGCCTCGTCGTCGTCCTCGCCGCGCGCGCCCTCGCCGCGCGCCGTTCGTCGGTCGAGTAGCGCGAAGCGCGTATCGAGACCCTCGGAACCCGGGTCTCGATACGCTCGCTTGCGCTCGCTACTCGACCGGCGAAGGAGGGTCTCGATACGCTCGCTTGCGCTCGCTACTCGACCGGCGAAGGAGGGTCTCGATACGCTCGCTTGCGCTCGCTACTCGACCGGCGAAGGAGGGTCTCGATACGCTCGCTTGCGCTCGCTACTCGACCGGCGCGTTCGTCGGTCGAGTAGCGCGAAGCGCGTATCGAGACCCCCAGGCGCCGCGCTCAGGAGGCGAGGCGCTCGATGAGCGCCATCGCGTCGAACGGCGCCCGCACCTTCGCATCGTTGTCGAAGTACACGTAGGCGTCGCGACCGGCCTCCAGGTGGTCGCGGGCCCAGGCCTCCCAGCGATCGAGGCCCGCCTCGTCGTACCCGGAGGCGTACAGCTTCTGGTCGCCGTGCAGCCGCGCGTAGACGAAATCGGCGGTGACGGCGTCGATCTTCGGCCACTTCCCGGCGGTGTCGGCGGCGACCGCGGCGACGTCGTGGCGGGCGAGCAGCTCCGTCCACTCCTCGGTCTCGAAGGAGGGATGCCGCACCTCGACCGCGTGGCGCAGCGGCCCGTCGGCGTCGATGTCGAAGGCGGTGCGCCCCTGCATCCACTCGTCGTGCCCCGCCGCCGCCGTCGACGCGGCGTCGCGGGTGTGCGGAAGCGCCGCGAGGAAGCGTTCGAGCACGACCGGTTCGAAATCGAAGCTCGGCGGCAGCTGCCAGAGCACCGCGCCGAGCTCGTCGCCGAGGGTGAGCACGCCGCTCGCGAAGAAGTTCGCGACGGGACCCTCCGGCTCTTCGAGACGGCGCACATGCGTGAGGTAGCGCGGCCCCTTCACCGAGAAGACGAAGTCGCCCGGCACCGTGTCGCGCCACTTGACCCAGCTCTCGGGGCGCTGCGTGCGGTAGAAGGAACCGTTGATCTCGATCGAGGTGAGCCGCTCGGAGATGTAGGCGAGTTCGTCGGCCTGCTTCAGCCCCTTCGGGTAGAAGTCGCCGCGCCAGCCCGGGTACACCCACCCCGACACCCCGACGCGGGCCACCCCGCTGCGTTCGGCGGCCATACCGGCAGTCTCGCATGCGTCGGCCGCCGAGGCGAGGGTCGAGGGCCGGTCGCGAGTGGATGCCGCGGCCCGCCCGCCCCGTGCCCCACGGCATCCACCCCGCCGATTCGGGGCCGCAGAGTCGGGGAGTAGCATGGAAGACGGCCCAAATTCTCTCGACGTCGAGACATTCGGCGTGTCCCGGGCCGTCACCCACCCAGCCCCTGTGCAACCGTGTGCGCGGATCGATTGGAAGTAGAGCGTGGATCTTTACGAGTACCAGGCCAGAGACCTGTTCGAAGAGTACGGCGTGCCGGTGCTCCCGGGCATCGTCGCCGACACCCCCGAGGAGGTCCGCGCGGCCGCCGAGAAGCTCGGCGGCGTGGTCGTCGTCAAGGCCCAGGTGAAGACCGGGGGCCGCGGCAAGGCCGGCGGCGTGAAGGTCGCGAAGAACGCCGACGAGGCGGAGGAAGCCGCCAAGGCCATCCTCGGGCTCGACATCAAGGGCCACGTCGTCAAGCGCGTCATGGTCGCCGGCGGCGCCCGCATCGCCCAGGAGTTCTACTTCTCGGTGCTGCTGGACCGCGCCAACCGCTCCTACCTCTCGCTCACCAGCGTCGAGGGCGGTATGGAGATCGAGCAGCTCGCCGTCGAGAAGCCCGAGGCGCTCGCCCGCATCGAGGTGAACGCGAACGAGGGCATCACCCTCGAGAAGGCCCGCGAGATCGCCGCGGCCGCGAACTTCCCCGCCGAACTCGTCGACAAGGTCGCCGAGGTCTTCGTGAAGCTCTACGCCGTCTACACCGGCGAAGACGCCACGCTCGTCGAGGTCAACCCGCTCGTCCTCACCGAAGAGGGCGACGTCATCGCCCTCGACGGCAAGGTCTCGCTCGACGAGAACGCCGGCTTCCGCCACCCGAAGCACGAGCTGCTCGAAGACAAGGACGCCGCAGACCCGCTCGAGGCGAAGGCCAAGGCCCTCGACCTCAACTACGTCAAGCTCGACGGCGAGGTCGGCATCATCGGCAACGGCGCTGGGCTCGTCATGTCCACGCTCGACGTCGTCGCCTACGCAGGCGAGAACCACGGCGGCGTCAAGCCCGCCAACTTCCTCGACATCGGCGGCGGCGCCTCGGCCGAGGTCATGGCCAACGGCCTCGGCATCATCCTCGGCGACCCGCAGGTCAAGTCGGTCTTCGTGAACGTCTTCGGCGGCATCACCGCGTGCGACCAGGTCGCCAAGGGCATCGTGGGCGCGCTCGCCGAGCTCGGCGATACCGCGAACAAGCCGATCGTCGTGCGCCTCGACGGCAACAACGTCGAAGAGGGCCGCCGTATCCTCGACGAGGCGAACCACCCGCTCGTCACCCAGATGCCGACCATGGACGACGGCGCCGACAAGGCCGCCGAGCTCGCGAACGCCGCGTAAGCGACCAGACCCGGAATAGGAAACAGCAATGTCGATCTTCCTCAACAAGGATTCGAAGGTCATCGTCCAGGGCATCACCGGCGGCGAGGGCACCAAGCACACGGCGCGGATGCTCGCGGCCGGCACCCAGGTCGTCGGCGGCGTCAACGCGCGCAAGGCCGGCACGACGGTGCTGCACACCGACCAGGCCGGCAACGCGATCGAGCTGCCCGTCTTCGGCTCGGTCGCCGAGGCGATGGCCGCGACCGGCGCCGACGTGTCGATCGCGTTCGTGCCGCCGGCCTTCACGAAGGACGCCATGATCGAAGCCGTCGACGCGGGCATCGGCCTGCTCGTCGTCATCACCGAGGGCGTTCCCGTGCAGGACTCGGCCGAGGCGTGGGCGTACAACGTGTCGAAGGGCGAGAAGACCCGCATCATCGGCCCGAACTGCCCCGGCATCATCACCCCCGGCGAGTCGCTCGTCGGCATCACCCCGGCGAACATCACGGGCAAGGGCTCCATCGGCCTCGTCTCGAAGTCGGGCACGCTGACCTACCAGATGATGTACGAGCTGCGCGACCTCGGCTTCTCGACCGCGATCGGCATCGGCGGCGACCCGGTCATCGGCACCACGCACATCGACGCCCTCGCGGCGTTCGAGGCCGACCCCGAGACCAAGGCGATCGTCATGATCGGCGAGATCGGCGGCGACGCGGAGGAGCGTGCGGCCGACTTCATCAAGGCCAACGTCACCAAGCCGGTCGTCGGCTACGTCGCCGGCTTCACCGCCCCCGAGGGCAAGACCATGGGTCACGCCGGCGCGATCGTGTCGGGTTCGGCCGGCACGGCGCAGGCGAAGAAGGAGGCCCTCGAGGCCGCCGGCGTCAAGGTCGGCAAGACCCCGAGCGAGACCGCCCGCCTCATGCGCGAGATCATCGCCGGGCTCTGAGCCCCATATGACGGCGCCGCATCCTCCGGGTGCGGCGCCGTTCGCGTGCCCGGGTGTGGATGCCGGGACGGCCCCCGATACGCAGGCGCGGCGGGGCGGGGGCGCCGGCGGGCGGCGCCCCGGTACGCTCGACGAGGAATGAACCGCACCCCGACCGTCCTGCTCTCCGCCCTCGAGGCGATCGTCGCCGCTGCCGCCGGCATCGGGCTCGCATTCGTGCCCCTCACCCTGCTCTGGGCATTCGACTTCCATACGGCCGCGCCCTTCGGCGCGTTCTGGGAGGCGAGCGGGAACGTGTGGCTGCTCGGGCACGGCGTGGACGTCGGCATCCGCTTCGCCGCGGACTTCGCGGCCTCCTTCGGCGTGCCGGGCGCGGCCGAGCCGTTCACGATCACCATCGCCCTGCTCGGTTTCGCCCTGATCACGTTGCTGGCGGGTCGCCGCATCGGCGCCCGGGCGGCCGCGGCCGGGCATCCGCTCGCCGGCCTCGCCGCCGCGGTCGTCGTCTTCGCCGCCGCGGGTTCCGTCGTGACGGCCACGAGCGGCTCGGCGATCGCCCGGCCGGTCGTGTGGCAGGGCGTGCTGCTGCCGGCCCTGGTCATCGCGGCGGGCGTCGCGATCGGGGCATGCGCCGAGTGGCTGCGCGAGCACGAGTGGACCGGGCGCGGCGAACGCGAGGCCGGCCGCGCGCCCGATGCTCCCCGGGGGTGGATCTCCGGTCCGCTCGCCGGGCTGCCGTCGACGGCCGTCACCGGCATCCGCACCGCGTTCACGGGCGGGGTCGCAGCCGCCTTCGGGATCGTCGGCGTCGCCGCCGCGGCCGTGGCCGTCGTCATCATCGCCGACTACGCGACGATCGCCGGCCTCTACCAGGCGTTGCAGCCCGGTGTGATGGGCGGCATCGCGCTGACCCTGGCCGAGCTCGCGGTGCTGCCGAACATCATCGTCTGGGCAGTGTCATGGCTCCTCGGGCCGGGCTTCTCGATCGGGGTGGGCACGACCGTTTCGCCCGGCGGAACGGTGCTCGGCCCGATCCCGGGGCTGCCGATCCTCGGCGGGGTGCCGCGCGGCGAGCTCGCCTTCGGATTCCTGGGACTGCTGGTGCCGATCGTGCTCGGTTTCCTCGCGGGGTACTTCGTGTTCCGTCGCGCGGTGCGCGACGACGAGCCGTGGTGGATGCCGGTGGCCGCCGGCCTCGGCATGGGACTCGTCGGCGGCCTGCTGCTCGGGGTCCTGGCGGCGGCGTCCGGCGGGGCCGCCGGCCCGGGGCGGCTGGCCGCGGTCGGGCCGGATGCGCTCGCGGTCGGCGCGGTCGCCGCGCTCGCGATCGGCGTGCCGGCGATCCTCGGCTGCGGGGCGGCGCACCGGGCGTTCGCGACGGATCCGGTGCCGTTCCGGGAACGCTGGCGGCGCGGCGGCGCGGCGGATGCGTCGGGTGCGCGCGGTGCTTCGAGTGCGGCGGATGCGCCCCGTGCGGCGGGCGGCGAGCCCGGCCAGGCCGCCGGGCGCGACGCGCAGACCGAGCCGATCACCCTGCGCTGAGCGCCGTCGCGGGGCGGTGCCCGCCGGGCGCGGAGCGCCGCGGCATCCACTCGGGGCCGCGACGGGCGCCGAAGGACGCAGGGGCCGACGCGCTGCACCCTCTAAGCTCGAGATGTGCTCGATCTCGTCGTCCTCATCTCCGGCGCCGGCTCGAACCTGCGAGCCCTGCTCGATGCCACCCTCGACCCGGACTTCCCGGCGCGCGTCGTCGCGATCGGCGCCGACCGCGACGCCGAGGGGCTCGCGCTCGGCGAAGAGTACGGGGTGCCGAGCTTCACCGTGCCGTTCACCGCCTACCCCGATCGCGAGACGTGGGGCGAGGCGCTCATCGAGCAGATCCGCGGATGGGGCCCCGACCTCGTCGTGCTGAGCGGGCTCATGCGGCTCGTGCCGCCCGCGGTCGTCGCCGAGTTCTCGCCGATGCTGCTGAACACGCACCCCGCCTACCTGCCCGAGTTCCCCGGAGCCCACGCCGTGCGCGATGCGCTCGCCGCCGGCGTCGACCGTACCGGGGCCAGCCTCATCGTCGTCGACGACTCGGTCGACGGCGGCCCCATCCTCGCCCAGGAGCGCGTACCGGTGCTGCCCGGCGACACCGAGACGAGCCTGCACGACCGCATCAAACCCGTCGAACGGCGCCTCCTCATCGACGCCGTTCGCGACATCGCCACCCGCCGACTGAACCTCGAGGACTCCCACGCATGAGCGGCCCCAGCCACGACCCGTCCCTCTACCGGCCCCGCGACGAGGTGACCGTGCGCCGTGCGCTCATCTCGGTGAGCGACAAGTCGGGCGTCGTCGAGCTCGCCGAAGCCCTGGCCGCAGCCGGGGTCGAAATCGTCTCGACCGGGTCGACGGCGCAGAAGATCCGGGATGCCGGATTCGCCGTCACCGACGCCGCCGACGTCACCGGGTTCCCCGAGTTCCTCGACGGACGGGTGAAGACCCTGCACCCGGCCATCCACGGCGGGCTGCTCGCCGACCTCCGCCTCGCCCACCACGAATCCGAACTCGCCGAACGCGGCATCGCCCCCTTCGAACTCGTCGTCGTGAACCTCTACCCGTTCGCCCGCACCGTCGCCTCCGGGGCCTCGCAGGACGACGCCGTCGAGCAGATCGACATCGGGGGGCCGGCGATGGTGCGCGCCTCGGCGAAGAACTTCCAGAACGTCGCGATCGTGGTCGACCCGGCGCGATACCCCGAGATCATCGACCTCGTGGCATCCACCGGGGGCACGACCCTCGCCGTCCGCGCCGCGCTCGCCCGCGACGCGTTCCGCCACACCGCCGAATACGACACGGCCGTCGCCACCTGGATCGGCTCCGAGGTCGCACCCGACGGCGACCCGTTCCCCGCGTGGATGGGCGCGAGCTGGCACCGCGAGGCGAGCCTGCGCTACGGCGAGAACAGCCATCAGGCGGCCGCGCTCTACACGACCGCGGGCGGCGCGCCCGGCATCGCCGGCGCCCGGCAGCTCGGCGGCAAGGAGATGTCGTTCAACAACTACGTCGATGCCGACGCAGCCGTGCGCAGCGCCTTCGACTTCGACGAACCGGCCGTGGCGATCATCAAGCACGCGAACCCCTGCGGCATCGCCGTCGGCCGCGCCGACGCCGCCGACCCCATCGCCGACGCCCACCTGCGCGCCCACGAAACCGATCCGGTCTCCGCCTACGGCGGCGTCGTCGCCGCGAACCGGCCCGTCACGCTCGCCCTCGCCGAGCAGCTCGCCCCCATCTTCACCGAGGTCCTCGTCGCCCCCGGCTTCGAACCGGCCGCCCTCGAGGTGCTCGCCAAGAAGAAGAACCTGCGGCTGCTCGAACTGCCGAACGGGTTCCGCCGCACCGCCGTCGAGCTGAAGCAGGTCTCCGGCGGCACCCTCGCCCAGCAGGCCGACCAGCACTTCGCCCCCTTCGCCGAGTGGACCCTCGTCGCCGGCGAACCGGCCGATGAAGCCACCGCACGCGACCTCGAGTTCGCGTGGCGGGCGATCCGCGCCGTGAAGTCCAACGCGATCCTGCTCGCCGCAGGCGGCGCGGCCGTCGGCGTCGGCATGGGGCAGGTCAACCGGGTCGACTCGTGCCGGCTCGCCGTCTCCCGCGCCGGCGACCGGGCGGCCGGATCCGTCGCCGCCTCCGACGCGTTCTTCCCCTTCGCCGACGGTGCCGAGATCCTCTTCGAGGCCGGAATCCGCGCGGTCGTGCAGCCGGGCGGATCCATCCGCGACGCCGAGGTCGTCGAGGCCGCGAAGGCGGCGGGCGTCACGATGTACACGACGGGCGAGCGGCACTTCTTCCACTGATCGGTCGGGGCATGCCCGCAGGGCGGGCGATCGTCATAGCCTGAGGGTGGGCGCACATCCGCGCCCGCAGGCAGCCGCTCACGAGGCGGCGATCCCAGGAGACGATCGATGACGATGACCCCCGCCCGCACCGCCCCGCACCCGGCGAACGCACCCGCCGGCGACGCACCCGACCACGAACGCGTCCTCATCACCACCGGGCCGAGGACGGGGCTGACGATCATCGTCGCCGTCCACTCGACCCGCCTCGGGCAGGCGCTCGGCGGCGCCCGGCTCTGGCACTACCCGCACTGGACCGACGCCCTGGGCGACGCACTCGGCCTCTCGCGCGCGATGACCCTGAAGAACGCGGCCGCCGGCCTCGACCACGGCGGCGGCAAAGCCGTCATCCGCATCCCCGAGGGCACCGTGCTCGACGAGGCGACGAAGGCCGACGCCATGCGCGACCTCGGCGACGCCGTCGAGAGCCTCGGCGGCGTATACATGACCGCCGAAGACGTCGGCACGAGCGCCGAGCTCATGTCGATCGTCGCCGGCCGCACCCGCTATGTCTGCGGGTTGCCGCCCGAGGAGGGCGGCACCGGCGAACCCGCCGACGCGACCGCTGACGGGGTGTTCGCCGCCGTCCGCGCCACCGTGCGCGAAGCGTTCGGCGACGACGCCCTCGCCGGCCGGCACCTCGTCGTCTCGGGGCTCGGGCAGGTCGGCGGCCGGCTCGCGCGTGCGCTCGCCGGCGAGGGCGCTCGCCTCACCGTCGCCGACGTCGTCGACAAACGCGCCCTCGCCGCCGAGCTCGGCGCCGACTGGACCGACCCCGACCACGCGATCGACGTGGATGCGGATGTGTTCGTGCCCTGCGGGCTGAGCGGCGTGCTCACCGCCGACGTCGTCGACCGGCTGAAGGTGCGCGCCGTCGTCGGCGCCGCCAACACGCAGCTCGCCGAACCGGGCATCGCAGAACGGCTCGCCGACCGCGGCATCCTGTGGGCGCCCGACTTCCTCGTGAACGCCGGCGGCGTCATCCATCTCGCGCACAGCCAGCACGACCCCGAGGGCGCGCGCCGAGAGGTGCAGGCGATCGGCGACCGACTCGCCGAGGTCTACCGCGCCGCACGCGAGCAGGGCGTCACCACCCTCGCCGCCGCCGAGGGCATCGCCGCCCGCCGCCTCGCCGCCCGCTGAGCCTCGGCCGCACCCCGCTGAGCAGCGCACCCGGGCGTCGCCGCGGCCGCGCCGCGCCGCGCCCGCACCCCGCTGCATCCATGCAGCGCAGCTCACGCTCCGCAGCCGTGTCCCATGCTCCTGCGCAATGCAGGAGCGCGCGCGTGTCGCGGGGGGTTCCGCCGCATGGGCGGTGCGACACGCCGTGCGCGTTCCTGCATTGCGCAGAGGGGTGTGCAGATCGGGGGCGGGTGGACCGGACGGGTGCATCGGCGGATCGGGATGGCGGGCCGGGTGGATCGGCGTAGGGCTCGGGTGGATCCGGCATCCGTGCAGGGGTTCGCGGCCGTGAGTCCTGCGCAATGCAGGAGTGCGCGCGTGTCGCGGGGGGTTCTGCCGCGTGGGCGGTGCGACACGCCGTGCACGTTCCTGCATTGCGCAGAGGGGTGTGCAGATCGGGGGCGGGTGGACCGGACGGGTGCATCGGCGGATCGAGATGGCGGGCCGGGTGGATCGGCGTAGGGCTCGGGTGGATCCGGCATCCGTGCAGGGGTTCGCGGCCGTGAGTCCTGCGCAATGCAGGAGCGCGCGCGTGTCGCGGGGGGTTCTGCCGCATGGGCGGTGCGACACGCCGTGCACGTTCCTGCATTGCGCAGAGGGTTGCGCGGATCGGGGCGGGACGGCGGGGCGCGGCGGGTGGATCGGGGCGGTGGGGTGCGCGGGGCGCGCCCGAGCGGGCGCGGTGCCCGCGGGGCGCGGCCCCGCCGCCCGCCGGTAGGCTCGTTCCATGACGATGCCCGCCCGGCCGCGTACCGCCCGTTTCACCCCGGTTCCGACGACCGGCCGCCGCATCTTCGCCATCGGGACCGCCGCCGTCGCGGTCGCGGCGCTCGCGTTCGCCGTCGCCCTGCTCGCGTTCTTCGTCGGGAACGGGCAGAACCCCGAGGTGATCGCGCAGCTCGCCGGGCACTTCGGGGTGGCCGCCGTGCTGCTGGCGGCCCTGCTGGCCGTCGCGAACGCGGCGGGGGCGACGAGGCGGTGGTTCCTCGGCGGCATCACGGCGCTCACCTCGGCGGTGCTCGCCGCGCTGCTGTCGACGATCCTCACGGTCTCGGCCGGCGGCCCGCTGAACGGCAACGCATTCGTCTTCGTGGTCGGCTCGCTCGTGAGCGTGAACCTCGTGTTCATCATCACGGCGACCCTCGGGCAGATGCTGCTGGCTCCGCGGGTGCTGGACGGCGTGCTGCGGTATGCGCCGCCCGCGCCGGCACGGCGGCTCGCGCTCGTGCGCATCCCGGCATCCAATCTCGCCGAGGGCGAGCTGACGCATCTCGAGCGGGCTCCGGTCGACGAGGCGCTCGCCGACCGGCAGTGGGACAACTATTGCGCGGCGCTCATCGCCGAGGGGTGGGACACGCTCGAGGTCGATGCGGCACCGGATCTGGCCGATTCGGTGTTCGTCGAGGATGCCGTGGTGCTCTTCGGCGATCTGGCGGTGCTCACCCGGCCCGGGGCGGAGTCGCGGCGCGGAGAGATCGCCGGCGTCGAGGCGACGATCGAGGCGATCCCGGGTCTCAGCGTGCGCCGCATCGCCGAGCCCGGAACCCTCGACGGCGGCGACGTCCTCAAGGTCGACGACACCGTCTACGTCGGTGCCTCCTCGCGCACGAACGCAGAGGGCATCCGTCAGCTGCGCGCGATCCTCGCCCCGCACGGCTATCGCGTCATCGGGGTGCCGGTCCGCGGGGCGTTGCACCTGAAGTCCGCGGCGACCGCGCTGCCCGATGGCTCGGTCATCGGCGACCCCGAGCTCGTCGACCCGGCGATGTTCGGCGAGTTCCTCGCGGTGCCGGAGCGTGCCGGCGTGGCCGTCGTGCACCTCTCCGACGACACGCTGCTCATGTCGGCGTCGGCTCCGAAGACCGCCGAGCTGGTCTCGGGCCTCGGCTACCGGGTCGTCACGGTCGACATCTCGGAGTTCGAGAAGCTCGAGGGCTGCGTGACCTGCCTCTCGGTGCGCGTGCGCTGAGCTCTGCTCGGGTGTGGATGCCGGGGCGCGCCGCCGCCGGCATCCACACCGCACGGTGCGAGCTCGGTGCTCACGCGATCGCGACGGCGCGCCCGTCGCGCAGCTCGAGGACGCGGTCGGCGCGCGAGACGAGCGCCGGATCATGGGTGGAGACGACGGCGGCGACGCCCTGACTGTGCACGAGGTCGCCGATGAGGTCCATGACGGTGGCGGCGGTTCCGCTGTCGAGTTGCCCGGTGGGTTCGTCGGCGAGCAGCAGTTGCGGTGAGGCGGCGAGGGCCCGGGCGATGCCGACGCGCTGCTGCTGCCCGCCCGAGAGTTCGTAGGGGCGTTGCGCGGCGTGGTCGGCGAGGCCGACGAGCCCGAGGACTTCGGCGACGCGGGCATCGCGTTCGGCCGGGGGCGTGCGGCGGAGCCGGAGCGGCACCTCGACGTTCTCGGCGGCCGAGAGTACGGGGATGAGGCCGAAGGACTGGAACACGTAGCCGAGCCGTTCGCGGCGCAGTTCGGCGAGGGCGTCCTCGTCGAGCGAGCCGAGGTCGATGCCGGCGAGTTCGACGCGGCCGGCGGTGGGGCGGTCGAGGCCGCCGAGCAGGTTCAGCAGGGTGGTCTTGCCGGCGCCGGAGGGCCCGGTGACGGCGAGCAGTTCGCCGGGCGAGACGGCGAGGGAGACGTCGTCGACGGCGCGCACCTCGCCGGCGGCGGTCGCGAACACGCGCGAGACCCCGATCGCCTCGACCGCGCTCATCTCGTCTCCTCCTCGTCCGCGTCCTCGGGTGGATGCCCTGGAGCATCCTCTGCGGGTGGATGCCCCGGAGCATCCTCTGCGGGTGGATGCCCCGGCGCACCCGCACCCGCCCCCTGCCCCGCCCCGCCCGCGTGCCGCGTTTTCGGAGATCGCCACGGATTCGGATGGATATCACCGGATGCATCCGAATCGGCGGCGATCTCCGAATCGGTGGCGGGCGGATGCGCGGGTGCGCCGGGGCCGGGCGCGCCGCGGCCGGGATCGGGCGCGCCGTGGCCGGGCGCGCCGCGGCCGGGTGGCGGTGCGCCGCGATCGGCCGCGCCGGCGCCCTCGTGCCCGGGCCACACGCCGACGTGGTCGGCCTCGAGGGCGAGGCGCACGCGATCCCGCAGCTCGAGGCTCTGCATGAAGTCGTGCGGCAGCTGCATGCGGCCGACGCGGTCGAGCACGGCGAACTCCTCGGCGATGTGCTCCTCGCGGCCGTGTTCGTCGAGGCGGGTGGATCGCAGCACCTCGGTCGAGGTGCGCCCGTCGCGGATCTGCACGGTGCGGGCGACATGTTCGGAGACGGTGGGGTCGTGGGTGACGATGAGGGTGGTGACGCCGAGGGTGCGGTTGACGTGCCGCATGGCTTCGAGCACGCTCGCGCTCGTCTCCTCGTCGAGTTCGCCGGTGGGTTCGTCGGCGAGGAGCACCTCGGGTTCGTTGGCGAGGGCGACGGCGATCGCGACGCGCTGCTGCTGCCCGCCGGAGAGCTCGGCCGGCATCCGCTCGGCCAACTCGGCGACCTCGAGGAGCTCGAGCAGTTCGGCGACGCGTGCGGTGCGGGCGGCGCCGCGGCGGGTGCGGGCGACGGCCATCGCCATGGCGACGTTCTGGGCGGCGGTGAGGTAGGGCAGCAGGTTGCGTGCCGTCTGCTGCCAGACGAAACCGACGACGTGCCGCTGGTAGTCGACGCGTTCGCGACCGCCCATGGCGGCCAGGTCGTGCCCGGCGACGCGGGCGGATCCGGCGGTGGGCACGTCGAGGCCCGAGAGGATCGTGAGCAGCGTCGATTTGCCCGATCCGGAGGCGCCGACGACGGCGACGAGCTCGCCACGTCCGATGCGCAGGGTGAGACCCTGCAGAGCCTGCACCTCGACGCCCTCCGCGGTGAAGATGCGGACGAGGTCGGTGCATTCGACGACCGGCGATTCCATACCCGTCATCCTTCCTCCTCTTCGCGCAGGGCGTGTGCGAGCCCCGCACGGCGTGTGAAGCGCACGGCGATCCAGGTCGCGGCGGCGACGGCGACGACGAAGGCGCCGAGGACGCCGGCCATGATGAGCGGGTCGGCGGCGACCTGCGGCTGCACGGTGCCGCCGGTGAAGGGTGTGAGATCCACACCCGCGAGCACGATGAAGGGCAGGCCGGCGCCGAGGAGCCCGCCGAAGACGGCGGCGACGACGGCGACGGGCGCGATCTCCCACATCACGAGGGCGCGGCTTTCGCGGCGGCGGATGCCGAGGGTGCCGAGCACGGTCAGCAGGCGCTCGCGCGGGGCGCGGCCGATGACGAGGGTGAGGGCGACGGCGATCGCACAGAGGATGCTGGTGAGCACGATCGCGGCGACGAGTGCGACGGTGACGCCGTCGATGGTGGGGTTCGCGCGCAGCGCCTCGGAGCGGCCCTCGGGCGTGCTGATCGTCGAGTCGGGCACGAGCGGGGCGAGCCGGGCGGCGACCTCGTCGGCGTCGGCGTCGGGGTCGAGGGCGACGAGGATCGTGTCGGGCACGAGGGTGGAGACGATGCCGTCGGCGTCGGCGCGGTCGATGAGGACCCAGCTGGGCCGGTCGGTGAAGGGCACGACGCCGTCGTGCACGCCGACGACGGCGAGCGGATGCCCGTCGAGCCGCGCATCGTCGGCGCCGCCGAGGAAGGCGTCGACGGCCCCCGAGACGAGCGCCGGCAGGCCGCCGGCCTCGTCCTCGGAGGCGGTGAGGGCGGCCGGCAGTTCGAGCCGGCCTGCGAAACCGGCCTGCACGGCGGCGAGTTCGGCGACGTCGACGACGACGACGTTCGTCGTCGTGTTGCGGCCTTCTGCGCCCATCCGGGTCGGCGAGACGGCGTAGACGGGGGCGATCGCCCGCACCCCGTCGGCGGCGCGCACGGCATCCACGGTCGCGGCCGGCAGCGCCGGGCCCTCGATGCGGAGCTCGGCGCCGACGCGTTCGGCCGAGGCGCGTTCGACGCCGGCCTGCACCGTCGACAGCAGCACGCCCGAGAAAACGGCCACGGCGACGCCGACGACGAGTGCGAGCACGGGGGCCAGGCCTGCGCCCGGATCGCGCAGGGCGCGCGTCGAACCGAGGGCGGCGACGAGGCCGCGCCCGCGGGCGGCGGCCCGGGCGAGGCGGCGAAGCGGCACCGGGTAGAGCCGGAGGACGACGACGCAGACGGCGAGGGCGGCCAGCAGCGGCACGGCGGCGACGAGGAGGTCGACGCCGTGGTCGGCGGCGCCGGTCTGCAGGCCGCGCTGCAGCAGCAGCACGGCGGCGGCGACCGCGATGACGACGAGGAGCAGTTCGGCCACCCATCGGGCGCGCCCGGTCCGGGCGCCCGCCGGGCCGCCGAGATCGCTGCGACCGCGCCGCAGCGGGCTGAGGGATCCGGTGCGGCTGACGAGCAGGGCCGCAGGGGTCAGTGCGAACACGGCGACGAGGATCCACCCGGCGGGGCCGACGTCGACGGGTGTTGCGGCGAGGCCGGCGAGTCCGCCGACGAGCGCCGCCGGCACGCCGATCGCGAGGCCGTCGACGGCGAGCACGGTGCGCAGCACCGCCGGGGACGCGCCGCGTGCGGCGGCGAGTTCGAGCGCGGAGCGGCGCCCGGCGAACACGACGCGCGCGCCGAGGACGAGCACGGCGACCACCACGCCGATGGGGCCCGAGGCGGTCATCGCGAGCACGGCATCCATCGCCGCGGCCGCATCGCCGGCCTGCCGCAGAGCCTGGCCGAGCCCGCTTTCGAACTCGACGCCGCTGACGAGGAAGTACAGCCCGTTCGAGGCGCTGCCGGGCCCGAGCGACTGGGCGACGCTCGTGAACTCGCCGAGCTGCCGGATGAGGGCCGGGCCCTCGCCGGCGGTCACCGCGGCCGGGTCGACCGGGTACCAGGCGGTCAGCTCGACCGCGCCGGGCAGGTCGATGAACGCCGGCCAGCTCGTCTCGTCGAGGAGCACGGTCGCCGTGTATTCGGGGGCCGCGAGCCCCTCGACGACGTTCGCTTGGAGGGCCGAGAGCACGTGGCTCCAGACATCGGCGTCGGTGTCGACGGGCGACCAGGTGCCGCTCAGGCGGATGCCGTGCCCGCCCGAGGGCAGTTCGAGCCGCCGCACCTCGCCGACCTCCCAGTCCATCTGCCCGGCCGCCGTGGTCGAGAGCGCGACGTCGATCGTGTCGCCGGCATCCACCCGCTCGACGGGCGCGGGCGCCCGGCCCTCGTCGAAGCGCACCTCGTCGCGGATGCCGCCGACGAAGGTCGGCAGCACGCGGTAGCTCGCACCGCTCGCGGCCGGGTCGGCGAGGGCGACCGGGTACGGGCCGGCCGACTCGGCGGCGCGCGCGTCGCGGAGCACGCCGCGGAGGGGCTCGGGCAGCTCGGCACGGATGCGGTCCATGCGTTCGGCGACCGCGGCGAGCGCGTCGGTGTCGCCGGGCAGCCGGTCGTTCGTGCGGGCGGTGACGTCGAGGGTGCGGGCCGGGGCGGCTTCGAGGCGTGCGCGCAGGGCGTCGTCGTGCACTGCGGCGGCCCAGCGCGGGGCGGCGACGGCCAGCGCGCAGGCGACGGCGACGAGGAGGGCGAGGGCGGCCGGGGCCAGCACCCGCGAACGCAGGTGCCGGGCGAGCAGACGGGTGTCGGTGAGCGTCACGGTTCCTCCGGGCGGATGCCTGGGCGGGCCGCTTCGCGGGAGAGGCGGGCGGATGCCGTGCGGATGACGAGGATCGCGGCAGCGGCGAACACGACGGTGATCGCCAGCCACGGCCACCACGCGAAGCCGGGCGCGGCGGCGAGGTCGGCGGGCGCCGTGGCGACGGCGGCCCGGGCGAGGCCGCCGGCCGTCGCGGCCGAGACGACCAGGCCCGCGACCACGCCGAGGATGGCGGCGCCGGCGAACGCGACTCCGAGCTCGATCGCCCGGGAGCGGCCCTGTGCGCGTGCGGGCAGGCCGACGGCGCGCAGCACGAGCGTTTCGGCGTGTCGTTCGCGGGCGAGCGCGGCACCGAGGGCGATGAGGCCGAGGAGGGCGAGGGCGGCGGTGCCGGCCGCACCGGCGAAGAGCGCCGCGAGGACGGGGCCGGTGAATGGCGCCGAGGAGGCCTCCTGCCGGTCTCGGGCGACGAGGGGGACGGGCTGCTCCCGGTTCAGCTCCGCCGCGAGGGCGGCCGGGTCCTCGGCATCCACCCACCGTTCGCCGGGCAGCGGCACGCGTTCGCCGGCGGCGGTCTGGTGCGTCGCGAAGTCGTCGTAGGCGACGGCGGCCCCGGCGCCGTCGACACGGGGGAGCGTCGCGCGCCGTTCGGCGACGACCGCGGCGACCACCCCGCCGCCGGCGGCCAGGCGGATATCGACGGGGTCGCCCGGTTCGGCGTCCACGGCCTCGGCGAGGGCGTCGGTCACGATCACGGGCAGGCGCCCGCCGGTCTCGCCGCCGGAACCGGCGACATCGATGCCGTCGGCGGCGACGAAGACGAGCGGCAGCGAGCCGGCGCGGGCCGGGGCGACCAGGGCGCGGGCGACCCGGTCGGCGTCTTCGCGCCCGGCGAGCGGATCCGCCGGCTCGTCTTCGCCGGCGTACCCCGGGTCGCCGAGCAGGTCGACGCGCACCTCGCCGCCGGTCTGCAGCAGGGTGTCGGCCCGGTCGAGGCCGGCCCAAGTGCCCGCGACGGATGCCGCGAGCACCGTTCCGCCGGTGGCGAGCACCGTGAGCAGCACGGCCGCACGGTGCAGGGATGCGCGGCGGGAGAGCTGCCTGAGCGGCAGCACGGGCAGCAGGCCGTCGCGACGGGATGCCCGCCCGGCGAGGGCGGCGGCCGCCGGCGGAAGCAGGAGCACGGCGGCGACGGATGCCGTGAGCAGCCCGAGCACGGGTGCGGCCACTGCGAGCGGGTCGATCGTGCCTCCGGGCCCGACCGGTGAACCGGTGCGGGCGAAGCGCAGGAACGCGAGCCCGGTGAGCACCGCGAGCACGACGGCGATGCCGGCGGCCAGGCCCCGGCGCACGCGCCCGGAGGCGGCGCCGCCGTCGCGGACGGCGGGGCGGCGGGCGTCGATCCACGTCGCGGCGGCGACGATCGCGGCGCAGCCGGCGACGGTGGCCGCGGCCACGGACGGCAGGACCGCCGCATCGCCGCCGGCGAGGGCGAGGAAGGCCGCCGCGAGGCCGCCGCCGGCGGCTGCGGCCGGCACGGCGACGAGCAGGGCCTCGGCCAGGGCGTGGGCGGTGAACCAGCCGGCCGAGGCGCCGCGGGCCCGCAGCAGCAGGGTTTCGCGCTCGCGGGATTCGAGGAGGAGGGCCGTCAGGCGCTGCACGGCGAGGGCGCCGGCGACGGCCAGCAGCAGCACCGGCACGGGGGCCAGGGCGCCGACGGCCGCCGTCGCCCGGCCGAGCGCGGCCAGTTCGGCCGAGAGCCCGCCGGTCGCGGTGACGCCGTCGGTGCCGACGGCTGGGTCGGCGCGGAAGAGGGCTTCGACCGAGTCGACCGCCTCGCGGATGCCGGCCAGATCCGCCGGGGCGAGCCGCTCGGTCTCCGGCAGCGCCGTCCAGCGCGCATAGGCGCCGGCCGGAACCGCGGCCAGGGCGTCCTCGGCGACGAGGAAGGGGCCGGCGAGCGTGCCGGATGCGCCGGTCGCGGCGAGCGGATCGCCGAACCAGACGGGGTCGGCGGCGTCCAGCGGCATCCACGCCCCGACGATACGGATCGCCGGGCCCTCGGCCGGGTGCAGCACCTCGCCGACCGTGACGCCCAGAGCCTCGAGGGCGCCGGCGTGCACGGCCGCCTCGATCTCGCCCGACCCCCCGCCCGGGGCCGGCCACGACCCCGATTCGAGCCGCGCACGATCCGCGAACGCCGCATCGGCCAGGAAGACGGCCTCGTTCGCGTCGTCGACGCGCACCGCCGAGGTCGTCACCTCGCGCCGCCACGGCACGCCGACCGCGCCGAGGCGTTCGTCGAGGATCGCCGCGGCCGCCTCGGCCTGTCCGGCCGCGTCCTCGGCGGCGCGGATCTGCCAGCGCGCGGCCCGATCGGCCGGCGCCGCGTTCGCGAAGGACTCCCGCACCGCGGCGGCCCCGCTCGGGCCCAGCGCACCGAGCACCGCCCCCGAAAGCGCCGTCACCACGAGCGCGACGACCGCGAACGCCGCGAACACGCCGGCATGGGCCTGGGCCCTCGCGAGGCCCGGACGCGGTTCGCTCACGCGACCTCCTCGGGTGCGACGAGCCGGCACCGGCCCGACGGAAGCGCTCCCGCGGGGTCGGCGGAAGCTTCGTCAGCCTATTCCGCATCCGGTCTTGCGCACCACTATTCCCTGGCCATATTCTGAAGGGCTGACCGCGCGGAGTGCTTGCCGCCGGTCGGGGGATGACGGACGAACACCGGGAGGCAGCCATGACGCACGCAGACACGATCACGGGGATGGGCCCGATCGTCCGCGGCATCCGCGCCGTCGCGGCCGGCTCCGTCGGGTACGCCCCGGTCCGGTAGCACCGCCCGGCATCCGCACCGCGAGGCCCGCCTCGCCTCCGCACGCCCGCGCTCCTCGCGGGCTCGCTTCTTCCACGTTTCCGCGCCCGACGCATCGACGACGGCGCACCTCTCGCAAAGGACCCGCTATGCCCGCCCACCCGCCCCATCCCGATGAGGCGCCCGTGCGCCGGAACGCCGCCCAGTCGCTCTGGCGCCTCGTCGAATACGCGCGGCCCGCGCTGCCGCGCCTCGGCCTCGGCATGGTCGCCGGGCTCCTGGCGGCGCTCTTCTCGCTGGCGATGCCGCTCGTGCTGCAGCTGATCGTCGACGGCCCGCTCGCCGACGGCGACGCATCCATGATCTGGCCAGGCGTCCTCGCCGTGTTCGCGATCGGCGCCGCCGAGGCGATCATGGTCGCCCTCCGCCGCTGGTTCGTGCTCACCCCGGGCACGAAGGTCGAGGCGACCATGCGCAACGCCCTGTACGCGAAGCTGCAGGACCTGCCGGTCAGCTTCCACGACCGCTGGCCGAGCGGCCAGCTGCTCTCGCGCGCCGTCAGCGACCTGAACCGCATCCGCCGATGGATGTCGTTCGGCCTCGTCATGATCGTCGTCAACGTCGTCACGATCGTCGTCGGCCTGGCCATCCTGCTCTCGATGAACTGGGCGCTCGGGCTCGTGTTCTTCCTCTGCTGCGTGCCGCTGTGGGTCATCGGCTACCGCTTCGAGGGCCGCTACTCGGTCGTGTCCCGGCAGAGCCAGGACCAGGCCGGGGACCTCGCGACCGCCGTCGAGGAGTCGGTGCACGGCATCCGCGTGCTGAAGGCCTTCGGCCGCGGCAAGCACGCCCTCAGCACCTTCTCGGCGCAGGCCGAGACGCTGCGCCGCACCGAGATCGAGAAGGCCCGCCTCGACTCGAACATCTGGGCGTGGCTGCTCATCATCCCGGCCGTCGCGCTCGGGCTGTGCCTCGTGATCTCGGTGTGGCTCGCCGCGCAGGGGCTGCTCACGGCCGGCGAGGTCCTGCGCTTCTTCGGCACGGCGACGGCGCTGGCCTGGCCGATCGAGTCGATCGGCTTCCTCCTCGCCTTCGCGGTGGATGCCCGCAACGCCACCGACCGCTTCTTCGAGGTCATGAAGACGGAGAACACCATCACCGACCCGGCCGAGCCCCGCACGGTCGGCTCGCCGAGCGGCCGCCTCGCCTTCGAGAACGCGCACTTCCGCTACCCCGACGCGCCGGCCGGCACCCCCGACCTCCTCGACGGCATCGAACTCGAACTCGAGCCCGGCGAGACGATGGCCCTCGTCGGCCTCACCGGCTCGGGCAAGTCGACGCTGACGGCGCTCACCACGCGCCTCTACGACGTCACCGGCGGGGCGATCACCATCGACGGGGTCGACATCCGCGCCCTCACCCGCGGCGAGCTCCGCACGCACATCGCGATGGCGTTCGAGGATGCGACGCTGTTCTCGGCGTCGGTGCGCGAGAACGTGCTGCTCGGCCGCCCCGAGTTCGACGGCGACGCCCGCCGCGAGGAGGCCGACCGGGTGCTCGCCGAAGCCCTCTCGATCGCGCAGGCCGGGTTCGCCTACGAACTGCCCGACGGGCTCGACACGAAGGTCGGCGAGGAGGGCATGAGCCTCTCCGGCGGGCAGCGGCAACGGCTCGCCCTCGCCCGCGCCGTCGCCGCGAGCCCGGCCGTGCTCGTCCTCGACGACCCCCTCTCGGCGCTCGACGTCGAGACCGAGGCGCTCGTCGAAGAGGCGCTGCGCGAGGTGCTCGCATCCACCACGGCGCTCATCGTCGCCCACCGGCCCTCGACCGTCATGCTCGCCGACCGCGTCGCCCTGCTCGAGGACGGGCGGATCACCGAGGTCGGCACGCACTCCGAACTGCTCCGCGAGAGCGAGCACTACCGCTTCGTCATCTCGAGCCTCGAAGACGAAGAGCGCCGCGGCCGCAGCGACGACGACGGCATCCGCACCACGGGCGCCGAAACCGAAGACGAAACCGAAGACGAGACCGAGGAGGTGGCCCGATGAGCGTCGTCGGCGTGCAGGGCGAAGAACGCCACGAATACACGAAGGCCGAGTCCAGGCACATCCGGCGCCGCTCGCTCCGGCTGCTCGGCTCGCTGCTGTCGCCCATGAGGCCCACCCTGGCGCTGACGATCGTCGTCGTGCTGATCTCGACGGCCGGGCAGGTCGCCGGCCCCGCGATCATCGCGTACGGCATCGACCGGGGCCTGCCGGCGCTCCTGGAGCAGGACTGGTTCCCGCTCGCCTTCGCCGGCGGCGCCTATCTGCTCACGGGCCTCGTCGGCGGCTTTCTCATCGCCTGGTACATCCGCCTCTCGGCGCGCATCAGCCAGGCCGTGCTGATCGACCTGCGCAAGCGCGTCTTCCTGCACACGCAGAAGCTCAGCCTCGAGTTCCACGAGTCGTACACCTCGGGGCGCATCATCTCGCGGCAGACGAGCGACCTCGACTCGATCCGCGAACTCCTCGACTCGGGCGTGAACGCGCTCGTGCAGGGCCTGCTGTACATGGGCATGACGGCCGTCATGCTCGTCGTGATGGACCCCGTTTCGGGGCTGATCCTCGCCGTCGCCCTCGTGCCGCTGTTCATGCTCACCCGCTGGTTCCAGGTGCGCTCGCAGGTGCTGTTCCGGCGCTCGCGGGTCGTGTCGGCCAAGCTCATCGTGCACTTCGTGGAGACGATGACCGGCATCCGCGCCGTGAAGGCGTTCCGCAAGGAGCGCCGCAACGAGCGCGACTTCGCCGGCGTCGTCGAGGACTACCGCGACGTCAATGCGAAGGTCGTCGGCCTCTTCGGCACCTACGAGCCGGGGCTCATGCTCATCGGCAACACCACGATCGCCGCGGTGCTGCTGTTCGGCGCGTTCCGCGTCGTCGACGAGAGCCTCGCCATCGGGGCGCTGCTTGCGGCCGTGCTGTACACGCGCCGCTTCTTCGACCCCATGGAAGACCTCGCGATGTTCTACAACTCGTACCAGTCGGCCGCGAGCGCCCTCGAGAAGATCTCCGGCGTGCTGGAGGAGGAACCGAGCGTGCCCGACCCGGTGAAGCCGGTCGACCTGTGGAAGGCCGAGGGGCACGTCCGCTTCGACGACGTCGAGTTCGCATACACGCCGGAGCGGGTCATCCTGCCCCACTTCGACCTGGATATCCCCGCCGGGCAGACGATCGCGCTCGTCGGCTCGACCGGCGCCGGCAAGTCGACGCTCGCGAAGCTGATCTCCCGCTTCTACGATCCGAGCGACGGCCGCGTCACCCTCGACGGGGTGGACCTCAGGGATCTGCACCCGAAGGACCTCAGGCGGGCGATCGTCATGGTCACCCAGGAGGCGTACCTGTTCTCGGGCACCGTCGCCGACAACATCGCCCTCGGCCGGCCGGACGCCTCCTTCGACGAGATCGTCGCGGCGGCGAAGGCGGTCGGCGCGCACGCATTCATCGAGTCGCTGCCGAACGGCTACGACACCGATGTGAACAAGCGCGGCGGGCGGGTCAGCGCCGGGCAGCGGCAGCTCATCTCCTTCGCGCGGGCGTTCCTCGCGAACCCGGCGGTGCTCATCCTCGACGAGGCGACCAGTTCCCTCGACATCCCGAGCGAACGCCTCGTGCAGGAGGCGCTGCAGACCCTGCTCGCCGACCGCACCGCGGTCATCATCGCGCACCGTCTGTCGACGGTGGCGATCGCCGACCGGGTGCTCGTCATGGAGCACGGGCGCATCGTCGAAGACGGCGCCCCCGCCGAGCTCATCGGCGGCACGGGTCGCTTCGCGAAGCTGCACGCGGCCTGGCGCGACTCGCTCGTGTGAGATGCGGGTGCGGATGCCCGGGGTCGCCCCAGGGCATCCGCACCCGGCCCATGCCGCGCCGGCCCGCCGGCGGCACGCACCCGACGGTGCGCGCGCGCTCAGCGGCGCCGCTGCAGCCGGCCCGCGACGAGCTCGCGCAGCTCCGGCAGGCGATCGTGCAGCCCGCCGGGGCACAGGGTCTCGTTGAAGTCCATGTGCCCGTAGATCTCGGTGGCGGGGATGCCGTACTGCTGGCACGTGTACGCGCAGAAGTGGACGAGGCTGGCCCACTGCTCCTCGGGCACCGGTGCGCCGAGGTGGTAGCTGCCGTCGTTCTCGATGCCGATGGACTGCGTGTTCTGGCCGACGGTGTGGGCGCTCTCGATCATCCATCGCCCTCGCTGCAGGGCCGCGAGGCTGCCGGCGCGGCCCTCGGTGAGGTAGCCGCCCTGGCTGTTCGTGAAGTGCTGGCCCGAGTCGAGCCAGCCGTTCTGGTCCATGTGCAGGTCCTGGATGTCGCGCGAGTTCTGGAACGCGTACGCGAGCGAATGGTCGGCGGTGTTCGGGAACGCCGTGTGGTGCACGATGATCTTGTTCGGCCGCGCGTGCACGACGGTCGGCGTCGCCGACGGGGGCCGGGCGCCCCATTCGTCGCCGGAGTAGATGCGCGGCTGCTCGACGAGCGGGCCCTTCGGCCCTCGGCCGTGCCCGGGCCCGTGGGCGGGGACGGCGGCGGCGCCGAGCAGCGGCACGGCCGCTCCGGCGGCGAGGCCGGCGAGGGCGGTGCGGCGGGTGATCTCGTTCATGGGGTGTGCTCCGTTCGGTTCGGGGTGATGGATGGAAGCGGGGCGGATGCCCGGGCGCGCGCCCCGGCATCCGCCCCCCCCCGACCTCACGGAGTGTTGTTCGCGAGCGCGAGCAGGCGGGCCCGCGTGCCGTTGAAGACGTTGCGGTCGATGTTGCCGGCGATGCCGGCGACGCTTCCGCTCGAGGTGTACTGCCACATCGTGTAGAAGCCCCAGCCGGCCGGGATCGCCGGGCTGCCGGTCGTGTAGTGCGCCACCCACAGCGGGTTGATCGCCGAGCGGCCCGTCCAGTTGCCGGTGCACTGGTTCCACCAGGAGGCGGCCGTGTAGATCACCGGGTCGCGGCCCGTGCGCGACTTGTACGTGTTCGAGAAGTCGGTGATCCAGTTGCGCATCGCCGTCTGCGAGAGGCCGTAGCAGGTCGCCCCGTACGGGTTCCACTCGATGTCGAGGGCGCCGGGCAGGGTGAGGTTGTCGCGCGACCAGCCGCCGCCGTTGTTGACGAAGTAGTTCGCCTGCGTGGCGCCGCTGGACACGTTCGGCAGCGCGAAGTGGTACGCGCCGCGGATGACGCCCGCGTAGTACGCGTTCGGGTAGTTGGTGTTGAAGCGCGGGTCCTTGTAGCTCGTGCCCTCGGTCGCCTTGATGTAGGCGAACTCGATGCCGGCGTTCCGGACGCTCGTCCAGTTGATCGAACCCTGCCAGTTCGAGACGTCGATGCCCTGCGGGTTGGCGTTCGCGGCGAAGCCGGATGCGGCGGCGGTGCCGTCATCGGCCGGCTGCGCCGTCGCCGGCTGGCCGACCATCACCGTGCCGGCCAGTGCGGCCGCCGCGGCGATCGCGAGGGCTCTGCCGAGTCGGCGCCCCCGTTTCGTGTATGCCATGTTGCTCTCCTTCATTTCCGGTTGTGTCGGTGGTGCGGGAGCGGGATGCCCCCCGGACGGGGGGACGGGGATGCACGGCATCATGGCAGAGCTTGGCGTCGGCTGTGCGTATTTCGAGTGTCTTCTTCGCGCGTGTCGCGCGTGCGGCGGGCGGCGCCTCCCCTGGGTCCCCCCTGCGCAATGCAGGAGTGCACGCGTGTCGCGGGGCGTTCCGCCGCATGGGCGCGGCGACACGCCGTACGGCTTCCTGCATTGCGCAGGAAATGCGGGCGGTGGATGCCGGGGCGCGGTGGATGTGCAGGGCGGTGGATGCCGGGGGTGAGCGGATGCCGGGGGCGCGGTGCTCAGCGGCGCCAGCGGGCGGCGGCGAGGTCGATGCGGTAGCCGGCGGGGCCGCCGGGGCGGAGCAGGGTGCCCTCGTCCTCGTAGCGGGGGAGGGCGCGCTCGGCGTGCCCGACGGGCGGGCTGCCGTCGGCGCGGACGACGCGCCACCAGGGAACCGTGCCCCCCGAGCGGGCCATCACGGTGCCGACGGCGCGTGCGGCGCGCGAGCCGAGCATCGCGGCGACGTCGCCGTAGCTCAGCACGCACCCGGGCGGGATGTCGGCGACGAGTTCGAGCACGAGCCCGCCGAAGTCGCCCGGGGCGGTGCCGCCGGAAGCCCCCGCGGGCGCGCCCGTGCCGGGCGCCCCGCCGGGCGCACCGCGCCCGGGCATCCGCACACCGCCGGCCACGGAGGCGTCAGAGTTCGAGCGCGCCGATGACGTCGCCGTAGGCGCTCTCGCCGATGTCGATGAAGCCGATGCGGTGGAAGAAGGCCTCGGGGCCGGCGACGCCGGGCTCCCACATGACGGTGATGCGGTCGAAGCCGCGGTGCTTGGCCTCTTCGGCGAGGGAGGCGGTGAGGAAGCGGCCGACGCCCTGGCCCTGCGCCTCGGCGTCGACGTTGATGCGCCAGATGCAGGCGCGGAATTCCTCGTGCTCGTTCTCGGCGTCGAAGTTGCCGTGGATGAAGCCGACGACGTGCTCGCCGTCGCGGGCGACGCGCTGCCACTGCGCCTCGGGGGAGAGCACGGTGGTCTCGGCCGCGTAGGTCACGGGCATGATGAACTGCTCCTGGCCGGGCTTCAGCGTGAGTCCGTTCGCCGCGGCGACGTTCGATGCGTTCAGCTCTTCCAGGGTCAGCTCAGCCATGCAGCAAGGCTAACCCGGTGCTCGCCGAAGAGGGTAGCTGCGGGCTCGGCTGCCCGCGGCATCCACCCCCGAACTGTCTCGACGTCGAGATATCGGCGTGGACGGGCTAGACTGGCTCGCGGCGTGCGCGCACCCGCGGAGACCCGGGATGCCGGCGCCCACGGCCTCCCAGAAATCCGCATCCCAAGGAGACACCCTCTTGTCCAAAATCAAGGTTGAAGGCACCGTCGTCGAGCTCGACGGCGACGAGATGACCCGCATCATCTGGCAGGCCATCAAGGACACGCTGATCCACCCGTACGTGGACGTGGACCTCGAGTACTACGACCTCTCCATCCAGAAGCGCGACGAGACCGACGACCAGATCACGATCGACGCCGCGCACGCGATCCAGAAGCACGGCGTCGGCGTCAAGTGCGCGACGATCACCCCCGACGAGGCCCGCGTCGAGGAATTCGGCCTGAAGAAGATGTGGAAGTCGCCGAACGGCACGATCCGCAACATCCTCGGCGGCGTCATCTTCCGCGAGCCGATCATCATCTCGAACATCCCGCGCCTGGTCCCTGGCTGGAACAAGCCGATCATCATCGGCCGCCACGCCTTCGGCGACCAGTACCGCGCCACCGACTTCCGCTTCGCCGGCGAGGGCACCCTCACCGTCGAGTTCACCCCGACGGACGGCGGCGAGCCGCAGAAGTTCGAGGTCTACCAGGCGCCGGGCGACGGCATCGCGCAGGTGCAGTACAACCTCGACGCCTCGATCCGCGACTTCGCGCGCGCCTCGCTGAACTACGGCCTCTCGCGCAACTACCCGGTGTACCTGTCGACGAAGAACACGATCCTGAAGGCCTACGACGGCCGCTTCAAGGACATCTTCCAGGAGATCTTCGACGCCGAGTTCAAGGAGCAGTTCGAGGCCGCCGGCCTCACGTACGAGCACCGCCTCATCGACGACATGGTCGCCTCGGCCATGAAGTGGGAGGGCGGCTACGTCTGGGCCTGCAAGAACTACGACGGCGACGTGCAGTCCGACACCGTCGCGCAGGGCTTCGGCTCGCTCGGCCTGATGACCTCGGTGCTCTCCACCCCGGACGGCAAGATCGTCGAGGCCGAAGCGGCCCACGGCACGGTCACGCGCCACTACCGCCAGCACCAGCAGGGCAAGCCGACCTCGACGAACCCGATCGCCTCGATCTTCGCCTGGACGCGCGGCCTCGCGCACCGCGGCAAGCTCGACGGCAACCAGGAGCTCATCGACTTCGCCGCGACCCTCGAGGACGTCGTCATCACGACGGTCGAGTCGGGTGCGATGACGAAGGACCTCGCGCTCCTCGTCGGCCCCGAGCAGGGCTACCAGACGACCGAGGAGTTCCTCGAGACCCTGGCGAACAACCTGAAGGCGCGCATCGGCGCGTAAGGGCGGTTCCCGAGCGGGGCGGATGCGTGTCGGCATCCGCCCCGCTTTCGCGTTTCGGCGGCGGGCGTCGGGCAGACTGGCCCTATGGGGAAGGTCTGGGGGATGCTGAAGCGCTACTGGATCGTCGCGGTCACGATCCTCGTCGGGCTGGCCGGCATCGTGCTGGCGCTCACGGGTGCGGGGGCGGTCGTGCCGTGGCTGTTCAGCGTGTTCTCGCTGGCCGTGGCCGCGTGGCAGGCGGTCGGCATGGTGCGCGACATGATCCACGGGCATTTCGGGCTGGACGTGCTCGCGGTCACGGCGATCGTGGCGACGGTGGTGGTCGGCGAGTACATCGCGGCCCTCGTCGTGGTGCTCATGCTGACGGGCGGTGCGGCGCTCGAGGATTATGCGAACCAGCGCGCCAAGCGCGAGCTGGACGCCCTGCTCACCCGGGCGCCGCAGCGGGCGCACCGGCTGAAGGGCGAGGACATCCGGGACGTGCCGGTCGACGAGGTCGTCGTCGGCGACGAGCTGCTGGTGCGGCCGTCCGAGATCGTGCCGGTGGATGCCGAGCTGCTCTCGGATGAGACGGCGATCGACGAGTCGTCGATCACGGGCGAGTCGACGCCGGTGGAGAAGCATGCCGGCGATGCGCTGCTGTCGGGCTCGGTGAACGGGCCGCAGGCGGTGCGGGTGCGGGCGACGCGGGTGGCCGGCGACAGTCAGTACCAGCAGATCGTGGCGCTCGTGGCGGAGGCGAGCGCGTCGAAGGCGCCGACGGTGCGCCTCGCCGACCGGTATGCGGTGCCGTTCACGGTGTTCTCGCTGGTGCTTGCGGGGGTGGCGTGGGCGGTCTCGGGCGACCCGGTGCGCTTCGCGGAGGTGCTCGTGCTCGCCACGCCCTGCCCGCTGCTGATCGCCGCGCCGGTGGCGTTCATCGGCGGTATGAGCCGGGCGGCCCGCAACGGCGTGATCGTGAAGGGCGGCGGGGTGCTCGAGCAGTTGAACGCGGCGAAGACGGCGGTGTTCGACAAGACGGGCACGCTGACGATGGGCCGGCCCCGGCTCACGCATGTGCGGCCCGAGCCGGGCTTCGACGAGGCCGGCCTGCTCGGGCTCGTCGCGAGCGCGGAGCAGTACTCCTCGCATGTGCTGGCGCAGGCGATGATCGATGCGGCCGAGGATCGCGGGGTCGAGCTGGAGGAGGCGGAGTCGGCGAGCGAGCAGGCCACGAACGGCGTCGTCGCCCGGATCGGCGGCGAGGAGGTCGTCGTCGGCAAGTTCCGTTTCGTCGCCGAGCACGCCTCGGGGGCGCGGCGCACCGAGATCGCCCCGGGCGAGCTGGCGATCTACGTGGGCGTCGGCGGTCGTTTCGCGGGTGCGCTGCTGGCCGCCGACGAGCTGCGGCCGAATGCGAAGGCGATGCTCGCCCGGCTCGGGGAGCTCGGCATCGGCGAGACGATGATGCTGACCGGCGATGCGCAGGCGACGGCCGATCACATCGCCGCCGAGCTCGGGATCACGCGGGTGCGGGCGGAGTGCCTGCCGGCCGACAAGGTGCACGAGGTGGCCTCGATCACCGAGCGGCCGGTGATCATGGTCGGCGACGGCGTGAACGACGCCCCGGTGCTGGCCGCGGCCGATGTGGGCATCGCGATGGGGGCGAAGGGGGCGACGGCGGCCAGCGAGTCGGCTGGGGCGGTGATCCTCGTCGACGACATCTCGCGGGTGGCGCGGGCGGTCGAGGTCGGCCGCGATACGGTGCGGATCGCCCTGCAGTCGATCTGGCTCGGCATCATCGTGAGCATCCTGCTGATGATCGTCGCCGCGTTCGGCTTCATCCCGGCGACGGCCGGTGCGATCATCCAGGAGCTCGTGGATCTGGCGACGATCCTCGCGGCGCTGCGGGCGATCGGCGGACGGCTGGATCGTCGCGAGGCGCCGGTGGATGCCGGGATGGCACTGCCGGCCCGCTGACGCACCCGACGGAACCACGCGCGAATTGTGCGAAACATGCATGAATCCTGCGTGAACATCCACTGTTCACCGTGTGCCACCCTGCGATAGGTTCGGAGCCATCGTGGCCCCCGTACGGGGCTTTCTGCAGGGATGGAGGCGTTCGTGAACACATTCCGGAGAGGGCGGCCAGGGGCCGCCGGACTCCACGGCATCGCGGCGGCAACGCTCAGCGGTGCCGTCTTCGTTTCCGCGGCGGTGGTCGGCTTCGCCGCACCGGCGTCGGCCGAGGAGGCCGCACCGGCCGCAGCGGTCGACTTCGCCGATGGGCGGTACATCGTCGTGCTCGACGAGCAGCCCGCCGCGGTCTACGAGGGCGGCGTCGCCGGGTTCGAGGCGACCGCGCCCGCACCCGAGGAGCAGCTGGACGCGCAGGCCGCGCCGGTCGAGAAGTACACGGACTACCTCGCCGCGCAGCAGGAGGACGTCGCAGGCGCCGTCGGCGCCGACGTGTCGGCCTCGTACACGCTGACGCTGAACGCCTTCGCGGCGAACCTCGACGCCGAGCAGGCGGCGGGTCTCGCGCGCGACAAGCGCGTGCAGACCCTCGTGCCCGACGAGCTGCTGCACACGACGGCGACCCCCTCGACCGAGTTCCTCGGCCTCGAGGGCGAGGGCGGCGTGTGGGAGTCGATCGGCGGCGTGGAGCAGGCCGGCGAGGGCGTCGTGGTCGGCGTGCTCGACACGGGCATCGCCCCCGAGAACCCGTCGTTCGCGGGTGAGCCGCTCGGTACCGAGCCTGGCGCGGACCCGTACCTCGACGGCGACTCGATCGTCTTCGAGAAGGCCGACGGCAACACCTTCACGGGCGTGTGCGTCGAGGGCGAGCAGTTCGCCGCCGACGACTGCTCGACGAAGATCGTCGGTGCGCGCTACTTCGTCGACGGCTTCGGCGAGGACCGCCTCGGCGGCGTCGAGCTCGGCGAGTACGTCTCGCCGCGCGACGGCGACGGCCACGGTTCGCACACCGCCTCGACGGCCGCCGGCAACAACGGCGTGCCCGCTGCGATCTCGGGCGTGGACTACGGCACGATCTCGGGCGTCGCGCCCGCGGCGAAGGTCGCCATGTACAAGGTCTGCTGGACCGGTCCGGACCCGACGGTCACGACCGATGACGGTTGCTCGATGACCGACATCCTCGCGGCGATCGACGCAGCCGTCTCCGACGGCGTGGACGTCATCAACTACTCCATCGGCGGCGGCGGGGCGACCTCGACGATCGAGCTGAGCGACCAGGCATACTTCAACGCCGCGGCCGCCGGCGTGTTCGTCTCGGCGTCGGCCGGCAACGACGGCCCCACGGCATCCACCGTGGACAACGCGGCGCCGTGGATCACGACCGTCGCGGCGTCGACGATCCCGAGCTACGAGGCCACGGCCACCTTCGGAGACGGCACCGCCGTCGCGGGCGCGTCGATCACGGTGGACCGCACGCTCGAGGAGCCGCTCAGCGGCGAGCTCGTGCGCGCCGATCTCGCCAAGCTCGACACCTTCGAGGATGCGGCCGACGCGCTGCTGTGCGCGCCGGGGTCGCTGGACCCGGCCAAGGCGACCGGCAAGATCGTGCTCTGCGAGCGCGGCGTCTACGACCGCGTCGCCAAGTCGGCCGAGGTCGCCCGAGCCGGCGGCATCGGAACGCTGCTCGTCAACAGCACGCCCGGCTCGATCGACACCGACGAGCACAGCGTGCCGACGATCCACCTCGAAGACCGGTACTGGGACGTCGCCTACGCGTATGCGGCGACCGAGGGTGCGACGGCCACGTTCACGCCCGACAACACGACGGACTACACGCCGCCGACCCCGCAGGTCGCCGGCTTCTCCTCGCGCGGCCCGATCGTGGTCGACGGCTCGAACCTGCTGAAGCCCGACATCGCGGCTCCGGGCGTGGCGATCCTCGCCGACGGCCCGAACGCCGAGGGTGCCGAGCCGACCTTCATGTTCGCCTCGGGCACCTCGATGGCCGCACCGCACATCGCGGGTCTGGCCGCCCTGTACCTCGGGGAGCGTCCGAACGCGACGCCCGCCGAGATCAAGTCGGCGATGATGACGACGGCCGGCGACACGGTCGACGGCGACGGCGCCCGGGTCACGGATCCGTTCGCGCAGGGTGCCGGTCAGGTCGACCCGACCCGCTTCTTCGACGCGGGCCTGCTGTACCTGAACGGACCCGAGGACTGGGCGCGCTACGTGCAGGGCATCGACCCGACGACGTTCCCCGAGCTCGAGCCGATCACGGGCACCGAGCTGAACCTCGCCTCGATCGCGATCGGTTCGCTGACGGCTCCGCAGACGGTGACCCGCACGGTCACCTCGACCGCCGCCGGTGACTACACCGTCTCGGTCGAGGGGCTCGAGGGCATCGAGGCCACGGTCACGCCCTCGACGCTGAGCTTCGGCGCCGCGGGCGAGACGGCCTCGTACCAGGTCTCCTTCGAGCGCACGACGGCCGCTGTGGACGCGTACGCGACGGGTTCGCTCACCTGGGCGGACGGCACGCACACGGTGCGCAGCCCCATCGTCGTGCAGCCGGTCGCGCTGAGCGCGCCGGATGCGGTGTCGGGCGAGGGCGTCGACGGCCAGGTCGCCGTCGAGGTCGTTCCGGGCAGCGACGGGGAGATCCCGCTCGCGACCTCGGGCCTGACGGCCGGAACCCTGCACCCGAACCCGGACGACCCCGAGGCCGGCGACAGCGGTTCGGGCACGGCGGGCGACGAGTTCCGCTACGACGTCACGATCGGCGAGGGCGTCGAGTTCGCCCGCTTCGACCTCGACGCGGCCGACGACACGAGCGATCTCGATCTCTTCGTGTACCGGCTGAACGCGGCCGGGCAGGCCGTGGCGCTGTACCAGTCGGCGACGGCTTCGGCCGACGAGCGGGTGGATCTGCCGGCGCCGCCGGCGGCGACCTACGCCGTCTTCGTCGACGTGTACTCGGGCGCCACGGCGTGGGACTTCACGACGTTCGAGGTGACGCCGGGCGCGGGCGAAGGCTCGTTCCAGACGGATCCCGCGGCGCTGACCACCACGCAGGGCGAACCGGTCTCGTACACCGCGAACTGGTCGGGTCTGACCCCCGAGACCGACTATCTCGGCATCGTGCACTACGGCGACACGGGGCGTTCGACGCTCGTCGAGGTCGCCTCGGGTGCCGCCGCGGAGCCGGGCGCGCCGGTCAACACGGTCGCCCCGGCGATCGAGGGCACGCCGGCGGTCGGGTCCAAGCTCACGGCGACGCCGGGGCAGTGGACGCCGGAGGGGCTGAGTTTCGCGTATCAGTGGAAGGCCGACGGGGTCGACATCCCGGGGGCGAAGCAGGCGAAGCTCCAGGTGACGAAGAAGCTCGCGGGCGCCTCGCTGAGCGTCGTGGTCACGGCATCCGCCGAGGGCCTGCCGTCGGCGTCGGCCGAGTCGGCCGCGGTGGTCATCGCCCACACGGCGAAGCTGGACCTGAAGCTCTCGACGCCGATCGCGTTCTCGTGGAACACGGTGAAGGCGACGGTCTCGCTCTCCTCGAGCGGCGACGTCGCGGGCCAGCAGGTGACGGTCTCCGTGAACGGCACCGAGGTGCCGGTGGTGGTCGACGCGAAGGGCAAGGCGAGCGTGAAGCTGCCGAAGCTCGGCTCGGGTCTGCACGGCGTGACGGCGTCCTTCGCGGGCACCGACACGGTCGCGGCGGCGAAGAGCCACACGAAGTATCTGCTGGTGCTGTTCTGATGACCGGCTGATCGGCTGAGCCGATCGGGAGGGCGGCGGGCGTGAGCCCGCCGCCCTTCGTCGTGTGCGGATGCGGTGGCGCGCCGGCCGCGCTGCGGCATCCACCGCGGGTCACGACTCGGTAACGCCCCGATGGATTCCGGGCGAAGGGTTGCGCCGGATTTGTTCGTATGGTTTCCTAACAAACGTGACAGCGATGGATGCTTCCGATCAGGCCGAGACACCGGTGCTCGACGCCGGAGCCGCGACGACGGGCCTTCGGGTGACGCTCGGTCGCGAACTCCGCCCCACACGCAAAGTGCTCCCCGAGCACGCGCGCAGCCACAACCGCGCCCTCGTCCTCCAGACGCTTTTCACCGCCGGCCCCCGCAGCCGTGCCGACCTCGCCCGCGAGACCGGCCTCACCCGCGTCACCGTCTCGGACCTCGTCGCAGACCTCGTCGGCGAAGGCCTCGTCGTCGAACTCGGCCAGCGCGAATCGGCCGGCCCCGGCAAACCCGCGACGCTCATCGACGTCGACCGCGCCGGGTTCCACATCATCGCCGTCGACCTCTCCGAGCACGCCGTCTTCCGCGGCGCGGTCAGCGACCTCGACGGCACGATCGTCGCCCGCGACGAAGTCGCCCTCGACGGCGCGACCGGTCAGGCCGCCATCGACCGCGCCTTCGCCCTCATCGGCGGGCTCCTCGCCCTCACGAGCACCCCGGTGCTCGGCATCGGCATCGGTTCACCGGGTGTCGTCGACCCGAACGGCGTCGTACGCGCCGCGCCGAACCTCGGCTGGACCGATCTTCCTCTCCGCGACCTGGCGGCGGCCGAATTCGGCCTGCCGGCGCACGTGGGCAACGACGCGAACGTCGCCGTGCTCGCCGAGCATCGCGGAGCACAGACCGACGACCTCATGCTGGTCAAAGTCGGCCACGGCGTCGGCGCCGGCGTGCTGCTCGGCGGCCGCCTCGTGCTCGGCAGCGCCTTCGCCGCGGGTGAGATCGGGCATGTCGTCGTCGGCGACGACGCGGGGTATCCCTGCGCCTGCGGCAAGACCGGATGCCTCGAGTCCTGGTTGTCGGCACCGCGCCTGTCGACCCGCATCGCCGGGCTCGACGAGGCCGGCCGCGAGCTCGTGCTCGCCGAGGCCGGCCGTCGGCTCGGGGTCGTGCTCGCGCCCGTGGTCGGCGCCCTCAATCTGCCGGAGCTGGTCCTCAGCGGCCCGGTCGACCTGCTTGACGGCCCCCTCCTCGATGCGGCCGTCGAAACGCTCCGGAACCGGACGATGGCGCAGCTCACCGGTGATCTGAGGCTCCGGTTGACGTCGCACGGGCAGGACATCGTCCTGCAGGGTGCGGCCGTCATGGTCCTGTCCGGACAACTCGGGGTCTCCTAGACCCCGCGCACCAAGGGTCGTCAGCACCCGGCTGGCCACCTCTTCCGTAGGAAAGGAACACACACGACATGAGGAAACTCGGCATCGTGGCGCTCGGCGCCGCGGCGGCGCTGACCCTCGCGGGCTGCAGTGCCGGCGGTGACGGCGGCAACAGCTCCGACGGCGGCACGATCACCGTGTGGCTCGTCGGAAGCGACACCCCCGACACCGCACGCGCCTACCTGAAGGACACGTTCGAGTCGGAGAACGAGGGTTGGAAGCTCACGGTCGAGCAGAAGACCTGGGCCGACGTCAGCGACACCTACGCGGCGGCGCTGCAGTCCAACGACTCGCCCGATCTCGTCGAGGTCGGCAACACGCAGACCGCGAGCTTCGCGGACCAGGGTCTCTTCCAGCCCATCACCGACCTCCGCGACGAGCTGGGCGGCGATGACTTCCTCGGCGGCCTCGAGGACTCCGCGACCTACGACGGCGACCTGTACGCCGCTCCGTACTACGCCGGCGGCCGGATCGTCTTCTACTCGGAGCAGGTCCTCGGCGACACCGCGCTGCCGAAGACGCTCGACGAGTACGTCGCCAGCGGCAAGGCGCGCCACACCGACACCGTCTCGGGCATCTACGCCCCGGGTCGCGACTGGTACAACGCGCTGGCCTACGTGTGGGCCAACGACGGCTTCATCGCGGAGCAGGACGGCGACGCCTGGAAGGCCGGCTTCTCCAGCGAGGGCGGCATCAAAGGTCTGAGCATGCTGCAGGACGTCTACACCAACGCGTCCAACGCCGCCAAGGACGGCGACGAGACCGACCCGCAGGTTCCGTTCTGCGCCGGCGAGGTCGTCTTCCTGTCGGCCCCCGCGTGGGTGCAGGGTTCGATCCAGGCCGCCGCCGACGCCGAGAACCCCGGCTGCGCCGACACCTTCGGCTCCGACCTCGGCGCCTTCGCGCTGCCGGGCCTCACCGCGGGCGAGACCGCCCCGATCTTCGCCGGCGGTTCGAACATCGGCGTCGCCACGAAGAGCAAGAACCCGGAGCAGGCCGAGAAGGCCCTGGCCATCATGACCTCCACCGGCTACCAGGAGCTCATGGCCGAGGCCGGCCTGACCCCCGGCATCGAGTCGGCCGCGTCCGCGCTGCCGGACACGCCCGTCGCCCAGGCCCAGGCCGAAGCGCTGGCGAACTCCAAGGTGACCCCGACGACCCCGAAGTGGGCCGAGGTCGAGGCCGCCCAGATCATCCAGGAGGCGCTCGTCAAGATCGCCCAGGGCGGCGATGTCACGGAGATCGCCACCGGCCTGGACAAGCAGATCGAAGACATCCTGAACTCCTGACCGAGCTCGGATGAGAGGAGGGGGCGGCGCCCTCGCCCCCTCCTCACCCCTCTCTTCCGCGGCCCCGCCGCATCCGCAGCAGCCGGCCCCCCTCCGGCGATCCATCGAGGAGCAGCCACGTGAGCGCAACCCTCACCGAAGCCGACGCACCGCCGCGTCCGCCGAAGAAGTCGAAGCGCAAGGCGCTCTCGGACGTGCCGCGACCCGCCGGCAGCAAGAAGCGCCGCTTCCCCGTCGCGCCCTGGCTGCTGCTGGCCCCGAGCATCGTGCTGCTCGGCATCATGGTCGGCTACCCGACGATCGCGATGATCGTCCAGTCGTTCACCGACCTGCAGATCAAGAACAAGATGCTCGACATCCCGGCGAACTTCGTCGGGTTGGAGAACTTCATCGGCATCATCGCCAAGGGCGACTTCCCGGCCGTGCTCGGCCGCTCGCTCGCCCTCATGGTCGTCCTCACGATCCTCAACATGGCCGGCGGCATGCTCATCGGCATGCTCATGATGCGCCTCGGCCGCGCCTGGCGCACCGCCGTCTCGGTCGCCCTCCTCATCGCCTGGGCGATGCCGCCGCTGGCCGCGACGATCGTCTGGGGGTGGATCTTCGACACCGAGTACGGCCTCATGAACCACGTCATGACGCTCCTCACGGGCGATCGCTGGTACGGCCATTCGTGGCTGGCGAACTCGTGGTCGTTCACCGGCGTGCTCATCATCATCATCGTGTGGCAGTCGATCCCGTTCGTCGCCTTCACGTTCTACGCCGGGCTCGGCCAGATCCCCGGCGAGGTGCTCGAGGCGGCCCAGCTCGACGGCGCCGGCGCCGTCAAGCGCTACCGCTACATCATCGCCCCGTACATGCGCAACGTCGTCACGGCCGTGCTCGTGCTGCAGATCATCTGGAACCTGCGGATCTTCACGCAGGTATACGCCCTGCAGCAACAGGGCGGCATCGTCTCCGAGACGAACGTGCTGCCGACGCTCATCTTCCGGCAGGGTCTCGGCGACTTCGGCGTGACCGCCGCGATCGGCGTCATCCTGCTGATCCTGCTGATGGGCCTCAGCTACTTCAACGTCCGCCGCACCCTGAAGAGCGAGGAGCTCGCATGACCACCCAGGTGACCGCAGGGAGCCGGATCGCCGTCGCCCCGGCCGGTCGCGCGACCCGCGACGGGCGCCCGAAGAAGATCTGGCTGCAGGTCCTCTTCAACGCCATCGCCGCCGTCGTGATCGCCTGCTCGGTGTTCCCCGTCTACTGGATGGTGAACGCCTCCTTCACCCCGACGAACAAGATCATCACGCGCGAGCCGAGCTTCTTCCCGACCGAGTTCACCTGGAAGAACTACGTCACGGCGTGGACGCGCGAGGCCGCGCCGGGCCAGACCGACTTCCCGCACGCGCTCGGTACCTCGCTCCTCATCGCCCTCAGCGTGGTCGTGATCTGCGCCCTCTTCGCCTTCATGGCCTCGATCGCGATCGCCCGCTTCGCCTTCCGCGGTCGGTACACCTTCATCGTGAGCGTGCTCATCGTGCAGATGGTGCCCGGCGAGGCGATGATGTACACCGTCTACAACATGCTCGACGACGTGCAGCTCGTGAACCATCTCTTCGGGCTCTTCCTCGTGCACCTGGCCGCGGTCGTCCCGTTCACGATCTGGACGCTGCGCGGCTTCGTCGCCGGCGTGCCGGCCGACCTCGAAGAGGCCGCGCAGATCGACGGATGCTCGAAGTCGCAGGCGTTCTGGAAGGTCACCTTCCCGCTGCTGGCGCCGGGTCTCGTCTCGACGGGCATCTTCGCCTTCATCCAGTCGTGGAACGAGTTCACGATGGCGCTGCTGCTGATGAAGGGGTACAACCTGACGCTGCCGCCGTGGCTGAACTCGTTCCAGTCGGCGACCGAGGCGACGAACTGGGGCGCCGTCATGGCCGGCGCCACATTGATCGCCCTGCCCGTGGTCATCTTCTTCCTCTTCGTGCAGGGGCGGATGGTCGGCGGCCTCGTGAGCGGAGCCGTCAAGGGATGACCGAGCACGACGAGGCCGGCGGAGCGTCGCTCCGCCGGGACATCCTCACGACCCTCATGCCCGGCTTCCGCGGCATCGCGGCGCCGGAGTGGCTGCTCGCCCGGCTCCGCGACGGCCTCGGCGGCGTGTGCGTCTTCGCCGGGAACATCGCCTCGCCCGAACAGCTGGCCGGCCTGACCGGGGCGATCCGCGAGGCGAACCCCGACGCCGTCGTCGCGATCGACGAGGAGGGCGGCGACGTCACCCGGCTCTTCGCCCGCGCGGGTTCGCCGTACCCCGGCAACGCCGTCCTCGGCCGCATCGACGACGTGGGGCTGACCGAACGCGTCGGCCGATCCGTCGGCGAGGCGCTCGCGGCGACCGGCTGCACGATGGACTTCGCCCCCGACGCCGACATCAACTCGAACGCGGCGAACCCGGTCATCGGCGTCCGCAGCTTCGGGGCGGAGCCGGGGCTCGTCGCCCGGCACACGGCGGCGTGGATCCGGGGCCTGCAGACGGCGGGGGTGGATGCCGCGGCGAAGCACTTCCCGGGCCACGGCGACACCTCGGCGGACTCGCATCTGGCCCTTCCGGTCGTCGACCTGCCCCTCGAGGCGCTGCAGGGCCGCGAGCTCGTCCCGTTCCGGGCGGCGGTGGCCGCCGGCACGCGGGCGATCATGACCAGCCACATCCTGTTGCCGCAGCTGGACGCGGTCGATCCGGCCACCCTCTCGTCGCGCGTTCTGCATCGCCTGCTCCGCGACGAGCTCGGGTACGAGGGCGTCGTCGTCAGCGACGCCCTCGACATGCACGGGGCGAGCGGCGCGCACGGCATCCCCGAGGCCGCAGTGCGCGCCCTCGCCGCGGGCTGCGATCTGCTCTGCATCGGCGCGAACAACACCGACGAGCAGCTCGCCGACATCCTCGACGCGGTCTACGAGGCGATCGACGACGGCCGTCTGGCGGCCGAAGACGTGGCGCGGGCCGCAGGCCGCGTCCGCGGGCTGCCGGGGCATCCGGGGGCGGATGCCCCGGCGGCGGCCGGTCTGGCGGCGGGCGCCGCCGTGCTCGAGGCCGAGATCCTGCCGCGCGCGACGGCATCCATCGAACTCGGCGACGCCTGCTCGCGCATCGCCGGTGCCGGCCGCGTCGGCACCGTCGTGCGCATCGACACGATCGCGAACATCGCCGTGGGGGACGACGTTCCGTGGGGCGTGTTCGCGGCATCCGCCCCCGGCGACTGGGTCGACGAGGCCGACGTCGTGCCGCTGTCCGAACGCGAGCCCGGCGGCCGCGCCGGCGTGCTCGGCGACCCGGCGGGCCTGGCCGGCCCCGTCCTCGTGATCGGCAAGGATCTGCACCGGTACCCCTTCGCGCGCGAGGCGATCGACGCCCTGCGCGCGGTGCGGGGCGACGTGCTGGCGATCGACATGGGCTGGCCCGGCGAAGACCGGGCGTACGCAGACGTTGCGAGCTTCGGCGCGTCGCGGCTCATGGGGCGCGCGGTCATCGACCGCCTACGCGAGGTGCTCGACCCGGCGGCGGTGCAGTGAAGCTCGGCATCGACATCGGGGGGACGAAGACCGCTGCGGTCGTGCTCGGATCCGACGGAACGCTCAGCGACCAGGTGCGGATGCCCACGGGCTTCGGCCCCGAGGAGGTCGTCGGCACCGCGCTGCGCACGGTCGCACGGATGAGCGAGCTCGCCGGCCTGGAGCCGGGCGGCTTCGAGTCGATCGGCATCGGCGTGCCGGGGGCGGTGGATGCCGGCACCGGCCGCGTCGAGCACGCCGTGAACCTCGGCGTCGCCGGACTCGACCTCGGCCCACGCCTGGCCGACCGGCTGGGCGTCGCCGTGCGCGTCGAGAACGATGTGAAGGCCGCAGCGCTCGGCGCCGACCACCTGCTGCACGGCGCGGGCACCCGCGACGCATCCATGGCCTATCTGAACCTCGGCACGGGCCTGGCCGCCGGCATCGTGCAGGGCGGCCGGCTGCTGCGCGGTTCGCGCGGCATCGCCGGCGAGATCGGGCACATCCCGGTCGACCCGCACGGTCTCGAATGCCCGTGCGGGCAGCGCGGCTGCCTGGAGACCGTCGCCTCGGGCTCGGCGATCGCCAGGGCCTGGCCGAGCACGGATCCGCTGCCGGCGCGGGAACTGTTCCTCGCCGCCGATGCGGGCGACGGCGCTGCGATCGAGGTGCGTGACCGCTTCGTCGGCGGCGTGGCCGCCGCGGTGCGCCTGCTCGTGCTCACGGTCGACGTGGACGAGGTCGTCATCGGCGGCGGCCTGGCCGCGCTCGGCGAACCGCTGCTGGGCGGCACCCGTCGTATCCTCGAGGGATGGGCGGCCGGCTCCGCGTTCCTCGGCTCGATCGACCTCGCCGGGCGGGTGCGGATCATCCCGCCCGGGTTCCCCGCGGCCGCCGTCGGCGCCGCACTCGTAGGAGGCATCGCATGGCCGAAGTCGTGATCGTTCCCGACGAAGCCGCAGCCGGCGCCCTCGTCGCCGACGCCATCGTCGGGCTCATCGGCGGGAAACCGGATGCCGTGCTCGGCCTCGCGACGGGTTCCACGCCGCTGCCCGTCTATCGGGCACTTGCCGCACGCATCGCCGAGACCGGGCTCGACGTGAGCCGGGTGCGCGGGTTCGCCCTCGACGAGTACGTCGGCCTGCCGCCCGGTCATCCCGAGAGCTACCGGTCGGTCATCACCCGCGAGGTCGTCGAACCGCTCGGGCTCGCCCCGGGGCTCGTGCACGTGCCGGACGGCCGGCCGGTCGGCATCCGCACCGCCGCGGCGGACTACGAACGCGCCATCCGCGAGGCCGGCGGCGTCGACCTGCAGATCCTCGGCGTCGGCCGCACCGGGCACATCGGCTTCAACGAGCCCGGCTCCTCGATGGCCTCCCGCACCCGGGTGAAGACCCTCACCGAGCCGACCCGCATCGACAACGCCCGCTTCTTCGATTCGATCGACGAGGTGCCGATGCACTGCATCACGCAGGGGATCGGCACCATCCTCGACGCCCGCCACCTGGTGCTGCTCGCCTTCGGCGCGGCCAAGGCTCCGGCCGTGGCCGCGGCCGTCGAGGGGCCGGTGACCTCCAGCCAGCCGGGGTCGGCGATCCAGCTGCACGAGCACGTCACCGTCGTCGTCGACGAGGCGGCCGCCGCCGATCTGCAGAACGCCGACTACTACCGCTACGCTTGGGCCAACAAGCCGTCCTGGCAGAGCCTCTAGGCGCCCGGCCGGAGACTGCCGCGGGACGCGCGGGGTCGGTGGTGTACACGGATCGCATCATCGCCTCCGCGCGTCCTCCGGGAGGCGCCGGCGTGCCTCAGGCGGCGAGTTCCTTGAGGCCGTTGATGATGCCGCTCACGGCGGCCACGACGGCCAGGGCGACGGCCACGATCGGCTGCCCGAGGTCCCACCAGGCCAGGGCGGCGGCCGAGAAGGTGGCGACCTCGACGAGCGCCTTGCCGAAGACGTCGACGCGGAAGACGGCCTTGGGGGAGCGGAACAGCGCCCAGGCGAGGATCGCGAGCACGGGAGCGCCGATGCCGAAGGCGATGCCCGGCCACGGCAGCGGGAACGCGAGGAAGCCCCAGAGGCCGAGGCTCACGAACGCGAAGATCTCCAGCAGGAAGCGGAGGATGTCGTTCGGGCCGATGCGGGGGGTCTGCGGCGCGGCCGTCTGCGGTGCGGATGCGGCGGGCTGTGGTGCTGACACCGCTTCATTCTACCGCCGGCGGCGAATGTCCTGGTCAGTGCGGGGCGGGCTGCCCGTGCGGTCTCGGTCAGTGCGGCAGCAGTCGGGCGGCCTGGGCGAAGTAGGCCTCGTCGTCGAAGTCGTCGAAGATCTCGCGCTGCAGCACGAAGCCCTGCCCGAGGGAGAGGGCGATGGGCATGAGCGCGGCGATGGTGGCATCGACGTCGCCGTCGACGACATGCTCGGGGTGGGCTTCGAACCAGGGCCGGACGGCGGTGCCGAAGGCTTCGCGGATGGCGCCGATGGGGCCGGCGATCTCGGCGCGCACATCGGCGTGGATGGCGGCGTCGGCCCACAGCTGGATGAGGATGCGCAGATCGAAGTGATCGCGCATGCCGGTCATGACGCTTCGCATGACCTCGGCGGGGGCGAGGGGGCGCCCGTCGCTGCCGAGGGAGTCGAGTTCGGCGAAACGCTGCCCGAGGGTGCGCCTAGACATGGCGGCGAAGAGCTCGTGCTTGCCCGAGAAGTGACCGTAGATGGCTCCGGCCGAGAGCCCGGATTCGGCGATGATGTCGGCCATGGTGGTGCCCCGGTAGCCGCCGCGCGAGAAGCATCGCTGGGCGGCGTCGAGGATTTCGTCGCGTCGCCGGGCGCGGTAGGCGTCGCTCACTTTCGGCACGTTGACAAGCCTACGGTCCCGGGAGCACACTGAAAAGGAACATTCGTTCTTTTTTCTGAGGAGCCCCCAATGTCCGCATCCGACCGGACCCCCATCGGCCGCGTCATCGCCCTCGCGATCGGCCTCGCCGCCGTCGTGGGCGTCATCGTGCTCGCCTTCTCCTGGCCGTCCATCACGGCCGATCCGCGCGACCTGCCCATCGCCGTCTCCGGTCCCGCCGAAGCCGTCGACGCCGTCACGGCCAACGTCGACGAGGCCCAGCCCGGCGTCATCGCCTTCACCGAGGTCGACGACCGCGACGCGGCGGTGGATGCCATCGCGCAGCGCGAGGTGTACGGCGCCGTCGTGCTCGGCACCGAACCCGAAGTCCTCACCTCGGGCGCCGCGAGCACGGTCGTCAGCCAGCTCCTCGGCGGTGTCGCCGGCCAGCTCGAGACCGCCGTGAACGCCCAGGCCCAGCAGGCCGCGGCCGCAGCCGGCGCCCCGCAGGCCCCGCCGCACATCGACGTCGCCGTGACCGATGTGGTGCCCCTCGCCGAGGCCGACGAGCGCGGCACCGGCCTTGCGGCGGCGATGTTCCCGCTCGTGCTCGGCGGCATCATCGGCGGCGTCGCGATCTCGCTCGCCGTCCTCGGAGCGCTCCGCCGGGTGCTCGCGGTCGTCGTCTACTCCGCGGTCGGCGCGATCGCGATCGTGTCGATCATGCAGCTCTGGTTCGGCGTGCTGCAGGGCGACTCCTGGATGAACGTCGCCGGCATCGCCCTCGGCCTCGCCGCGATCGCCGCACCCATCACGGGTCTCGTCGCCCTCATGGGCCGGGCCGGCCTCGCCCTGGGCGCGGTGGTCATGATGCTCGTGGCCAACCCGATCTCGGCGGCGGCGTTCCCGATGGAGTTCCTCGTCCAGCCCTGGGGTGCGGTCGGCCAATGGTTCCCGCCGGGGGCCGCGGCCACCCTCGTCCGCGACCTCTCGTACTTCCCGGCCGCCGACGCATCCTTCCCTTGGCTCGTGCTCGGCACCTGGGCGCTCGCCGGGGCGCTCTGCTCGCTCATCGGCCACTTCCGTACCGCAGGCGGTGCCGAGCCCGACCGCGAAGCGGCCGTCGCCGCAGCCTGAGCCGAGGCGGCGCCCGCGCTACCGGAAGATGATGGTGCGGGCGCCGTCGAGCAGCACCCGGCGCTCGGCGAACCACTTCACGGCCTGGCTGAGCGTGCGGCTCTCCTCGTCCTGCCCGATCGCGACGAGCTGCGAGGGGCTCCGCGTGTGGTCGACGCGCACCACGTTCTGCTCGATGATGGGGCCTTCGTCGAGGTCGCTCGTCACGAAGTGCGCCGTCGCCCCGATGAGCTTCACGCCGCGCGCATGCGCCTGCCGGTAGGGGTTGGCCCCCTTGAAGCCGGGCAGGAAGGAATGGTGGATGTTGATGCAGCGGCCCGCGAGCGCATCGCACAGCTCGGGGGAGAGGATCTGCATGTAGCGGGCGAGCACGACGAGCTCGATGTCGTGCTCCTCGACGGCGGCGAGCACGCGGGCCTCGAACGCCGCCTTCTCAGCGGTATCGGTGACGGGCGCCGCCTCGAACGGCACCCCGTAGAAGTCGACGAGTTCGCGGAGCGTTCCGTGGTTCGAGAGCACGAGCGGGATGTCGACGGGCAGCTGGCCGGCCCGCTGCCGGAACAGCAGGTCGTTCACGCAGTGCCCCGCAGTGGATGCCAGCACGAGCGTGCGGAGCGGGCGCCCCACCTCGTCCACGCTCCACTCGGCGTCGAAGCGTGCCGCGACCGGCGCGAGCTCCGCCTCGAAGGCGGCCCGGTCCGCGCTCGATTCGACCTGCAGGCGCATGAAGAAGCGCCCCGTGTCGGCACTCGTGAACTGCTGGCTCTCGGTGATGTTGCCGGCGGCGGCCACGATCGCGCCGCTGACGGCGTGCACGATCCCGGGCCGATCTTCGCAGATGAAGGTGACGACCCGGTGGAACCGGTGCTCGGGCGCGCTGCTGCTCATCCGAACAGCCTACGCGGCGCGCCGCCGCCGGCCTGCCGCGAGGGCGTCCGGCGCCGCGGTCACGCGAAGCGCGCGTTGATCGCCTCGGGCGCGAACAGCTCGTCGATCGCGACGCGCGACAGCCCGATGAGGGCGGCGTCCTCGCCGAGGCGTGCCGATGAGACGTCGAGGTGGCGCGTCGCCCGCGGAAGCGAGCCGGCGTAGACCGCGGTGCGCACGCCGGCGATGAGCGCCGGATGCGCGAGCGAACCGCCGATCGTGATCGTCGCCGGATTCACGATGCCCACGACCGCGGCGAGCACACGCCCGATGAGTTCGCCGGCGCGGGTCAGCTCGGCGCTCGCCGCAGCATCACCGGCTGCGATGAGGGCGTCGAGCGCACCCTCGTCGGAGACGGGGACCCCGGCCTCGCCGAGGCGGCGGAGGACGGCCACGCCGCTCGCTTCGGCGGCGAGGCATCCACGTCGCCCGCACCGGCAGAGGGCGTCGCCGCCGAGCTGCACATGGCCGATGTCGCCGGCGCCGCCGTCGACGCCGCGGTAGATGCGCCCGCCGAGCACGAGGCCGGATCCGATGAAGCTCGACGCCTTGACCAGCACGAAGGGGTTGGCGGCCGTCTCGCCGGCTTCGACGAACTCGCCGTACGCCATCGCGTCGGCATCGTTCTCGAGCGAAACCGGCACGTCGAAGCGTTCGCGGACGGCCTCGATGACCGGCCAGTCGCCCCAGCCCGGCATGACCGGCGGGTCGGCGAGGCGGTGCGTAGCCGGGTCCACGGGGCCGGGCACCGAGATCCCGGCCGCGCCGATGCGCGCTCGATCGAGGCCGGCATCGGAGAGCAGGGCGTCGAACCCGTCGAGTACCCGGTCGAGCACCGGCGACGGTCCGTCCTCGACGCGGACGTCGAGGCGATGGGTGGCGAGCACGTGCCCATGCGGGTCGAGGATGCCGGCGACCGCCCCGTCGGCCTCGATCGCGGCGGCGAGCACGATCGCGTCGGCAGGATCGAAGACGAACCGGGTCGCCCGGCGCCCCCCGGTCGCATCGCCGGCACCGGCCTCTCGGATGATCCCGGCATCCACGAGGGAATCGACCCGCTGCGCGACCGTCAGCCGCGACAGCCCGGTCGCCTCGCCGAGCTCGCCGCGCGTGACGGCCTCACCGCTGCGGATGAGCCGAAGGATGTCCCCCGGGCCTCTCGTCACGTCTCACCCCTTGTCTGCGCCGGCCGTGAGGCCCTCGGTCAGGGCGCGTTCGGCGAACCCGTAGAGCACCACGATCGGTACGGTCAGCAAGACGCTGCCAGCCATGAGGATAGTCTTCGAGACCTCCTGCCCGTCGGCCAGGCGCGTGAGTCCGAGCGACACGGTCCAGAGATCCTGCTTGGCCGAGAGGAACAGCAGCGCGAAGAGGAACTCGTTCCACGCGATCATGAACGAGTACAACGCCGTGGACATGATCGTCGGCATCGCCAGCGGGATCGTGATGCGCGTGATGATCTGCCAGCGGTTCGCGCCGTCGACGAGGGCTGCCTCGTCGATCGACTCGGGGATCGTGGCGAAGTAGTTCCGCAGCATGTGCACCGAGACCGGCACCGTGAGGGCGATGTAGGCGATGACGAGGCCCCAGAGGCTGCCGCCGAGGCCGAGCACCTGGAAGCCGACGAAGATCGGCACGGCGATGATGATGGTCGGGAAGAGGTAGACGGCGAGGAACAGCGCCGAGACCCGCCGGCGGCCGAAGAAGCGCAGCCGCGAGACCGCGTACGAGGCCGGGATCGTCAGGAGCATCGTGAGCAGCGTCGCCCCGGTGGCCACGATCGCCGAATTCGCCATGAAGCGGCCGAAGCCGTAGCCGCCCTCCTCGAGGGGCGCGAGCACTCGCCGATACGTCTCGACCGTGACCGAGCCGAGATCCGGGATCAGCATGAGCGGGTTCCGCAGCAGGTCCTCGATGCGCACGAAGCTCATCATGAGCATGTAGAGGAACGGGAAGACGGTGACGACGAGGAGGACGGCGATGACGATCCAGCGGAGGATGCCGAGGGTGCGCTCCTGGGCGCGGACGATGCTCATGAGGGGTTCCCTTCGCGTCGGACGAAGAACCGCAGGTACAGCAGCAGGGCGATGACGAGGAACGCGGCGAGGACGACCGCGTTCGCGCTCGCCGCACCGATGTCGCTCGAACCGACGAGCTGGTCGTAGACGCGCACCGCGGCGACCTGCGTGCCGGCGGCCCCGCCCGTGAGCAGGTAGACGTCGTCGAACTTGTTGAAGGTCATGACGAAGCGCAGCAGGGTGAGCAGCGCGATCGTCGGCATGAGCTGCGGCAGCACGACGAGCCGGAACCGCTGCAGGGGGGTCGCGCCGTCGACGACCGCAGCCTCCTCGACCTCGCGAGGCAGGCCGGTGAGGGCGGCGGCGAGGAACATGAACGCGAAGGGGAAGTAGCGCCACGTCTCGAAGAGGATCACGGTCCACAGCGCCTGCGGGGCGGTGCCGAGGAAGTCGACGGGGTGCTCCCAGCCGAGGATGCGGGTGCCCACGGCGTTCACGAGCCCGTATTGCGGGTTCAGCAGCACCTCCCACACGAAGGCGACGGCGACGACGGGCGCCACATAGGGCAGGAGCATGACGGCGCGTACGAGTCCGCGGGCGGGGAAGCGGCGTCGCAGCGCGAGGGCGGCGACGAGGCCGAGGACGATCGAGCCGATCGTGGACCCGGCCGTGTAGACGACGGTCGTGCCGAGCGATTTCCAGAACCCGGGCGAGGTGAGGACGTCGAGGTAGTTCTCGAGGGTGAGCGCGTTGAACAGCCCGTTGCGGGCGATGTCGGAGTAGCGCGCCTCCTGGAAGGAGAGCACGAAGGTCCACGCGATCGGCACGATGATCACGAGCGTGATGATGACGAGGAGCGGGCCCACCATGACGAGGCCGTCGCGGTTCTCGCGGCCGAGGATGGTGCGGCGGCGGGGCGGGTGCCTCGCCGCCGCGTGCGATGTCGCGGTCATGGTCAGCGGTCCGCGATCTCCTGCACGGCGTCCTGCATCTGCTGCTGCGCGGTGGATGCGTCGACGCCGCCGGCGGCGAGGTCGGCGATGATCTTGGCGATCGGCAGTTCGGCGGTGAGCGGGCCGACGAGCCGGCCCTGGCCCTGCGGGATCGCCCAGCGCGCGAGGTCGGCGGTCACGCCCTGGACGGCCTCGACCGTCTCTGCCGGGTAGATCTCGCCGAGCGGCGCGCGGGTGTCGACGCCCATCGCCAGCTTCGCCCAGGCGTCCGCGAACGCCGATGGGGCGTCGGAGGTGCCGAGCCGGGCGGGGAACTTGCCTTCGGGGGCCATCGCGAGCCATCCCTCGTAGCCGTCCGAGAGCATGTATTCGACGAAGCCGCTCGCACCGTCGCCGGCGTCTTCGGTGATCGCCCAGGAGGTGAGTTCGCCGTAGGAGCCGGCGTCGTCGGCGCTGGGGCCGGTCACGAGCGGGACGATTCCGGTGTGCTCGGCGAGCCAGCCCGGCTCGGCGCACTCGGGGCAAGACGGCATGGCGTCGTTGCGGAGGCCGGCGAGCTCGTCGAGCAGGAAGGTCGACCAGACGGTCATGGCCGCCTGCCCCGAGAAGTAGGCGGCGCGGGTCGAATCGACGCTCTGGGTCCCGTCGGGTGACGCGTCGCCGGCGAGGGCTCCGTACAGCTCGATCGTCTCGGTGCAGGCGTCGCTGTCGAGGGTGACGGCACCGGTGTCGTCCGCGAGTTCGCAGCCGTTGCCGAGCGCGAGCGATTCGAAGGTCTGCTGGGTGAACGGGTCGCCGGGGTCGGTCGCGATGGAGATCCCGTACCGGCCATCGGCGGTGAGGGCTTCTGCGGCCTCGAGCAGCGCGTCGTAGTCGTCGGGCGCTTCGAGTCCGGCGGCGTCGAAGAGGTCGGTGCGGTAGACGAGGATCTGCGCCCAGGCGTCGGCCGGCACGGCGAGCTGTTGGTCGCCGTCGCGGGTGAGGTCCAGGGTGGAGGCCTCCCAGGTGTCCGCACCGAGGGCCTCGACGACAGCGCCGGCCGCCTCGCGGTCGAGGTAGCCGTCGCCGTCGAACGAGCGCACGAGGCCGAGCGGGAGGGCTCCGATGACGTCGGGCATCTCGTGGGCGAGGGCGGCGGCCGAGAGCAGCTGGGGGATCTGCGCTTCTTCGACCGGCACGAGTTCGACGTCGACGCCGCTTTCGTCGGTGTACGCGTCGATGACCGCCTGCGTCGCAGCGACGCGGTCGGGCTGGACCTCGAGGGACCAGACGAGCAGTTTGCCGTCGTCGCCTTCGCCGCCCGAGCCGCAGGCGGTGAGCGAAACGGCGAGTGCGAGGCCTGCGGTGAGCGCGAGGGCGCTGCGGTGCGTGGTGCTCATGTCACTCCTCTTCATCGAGTACGGCTGGTGCGCCGGCAGACTTATGTATAACGTATGAGCAGAAGATGCACAAGAACTAGACATGAAGGGGTGCGCATGGCCTCGAGCCCGGTGGATGCCGCGAGGGCGATCCTCGAGACGAACTGGACGGGCGGCCACACCGTTCCCGCGACGGGCCTCTACCCGCACCAGTGGAGCTGGGACTCGGCATTCATCGCGATCGGCCTGCGACGACTCGACCCGGTACGGGCCCGAACCGAGCTCGGCTCCCTCTTCGCCGCGCAATGGTCCGACGGCCGCCTTCCGCAGATCGTCTACGACCCCTCGCGCGATGACGACTATGCGCCCGGCGATGCCTTCTGGCGCTCGCGCGAGCTGCCGGAGGCCGGCCCGCTGCCGAGTTCCGGCCTGATCCAGCCGCCCAACCACGCCTGGGCGGCCTGGCTCGTGCACGAGGCCGACCCGGTCGGCTCCGAGGCGAGCGGATTCCTCGCCTCGGCGTATTCCCTGCTCGTGCGCTGGCACGACTACCTCGCCGAGCGCCGCCGCTCGCGACGCGACCGCCGCCTCGTCGTCATCCGCCACCCCTGGGAGGCCGGCACCGACAACTCCCCGCTCTGGGATGCGGCGCTCGCCCGCATCCCCGCATCGTCCACGAGCATCCCCCGCCCGGATCTCGACCATGCGGGCCTCGGCGAACGCCCCGGCGCACGCGAATACGCCAAGTACTACTGGCTCGCCGAACGATACCGAGCGGGCGGATGCCGCGACGGCGGCGACCGCCCGTTCGCGCTCGCCTGCCCGCAGTTCAACGCGCTCCTGGCCGTCTCCGAGCTCGCCCTCGCCCGCATGGCCGAGGAGCTCGGCCGCGACGGATCCGAGCACCGACGGCGGGGGCGTGAGATCGCCGAAGCCCTCGACGAAACCCTCTGGCACGAGGAGCTCGGCATCTTCACCGCTCGCGACGAGGTCGACGACGAACTCGTGCCACGGCGCACCGTCAACGGCCTCATCCCGCTGCTCCTGCCCGGCATCTCGCACGCGGAACGCCTCACCGACACTCTCGCGGGCCCGGCATTCCTCGGCTCCTGCCGTTTCGTGCCGAGCAGCGACGCGAGCGCCCCCGAGTTCGACCCGGCCCTCTACTGGCGCGGCCCCGCCTGGTTCAACACGAACTGGATGCTGCTCCGCGCCCTCTGGGGCGCCGGATGCGAAGACCTCGCAGAGCGCCTCGTCCCCCTCTTCACCGAGGTCGCCGCAGAGGTCGGCTTCCCCGAGTACGTCGACCCGAGGGACGGGACGCCGCGCGGCACGCGATCCTTCTCATGGACGGCAGCGCTCGCCGTCGACGTGATCATGGAGCGCGCGGCGAGGTGACTCACCCGACCTCGTGCCCCGGCTCCTCGGACGGGCCCGACGCCGGAGCGATGAGGGCCGTGCCGGCCGGCCCGGTGCGGTCGCCGACGACGTGCCGCACGGTCGCGCCGCTGAGCAGGGGGAGTGCGACGTGCGGGGCGGGCAGCGCCCGCGCCCACGGGCGGCCCCCGAACTCGGCGACGCCGGAGGCGTCGAGGGTGAGCGTCGTGGATCGGCCGTTCGAGAGGGTGAGGAGCACGTCGGCGCCGGGGGCGCCGGTGACCCGCAGCATCCACTCGCGGCCGCTGAGGTCGATGACCAAGCTCGGCGGCCCGGAGATCTCGACCTCCACGGTCGCGGCCGCAGAGACGGTGCCGGCTGCATCGGACTGACGCGCCTCGATGGTGTGGATGCCGGCGCCGAGCTCGTCGAGCACCGTGCTCCAGGCGCCGGCGGCGTCGGCGCGGGTCGTCCAGCTGCGTTCGGCGACCTGCAGTTCGACCACGGCGTCGGGTGCGGCGCTGCCGTGCACGAGAGGGTCGACGAGGCCGCCGCCGGTGTCGGCGCCGTGGATGCCGGGGGTCGCAGGGCCGGGGGCGATGGTCTCGGGCGAGGAGGGGGTTCGGGCTTCGACGGGCCGGGCGGGGCGACGACGATTCCGGGCAGGTCTTCGGGGTCGGACGCGGCGGGATCCTCCGTCTCACCGGGGCTGTCCGTCTCGCCGGAGTCGGCCGGGGCGGGCTCCGGGGCCTCGGGCCCGGGATCGACCGGGGCCGGGCCGGAGGGCTCTTCGGCGGCCGGGGGCGCCGTCTCGGCGGGCGGTTCCGCAGATGCCGCTTCCTCGGAGGCGGGCGGCTCGGCGGGTTCTGCGGGCACGATCGCTTCCGGGCCGGGGCCGGCCTCGGCCGAGATGCTCGGCGCGGATGCGGGCGAGGGCAGGTTCAGGGTCGCGGCCACAGTCGCTGCGGCGATGAAGACGCCGAGGAAGACGCCTGCGATCGAGCCAATCACTCCGGGCCCCGACGAGGCGGTGGATGCCGCGTGCGCCCCCGATCCCCGTGGCCGCAGCACCCCCGACGCGCCCGGCGCTCCCGACGCGCTCGCCGGGGCGGCGGCGCTGCCGGCCGTGGTCAGCACCGGCGACGGGCCGGCCTCGAAGACGATGGACGGCGGGGCGCCGGCGGCGACGGCATCCGCCGCCGCCTCGCCCCGGCGCATCCACTCGGCATATGCCGTCGCGGCCCCCGAACCGGCGACGAGCGGCAGAAGGGCCAGCGCGAGCCGGGAGCCCGTGGTGCGCGCTTCGGCCGCCGCGAGCGTGCAGTCGGTGCAGCCGTCCAGGTGCCCCTCGAGGCGGCGGACCTCGCGGGCGCCGAGGCGGCCGCGCACCCAGCCGGCGAGGCGGCCGACGGTCCACTCGCAGTCGGGGCGGCCCTCGACGGTGCGCAGGTGCGCGGTGATCCACGCCTGCCTGAGCCCCTCCCGGGCGCGGTAGGCGAGTGCCGAGGTGCTGTTCGGCGAGCGGCCGATGAGCAGCGCCGCGTCCTGCGGGCTCATGCCCTCGACCTCCGTGTACCAGAGGATCTCCTGCCAGCGCGGCGGAAGCGCCCGGAACGCCTGCGCGGCCGCGCTGCCGTCGAGGGCGACGAGCCAGGAGTCGTCGCCGCTCGCCGGGTCGGGCACGCTCTCGAGCGTATCGAGAGGGTGTTCGCGGCTCGCGCGGCCCCAGCCGGCGGCGGTGTTGCGAATGGTGGTGAACAGGTAGGGGCGGAACGCGTCGCGCGGCCCGCGACCGGAGAGCAGGGTCTGGTAGATGCGCGTGAAGGCCTCGGCTACGACATCGTCGGCGTCGAGCGAGGAGTAGGAGCGTGCGACCGTCCGGCCGGATGCCGCGTGGCGGCGCCACAGCTCGCCGTAGGCATCGCGATCGCCGGCGCGCGTACGGCTCAGCAGTTCGCGGTCCGAGAGCGCGAGCGCATCGGAGTCGGGCACGGCGCCTCCTCGGGTCGGAGTCCGGCATGGGGAGGCCGGGACACCATTCCAACAGATTTTCACGGAACCCGCGTCATGAATTCCCTCGAATGACATCTCTCTGGGTGACAGGGCGTTCAACCCCTGTCTGTCGGTGGGGGCGCCGACGCCCGGCCGGTCCGCGAGGGCCGGCCGGGAGTGGCAGGGTCCGGTGGAAAGGGAACAGGCTGCCGGACCCCGCCGGGGGGCCCACGGCCGAGGCTGCGGCCCGGTCGCGCGGGTTCGGCGATCAGCGCAGCCGCTCGCCCGCCGCCCACACCGCGCGCACCTCGAGCGCGTCGTCCAGCAGCACGGCGTCGGCCGCGTACCCCGCCTCGAGCCGGCCGAGATCGCGGGCGCGGCCGATCGCGGCCGCCGGCGTCTCGGTGAGGGCTCGCACGGCCTCGGGCAGTTCGATGCCGGCGACCTCGACGGCGAAGCGCAGCGCCTGATCCTGGGTGAGGGTCGAGCCGGCGATGGTCCCGTCGGCGAGGCGCGCCACGCCGGCATCCACTCGCACCTCGAGCCCCCCGAGCAGGTACTCGCCGTCTGAGGCACCGGCGGCGGCCATCGCGTCGGTGATGAGGGCGATGCGGCCGGGGGCTCCGGCGAAGGCGAGACGGACGACGTCGGGGTGCAGGTGGATGCCGTCGGCGATGACCTCGAGGGTGACATGGTCGGCGTGCATGGCCGCGAGCACGGGGCCCGGCGCCCGGTGGTGGATGCCGCGCATGCCGTTGAAGGCATGGGTCAGGATCGAGGCGCCCGCGTCGAAGGCGGCGAGGGCCTCGTCGAAGCCGGCGGCGGTGTGCCCGACGGCCACGCGCACGCCGGCGTCGGTGAAGCGGCCGATCGCGTCGGCGGCGCCCGGCAGTTCGGGGGCGAGGGTGATCTGCCGGAGGGTGCCGGCGGCGGCGTCGACGAGGGCGTCGGCGACGGCCGGCTCGGGGGCTGCGAGGAGCGCCGGATCGTGCGCGCCCTTGAACTCGGGGGCGAGGAAGGGGCCCTCGAGGTGGACGCCGAGCACGAGCGGGTCGGCGTCGGCGAGCCGGGCGATGCCGGCGAGGGAGTCGGCGAGGCGGGCGGGGGATGCCGTCACGAGCGAGATCACCGAGCGCGTCGTGCCCGCTGCGCGGTGCACCGCGAGGGCGCGCCCGATCCCCTCGGGGCCGTCGTCGAAGGCGGCGCCGCCGCCCCCGTGCCCGTGCAGGTCGATGAAGCCCGGGGTGAGGATCGCGCCCCCGGCATCCACCACCCGAGCGGCCGGCTCGTCCCGCCACGAACCGCCCGCGCCGGCATCGGCGATCACCGGCCCGTCGAAGCGCAACCAGGCGTCTGCGACGATGGTGCCGCCGCTGACCGCGAGGGCGGAGTGGATGACGGTCGTCTCGCTCATCACAGCCACTGTATTCGGGTCGCCCGCCCGATCCCGGCACGATCGCCGTATCCGCCGCGCCCCGTTGCTATGCTTGCCAGCGTCGCGACTGGCGTTGAGATGGAGACCCATCGGGGAGCGACTGGCACGGACCGACCGCACGCCTGGGCCGGGACGGACGCCTCGGGCGCGAGTCGCCGAGGCAGCATCCCGCAGGTCCGCATGTCACGAAGGAGCCAGTCTTGGCCGAGTCCGTCTTCACCCAGCCGCTTTCCGCCGTCGATCCCGAGATCGCCGAAGTCCTCGAACTCGAACTCGGTCGCCAGCGCGACTACCTCGAGATGATCGCGAGCGAGAACTTCGTGCCCGTCTCGGTCCTGCAGTCGCAGGGGTCCGTCCTCACCAACAAGTACGCCGAGGGCTACCCCGGTCGCCGCTACTACGGCGGCTGCGAGTACGTCGACATCGCCGAGAACCTCGCCATCGAACGCGCCAAGTCGCTCTTCGGCGCCGAATACGCGAACGTGCAGCCGCACTCCGGCGCCACCGCCAACGCCGCCGTGCTCTCGGCCATCACCACCCCCGGCGACACCATCCTCGGCCTCGAACTCGCCCACGGCGGCCACCTCACCCACGGCATGAAGCTGAACTTCTCGGGCAAGCTGTACAACGCCGTCGCCTACGGCGTCGACCCCGAGACCATGCTCGTCGACATGGACCGGGTGCGGGATGCCGCGCTCGAGCACAAGCCGCAGGTCATCATCGCCGGGTGGTCGGCCTACCCCCGCCACCTCGACTTCGCCGCGTTCCGCGCGATCGCCGACGAGGTCGGCGCGAAGCTCTGGGTCGACATGGCGCACTTCGCCGGACTCGTCGCCGCCGGCATCCACCCCTCGCCCGTGCCCTACGCCGACGTCGTCTCCTCGACCGTGCACAAGACCATCGGCGGCCCGCGCTCCGGCTTCATCGTCAGCCGCGACACCGAACTGGCCAAGAAGCTGAACTCGAACGTCTTCCCCGGCCAGCAGGGCGGCCCCCTGATGCACGTCATCGCCGCCAAGGCGACCGCGTTCAAGATCGCCGCGAGCGACGAGTTCCGCGACCGCCAGGAGCGCACCCTCCGCGGCGCCCGCATCCTCGCCGAGCGCCTCACCGCCGAGGACTCCCGTTCCGCCGGCATCGACGTCCTCACCGGCGGCACCGACGTGCACCTCGTCCTCGCCGACCTCCGCAACTCGAAGATCGACGGCAAGCAGGCCGAAGACCTCCTGCACGACGCCCTCATCACCGTCAACCGCAACGCGGTGCCCTTCGACCCGCGCCCGCCGATGGTGACCTCCGGCCTCCGCATCGGCACGCCCGCCCTGGCCACCCGCGGCTTCGGCGACGCCGAGTTCACCGAGGTCGCCGACATCATCGCCCTCGCCCTGCAGGGCTCCGACACGGCCGCGCTGCGCTCGCGCGTCGAAGCCCTCACGAGCGCCTTCCCGCTCTACCCCGGGCTCCAGCAGTGACGGCCGCCAGGCTCGACGGGCTCGCCGCGGCCGCCGCGGTCAAGGCCGACGTCGCCCGGCGCGTCGCCGCCCTCCGCGAGCGGGGCGTCGTTCCGGGGCTCGGCACCCTGCTCGTCGGCGACGACCCGGCATCCCGTTCCTACGTGACCGGCAAGCACCGCGACACCGCCGAGGTCGGCATGCACTCCGTGCGCGAGGAGCTGCCGGCGACCGCCTCGCAGGCCGAGATCCTCGCCGCCGTCGACCGGCTGAACGCAGACCCCGCCGTCACCGCGTTCATCGTGCAGCTGCCGCTGCCCGACGGCATCGACGAGAACACCGTGCTCGAAGCCGTCGACCCCGACAAGGACGCCGACGGCCTGCACCCGACGAACCTCGGCCGCCTCGTCCTCGGCGTCGACCCCGCCACGGCCGTGCCGGCTCCGCTGCCGTGCACGCCCGCCGGCATCCTCGAACTGCTCGCACAGAACGAGGTGCCGGTCGCCGGCAAGCACGTCGTCGTCCTCGGCCGCGGCATCACGGTCGGCCGCCCGCTCGGCCTCCTCCTCACCCGCAAGGGCACCGACGCGACCGTGACCCTCACGCACTCCCGCACCCCCGACCTCGCGGCCGAAGTGCGCCGGGCCGATGTGGTCGTCGCCGCCGTCGGCGTGCCCCACCTCGTGAAGCCCGACTGGGTGAAGCCCGGCGCGGCCGTCCTCGACGTCGGCGTCACCCGCGTCGGCACCACCGAGTCCGGCAAGGCGAAGCTCGCCGGCGACGTCGACCCGGGCGTCGCCGACGTCGCCGGGTTCCTCTCGCCGAACCCCGGCGGGGTCGGGCCCATGACGCGGGCGCTGCTGCTGCGCAACGTCGTCGACGCCGCCGAGCGCTCGGTTCCGGCATGACCCGGCGGCAGCACCTGCTCGGCGCGATCCTCGGGGCGCTCGGCGTCATCGGGGTGCTCGCGGGACCGGCGGCGCCGGCCGCCGCGGCTCCGGGCGCGCTCGACGCGCCGGCCGCTGCCCGGGCCGCCGTGACGCCCGCCGCGGTCGCGGCTCCCGCCGCCCTCGTCGCTCCGGCGGCGGCCGCTTCGGTCGAGGACTTCGTCTTCTCCTCCCTCGAGGTCGACTACTACCTCTCCCGGGCCGAGATCCGCGACACCGCCGAACTGCTCGTCGTCGAACGCTTCGTCGCCGAGTTCCCGAACCGCGATCAGAACCGCGGCATCATCCGCAGCATCCCGAACCGCGACGGGGCGAAGAGCCTCGGGCTCCGGGTCGTCGGCGTCACCGACGGCGAGGGCGGCGATGTGCCGTACACGATCGACGAGGAGGCGCCGAGCGACGTCACCCGCCTCGTCATCGACGACGACGCCTACAAGCACGGGCCGACCGTGTACGAGATCACGTATCGGATGAGCGAGGTCGCCCGTTCCTTCGCCGACGGCGACGAGTTCTTCCCCGACGTCAACGGAACCGAGTGGGCCCAGTCCTTCGAGCGCGTCACCGCCCGCCTGCACGTCGCCGGCGAGACGTCGACCGCGTACCCGGATGCGCCGGATGCCCGTGATCCCGCCGCCCTCGACGGACTGCTGGACGGCCGGGCGGACTGCCTCACGGGCACGCAGGGCGCGCGCGGCGGCGCCTGCGAGATCGCCGAACCCGTCACGGGCGCCGCGGACTGGCCGGCGGACGCCGCCTCCCGACCCGCGACGGAAACCGTCGTCGAGGTCACCGCGGGCCCCCTCGTACCCGGTGAGAACCTCTCCTTCGTCGTCGGATTCGAACCCGGCACCTTCGCCCGGCCCGAAACCGCCGGCGAGACCGTCGCGGCGCACGTGCTCGCCCTGATCGCGGCCGTCCTCGCCGTTGCGACCCTCGCCGGCATGCTCATCGTGCGCGTCCGCGACCGCCTGGCCCTGCCTCGGCCTCGCATCGTCCAGTACACGCCGCCGAAGGACGTGCCGCTCCGCGTCGCCGCCTTCGTGCTGAACCGGCCGAACCGGTTGCTGCCCTCGGTCGTGACCGACGCCGCCGTCCGCGGCCTCCTCGAGTTCCGCACCCGCCCGGGTACCGTGCGCAGCACCGATCCGCACGACCACTGGCTCGCCCGGCGCGTCGACCCGAGCGAGCAGGGCGCCGACGACGAGGCCCTGCTCCGTGCGCTCTTCGGCTCCGGGCCGACCCCGAAGACGAAGATCCGCCTCGACCGCATCAGCCGGCAGCGCGGCGAACGCATCGAGGAATACCGCGTCGCCAGTCGTGTCATGGCCGAAGACCTCGGCTACGTCGCCGGCCGCCGTACGGGCCTCGTCGCGGCCGCCGTCTGCGCCCTGGTCGTCTCCGGTCTGCTCGCCGCGTTCGTCGCCGCCTTCGCCGACGACGGCTGGATCTCCTGGTCGCTGGCCGCACCCACCGCTGCCGTCGTCTTCGTGTGCGCGGTCGTCGCGTTCCTGCTGCGTCCCTCGGCCGTGCGGCTGAGCCCGGCCGGGCACGAGCTCGTCCAGTATCTGGCGGGGATGCGCGAGTACATCCGCATCGCCGAGGCCGAGCGGCTGCGCATGCTGCAGTCGCCGACGACGGCGGAGGAACGCCGCGTCGGCGGCCTGCTGCCCTCGGACGCGGTGCGCGCGGGGGCCTCCGGCAGCGCGTCGGTGCCGGCCGGTGCGCCGGCCGAGGCCGGGGGCGCGCGCATCGGCGTGCTCGCGGCCGGCTGCGAGAGCCCCGAACTCGTCCGATTGCACGTCTACGAGCGGATGCTGCCCTACGCCATCCTCTTCAAGCAGGAGAAGCAGTGGGCGCGCGTGCTCGCCGAGCTCGGGGCGGCCCCCGAGGCGGACGCCTCGAACGCGGCACTCGTCTCCGTCGCCGCGCAGGGCGCTTTGGTGCACATGATCGTCGCCGCGTCCGCAGCACCCCCGGTCGACGGTGCGAGCGGCAGCGGGTCCGACGGCGGCGCCGTCTCCTCGGGCTTCAGCGTGGGCGGCGGATTCTCGGGCGGCGGCTTCGGCGGCGGCGGAGGCGGCGGCCGGTAGGCGGTCTCGGGCGGTCTCGGGCGGGCGGGTGCGCGGTCCGGGTTCGCCGGTGGATGCCGTGGCGCCCGGCTCGCCGGGCTCAGCCGAGGCGAGTTCGCCGGTGGATGCCGTGGCGCCCGGTCAGCCGGTGCGGCGGGCGAAGAGCACGGCGTCGTCCGCATGCTGCGGGCCGGCGCCGTGGTCGAGGATGCGGGCTCGCTCCTCGGCGGCGAGCACCTCGAACCCGGGCGGCAGCAGCCGTGCGATATCGGCGGCGAAGAACATCGCACGCCGCTGCGGGCCGTCGGCGTGGCGGTGCTCGCCCGTGGGCGCGTGGCCGACGACGAGCAGATGCCCGCCGGGGACGACGGCCGCCGCCAGGCGCGGCAGTACCTCGGCCATGCGCCCGGCGGCCGGGTGCAGGTAGTGGCTCGTGACGAGGTCCCACCGGCGCTCGCCGGGGTCGAAGTCGCGGGCGTCCACCCGCATCCACTCGACGCGCTCGGCGACGCCGGCGGCTTCGGCGGCACGTGCCGCACGGGCGAGCCCGTTCGCGGAGAAGTCGGCGCCCGTGACCTGCCAGCCGCGGGCAGCGAGCCAGAGCACGTCGCCGCCTTCGCCGCAGCCCATGTCGAGGGCGGTTCCGGGCGTCAGGTCCGCAGCGGCGGCCTCGAGCTGCGGGTTCGCCGAGCCGGCCCACACCCGCCCGTCGCCGGCGTAGCGCTCCTCCCATGAGGCGGGTTCGAACACCGCGCTCGGGTCGTCGTCGTCGCTCATCGGTGGTCCGCCGTCTCAGTCGACCGGGCTCTGGTGCACGCGCGCGAGCTCGAGATAGTGGGCGGCGTTGCGCTGGAGCCCTTCGCGTTCGGCGGCGCTCAGCTCACGGCGGACCTTCGCGGGAACGCCGGCGACGAGCGAGCCCGGCGGAACCTGCGTGCCCTCGAGCACGACCGCGCCCGCCGCGACGAGCGAGCCTGCCCCGATGACGACGCCGTTCATGACGGTCGCGCTCATGCCGATGAGGCAGTCGTCCTCGATCGTGCAGCCGTGCAGCACCGCACGGTGCCCGACCGAGACGCCCTCGCCGACCGTCAGCGGGAAGCCCGCGTCGACGTGCCCGGCGACGCCGTCCTGCAGATTGGATCGCGCCCCGATCGTGATCCGTTCGGCCTCTGCGCGCAGCACCGCGTTGTACCAGACGCTCGCTTCGGCGCCGAGATGCACATCGCCGACGATCACGGCACCGGCCGCGACGAAGGCGCTCTCATCGAGCTCGGGAGCGGCGATACCGGCGAGCGGCAGAACATGGGCGGAGGGATCGGCGGTCATGGCCCCAGCCTAAGGTGTGCCCCTCCGCGCCGGCCCTCCGCCCCGGCCCCCGACCCTCCGCCCCCGCCCCCGACCCTCCGCCCGGGCCCTCTACGCGGTGGCGGCATCCGCTGCCGCCACCGTTCCGGAGATCGCCACGGTTCCGGATGGAGCGAGCTGAATCCATCCGAATCCGTGGCGATCTCCGATTCCGTGGCGGTGGCCGCGACGACGCCTGCGGCATCCGCTGCCGCCACCGTTCCGGAGATCGCCACGGATTCGGATGGAAGGAGCTGGATCCATCCGAATCCGTGGCGATCTCCGATTCCGTGGCGATGGCGATGGCGATGGCGATGGTGATGGCGGCGGCGGCGGCGTCGCGCGAGGCTCCACCACTGCGCAGCCGTCGCGCGGACTCCACCACTGCACTGCCGTCGAGCGGGGCCACCACTGCGCAGCCGTCGCGCAGCGCTCCACCGCGGCGGCGCGGCCGATACGCTGGGTCCGCCGTCCGAGCTCGATGAGGAGACCCGATGATCCCCGCACCAGACTCCGCCCAGCAGGTCCCGGCCCCGCGACCTTTCGTGCCGCAGCGACCCTCGCGCCCCGCCTGGCTCGGGCCGCTCGTCTTCTCGGCGCTCGCGATCGCGCTCGCGTGGCTCGTGGCTTCGCCCCTCTTCGTCACCGGCGGCCTCGCGAGCCCGGTGTTCCCGCTCATCGCGATGCTGGTCATGCTGACCCCGGGCGCCTCGGCGCTCATCACCGTGCGCTTCGTCGAGGGGCGTCGCGGAGTCTGGCGCGCCCTCGGGGCCTGGCCGTTGCGACCGGTCGGCCGCCTCTTCGCCTGGCTCGGGATCGCGCTGGGCGTGTGCCTCGCGCTCGTGTTCGCCGCGCTTCCGCTCGGCGTGCTGTTCGGCGTCTACGAGGCGGACTTCGCCGGCTTCGGCTTCTTCGCCGAGCAGATCACGGCCCAGCTCGCGGCGAGCGGCGCCGGGGGCTTCCCGCTGCCGATCGCGCTGCTCGTCGGCCTGCAACTGGCGATGATCGTGCCGGGCTCGCTCGTGAACATGCTCCCGGCCTTCGGCGAGGAACTCGGGTGGCGCGGATACCTGTATCCGAGCCTCCGCAGGCTCGGCGTCGTGCCGGCGATCCTCGTCTCGGGGGTGATCTGGGGCGTCTGGCATGCACCGCTGCTGCTGCTCGGCTACAACTACCCGGGGGTGGATCCGCTGGTGGCGATCGCGTCGATGTGCGGCATGTGCATCGTCATGGGCGGTGTGCTCGCCTGGGTGCGGGAGCGCAGCGGATCCGTCTTGCCGGCAGCGCTCGGGCACGGGGCGATCAACGCCTCGGCCGGCACCGTGTTCCTCTTCGCCGCGGCGGGGTCGAGCGTCGACCCGACCCAGGCGGGGCTGCTCGGGTGGTCCGGGTGGATCGTGCCGCTCGTGCTCGTGGCGGTGCTCGTGGCGACGGGCCTGTTCCGCGGCCCGCGCGAGCAGAGGCCGGGTGCGGATGCCGCGCAGCCCGCGAGCGGCGGTGCCGGCGAAGCGGCTGCCGTAGGATCCGACGCATGAGCACTCCCTCGCACCCCGCCGTCGACCGCGTCATCGAAGCCCTCGCCGGCAACGGGCTGGCCCCGGAGATCCGGTGGCTCGGCGACGCCGTGACGACGGCGCAGCTCGCGGCGGATGCGATCGGCGTCGAGGTCGGGCAGATCGCCAACTCGCTCGTGTTCACCCTCGATGGGGAGCCGATCCTCGTGCTCACGAGCGGCGCCCACCGGGTCGACACGGCCTGGCTCGGGGAGCGGATCGGCGGCACGATCGGGCGTGCGTCGAAGGAGCTCGTGAAGCAGGCCACCGGCCAGGTCATCGGCGGGGTCGCCCCGCTCGGGCATCCGGCGCCGGTGCGGACGTTCGTCGACACCGCGCTCGCCGCCTATGACGAGGTGTGGGCGGCCGCCGGGCACGCGAAGACCGTGTTCCCGACGAGCTTCGACGAACTGGTGCGGATCACGGGCGGCACGCCCACCGCCGTCGAACCCGACGCGGCTGCAGCGTAGGCGACGCCCCGGAGCCCGCGCTGCCGTCAGGCGGGTTCCGGCGTCGGCCGGCGCCGGTGCCGGAGTTCGCGCAGCCCGTCGGCGCTGCCGCCCTCGCCGGTTTTCACGCCGCCGTCGGCGATCCAGCCGTGCCGTTCGTAGAAGCGGATCGCGCGGGTGTTGCCGTCGAGCCCGTCGAGGATCTCACGGGAGACGATGCCCCGGTACGCCGCACGCCAGGAGGCGACGTGCACGGCGGCGACTCCGGCCGCGTCTTCGGGGCGTGCCTGACGCGCACGCAGTCCGTCGGTCATCTCATCGCTCCCGCCGTGCACCGGCCGAGGGGCGCACGGTGAACACGGCCGGTTCGGCGTAGCCCTCTTCGGCGAAGGCGCGGACGACGGCGCGTTCGAGCACCGGGACGAGGGGGTCGACGACGAGTGCGATCGCCGAACCGCCGAAGCCTCCGCCTGTCATGCGGGCCCCGATCGCGCCCGTGGCCTGCGCGGTCCCGACGGCGAGGTCGAGTTCCGGGGTGGAGATCTCGAAGTCGTCGCGGAGGGAGGCGTGGGAGGCGTCGAGGTACGGGCCGATCGCGGTCGGGCCGTCCGAGCGCAGAGCCCGGACGGTGTCGAGCACGCGCCCGTTCTCGGTGACGATGTGACGGACGCGGCGGAAGGTCTCATCGTCCAGCACCTCGGCCGCGCGTGCGAGGTCGTCGGGGCCGAGTTCGCGCAGCGAGGCGACGCCGAGGCTCCGGGCGCCGGCCTCGCACGATGCGCGCCGTGCGGCGTAGCCGCCGGTGGCGTGCTCGTGGGTGACGCGCGTGTCGATCACGAGCAGCGAGAGCCCGTCGGCGGAGAAGCCGAGCGGCACCGTGGCCGCTTCGAGGGAGCGGCAGTCGAGGAAGACGGCCGCATCCGCTTCGGCGAGGAGCGAGGCGGACTGGTCCATGATCCCCGTCGGCGCGCCGACGACGCGGTTCTCGGCGAGCTGCCCGGCGCGGGCGAGGTCGGCTCGGTTCAGGCCGAGCGCCCAGTGCTCGTCGAGGGCGAGCGCGAGGGCCGCCTCGAGGGCGGCCGATGACGACAGCCCGGCCCCGGCGGGCACGTCGCTCTCGATGTGCACGTCGACGCCGCGGCGCCCGGCCGGCGGCGCGCCGAGTTCGCCGAGCGCCCAGACGAGCCCGAGCGGGTAGGTGTGCCAGCCCGCCCCGGCGTCGGGGTCGATCGTGTCGAGCGAGAACTCCGCCGCCCCGTCCGCGAACCCCGTGGTCACGCGCACGAGCCGGTCCTCGCGCGGCGCGAGGGCGACGGCGGTTCGCCGGTCGATGCCGAAGGGCAGCACGAAGCCCTCGTTGTAGTCGGTGTGCTCGCCGATGAGGTTCACGCGCCCGGGTGCGGACCAGACGCCGGCGGCCTGCCGCCCGTGCCGTTCGGCGAAGGCGGCGACGGTTCGATCCGTGAGGGTCATCGGGTGCTCCGTTCGACGGCGGCGCGCAGGGCCTCGGCCTGCGCCTCGGGTTCGATGTCGCCGACCCAGGCTCCCATGGCGGCCTCGGACCCGGCGAGGTACTTCAGCCGGTCGGCGCCGCGTCGGGGGCTCGTCAGCTGCAGCATGAGCCGTATCCCGTCGCGGCCGCGGTGCACGGGGGCCTGATGCCAGGCGGCGATGTAGGGCGTCGGCGTCTCGTAGAGGGCGTCGATGCCGCGGAGCAGCCTGAGGTAGAGGCCGGCGAGTTCGTCGCGTTCGTCGAGGCTCGTCGCCGCGAAGTCTGGCACGTGGCGGTGGGGGAGGAGGTGGACCTCGATCGGCCAGCGGGCGGCGAAGGGCACGAACGCCGTCCAGTGGCGGCCGGCGAGCACGACGCGCGGCCCGCCGCGCTCGCGTTCGAGCAGTTCGGCGAAGAGGCCGGGCCCGACCGCGTCGACGGCCGCGAGGAGTCGCTCGGTTCGCGGCGTCACGTAGGGGTAGGCGTAGATCTGCCCGTGCGGATGCCCGAGGGTCACGCCGATCTCGCGCCCGCGGTTCTCGAAGGGGAAGACCTGCTCGACGCCCGGCAGCGCCTGGAGGGCGGCCGTGCGTTCCGCCCACGCCTCGATGACGGTGCGGGCCCGCGAGGCGGTCTGCGTGCCGAAGGATCCTTCGGTGTCGGGGCTGAAGCACACGACCTCGCAGCGGCCGAAGGCGGGGCGGGATCGTTCGAAGCCGATGCGGGTGAGTTCGCCGGCTTCGCTGCTCGCGGCATCCGCCGCCGGCAGCCCCGGCCCGAACGACGGCGTGCGGTTCTCGAAGACGGCCACGTCGTAGCGGGCGGGGACCTCGGACGGATTGCCCGGGCTCTGCGGGGCGAGTGGGTCGAGTTCGGCCGGCGGCAGCACGACCCGGTGCTGGCGCGCGGAGGCGATGGCGATCCACTCGCCGGTCAGCACGTCCTGCCGCATGCGCGCGGTCGCGGGGCGTTCGGGCAGCGCTCGGGCGTCGATCGCGCGCTCGGGCGGGAGGCTCGTGTCGGCGTCATCGAAGTACCAGAGCTCGCGCCCGTCGGCGAGCCGGGCCTCGTGCCGGTTGATGCGTGCGTCGCGTTCCACGGGGACACCCTACGCGGATTTTCGCTTTCGAAACAAATCGGCTTTCGAACTGGAAAATACGGCGAGGAACGGCGAGGATGTTCGCATGTCCACCGATCCCCCCTCGCGCCGAGCGATGATGGTCGACCTCATCGTCCACCGCGGCTTCGCGAGCGTCATCGAGTTGAGCGAGAACTTCGGCGTGACGACCGTGACGGCTCGCAGCGACCTCGACAGTCTCGAACGCGACGGCTCGGTGCGCCGGGTGCACGGCGGGGCGGTGCCGGTGGATGCCGCGGGCCGCCCCGAGCGGGAGCCGAGCTTCGAAGAGGCCCTCGAAGCCTCCGTCGTCCCGAAACGGCGCATCGCGCTCGCCGCGGCCGCGATGGTCCGAAGCGGCCAGAGCATCATCCTCGACGTGGGCACGACGACCCACGCGATCGCCCGCGCCCTGCGCGAGCGCGACGAGCTCGACGACGTCACGATCGTCACCAACGGCCTCTCCATCGCCCTCGAGCTCGAAGCCGAGATCCCGCGCTTCACCGTCGTGGTCACCGGCGGCACGCTGCGCCCGCGCCAGCACTCGCTCGTGCAGCCGCTCGCGGGCACCGTGCTCGACGAGGTGCACGTCGATCTCGCGTTCATCGGCTGCAACGGGGTGGATGCCGCGGGCGGCGTCACGAACGCCAACCTGCCCGAGGCGGCAGTCAAAGCGCACATGCTGCGCCGCGCCGCCCGGCGCATCGTCGTCGCCGACGGGTCGAAGCTCGGGGACGTGCACCTCGGCCGCATCGGCCCGGTCGAGGCGTTCGATCTGCTCATCACCGACGAACGCGCCTCGGCGGACCTGATCGACGATCTCGGGGACGCCGGGCTCGAGGTCGTCCGCGCCGGCGACGCGCCGAACCCCGACGCACTGACCCCCGACGCGCCGAGCCCCGACGTGCCCTCCGAGAGCCCCGTTCCGGTCGGTGCCGGCACGTCCGGCACGCCGTAGGCTGTCGGCATGACCGACCCGACCGGCGAACAGTTCGAACTCGTCACCGAGACCGCCAGCGGGCGGCTCCGCGCGACCGTCACGGCCGTGGCCGCCGGCATCCGGGAGCTGCAGCTCGAGGGGGTGGATCTCGTCGCGTCGTTCTCCGCCGACCGAGTGCCGCCGAGCGGGGCCGGCATCGTCCTCGTGCCGTGGCCGAACCGCATCCGCGACGGCCGCTGGGAGCACGACGGAACCGTCCACCAGCTCGCGATCACCGAACCGGCACTGCACAACGCCATCCATGGCCTGCTGCGCTACACCGAGTACCGGCAGATCGCCCGCGAACCGGAATCGGTCACCCTCGCCGCGACGGTCTATCCGCAGCTCGGCTACCCGTACCTGCTCGGCACGGCCGTCCACTACGAACTCGACTCCGACGGACTGAAGGTCACCCATCTCGTCGAGAACCTCGGCGCGGAGGCGGCGCCGGTCGCCGTGGGCACCCACCCGTTCCTGAAGATCGGCGATGTGCCGACCGACTCGCTCACCCTCACCCTGTCGGCCGAGAGCCATTTCGAGGTCGACGACCGCCTGCTCCCGACCGGCGAGGTGCCCGTCGAGGGCACGGAGTGGGACCTGCGCGAGGGTCGCACGGTCGGGCAGCTGCACCTGGACGACGCCTTCGGCAAGACCTGGGCGGATGCCGACACCGGCCGCATCGAGCACACGCTGTCGGCCCCCGACGGTCGAAGCGTCTCGATCACGGCCGACCCCGATTTCGCGTTCGTGCAGGTGTACACGACGCGGGGGTTCCCCGGCGAGGACGGCGACACGGCGATCGCGATCGAGCCGATGACCGCGCCGGCCGATGCGTTCAATTCCGGCCGCGGCCTACGCTGGCTCGGACCGGGCGAGCAGTGGGAGCTCTCCTGGGGGATCCGCTTCGCCGGGTTCACGCCCGCCGAGCGCTGAGACGCTGCCTCGTTCCGAGGCGGGTCTCGGCGCGAAGCGCCGGCCTCAGCCCACGCAGCTGCCCGAACCGACCTGCTCGCTGAGCGACGGCGCCTCTGCGGCCAGCGGCGCCAGCTCCGACATCGGCACCGCATAGCCGACGTTGTCGACCGTCTCCGACTTGGCGAAGATCACGCCGGCGACGTCGCCGTCCATCGTCAGCAGCGGCCCGCCCGAGTTGCCGTGCTGCACGGTCGCGGCGAGCGTGATGACCTCCCGCGACGACTGCACGCCGTCGGATTCGACGAGGAGCGAGCCGGTGGACATCACTTCGGCCGCGCCGAGGGTGAACGGGCCGCCGAAGGGGTAGCCGGCGACGGCTGCGGGCGATCCGTCGCCGAGGGCGTCGGCGAGGTCGAGGGCGTCGGCGTCGAGGCCCGGTGCGGCGATGACGGCGAGGTCGTGCTCGGGGTCGAAGGCGACGACGCGGCCGGCGACGGGATCTTCGCCGGGGGCTTCGATGATGGGTTCGTCGACGCCGGCGACGACGTGCGCGTTCGTGACGACCCGGTCGTCGGCGACGACGAATCCCGAGCCCGACAGGTTCTGCCCGCACTGGAAGGCGTTGCCGGTGACCCGCACGACCGAGTCGGTCGCGGTGACGAGCGCGGGGTTGTCGAGGGCGAAGTCGGGCAGGGCGGGCGCGGTCTTCGGCCCGCCGAGCACTTCGGTCAGCCACGGCAGCGCCTGCTCGGTCGCGGCGCCGCGCACCTCGGCGATGAAGCGCTGGGCGGGTTCGGGGGTGATCGCCTCGATGCTCCGCAGCACCCATGACGACGACAGTGCCGGCGAGAGCACGGGCACGGCCATCGCCCGCACGCCCGTGCCGACGAGCATGACGACGAGGGCGGTGACGAGCAGGTTGCCGACGGCGCCGAGGATGCGGTCCAGCATCCCGAGCTTGACGGCCTTCGCCCCGCGTCGCAGTGTTCGGCCGACGGCCGCGCCGAGCCAGCTGCCGATGATGAGCAGCAGCACGGCGACCGCGATGGATGCCGCGACGCGCCACTCGGGGAACGGGATCCACGACATCGTCAGCGGCATGACGAAGAACGCGGCGATGCCGCCGGCGACGAGCCCGACGAGGCCGGCCGCGGTGCGCAGGAGCCCGGCGCGGAACCCGTTGACGAGCGCGCCGATGAAGACGAGGACGATGACGACGTCGATGAGCAGGGTCCAGGCCACGGGCGGGTCCTCTCGGGCGGAGCGGGGGTTCCAGCCTCGCGCACGATCCTCCACGAGCGCTGGGGGATACCGGCGGGTTCCCTTGTGGCTTCCGGCATCCATCGTCGGCGGATGCGCGGGGTTCGGGTAGGGTGCTGACCGCTGGCCGTGCCGCCGCGCACGGCAGGAGGGATCGTGATGCGCGTCGGAATGATGCTGAACTACGCGGGCGGCTTCCGCGAGGCCGCGGACGAGGTCGCCCGGCTCGAGGAGGCCGGCGTGGACCTCGTGGTGGTGCCGGAGGCGTACTCCTTCGATGCGGTGAGCCAGCTCGGCTTCCTCGCCGCCCGCACGAGCCGGATGGAGCTGGCCAGCGGCATCCTGCAGACGTACACGCGCACGCCGACGCTCACCGCGATGACGGCCGCCGGCCTCGACTTCGTTTCGGACGGCCGCTTCACGCTGGGGCTCGGCGCGTCGGGCCCGCAGGTCGTCGAGGGCTTCCACGGGGTGCCGTACGACGCGCCGCTGACCCGGATGCGCGAGATCATCGAGATCTGCCGCATGGTGTGGCGTCGCGAACCGGTCGTCTACGAGGGCCGCAAGTACCGCATCCCGTTGCCGGAGGGCGAGGGCACGGGCCTCGGCAAGCCGCTGAAGCTCATCAACCGTCCGGTGCGCGAGCGCATCCCGATCATCGTCGCCGCGCTCGGTCCGAAGTCGGTGGCGCAAACCGCCGAACTCGCCGAGGGCTGGCAGCCGATGTTCTTCAGCCCCGAGGGCGCCGATGCCGTATGGGGCGGGCCGCTTGCGGCGGGCCTGGCGAAGCGCGATCCGTCCCTCGGGCCGCTGGATGTGATCGCGGCCCCGCCGTTGGCGATCACCGACGCGCCCGAGCGCGCCTACCCCTTCGTGAAGCCGACCCTCGCGCTCTATATCGGCGGTATGGGCGCGCGCGGCAAGAACTTCTACCACGAGCTCTTCACCGGCTTCGGGTACGGGGCCGAGGCCGATCGCATCCAGGACCTCTACCTCGACGGCCGCAAGGACGAGGCGATCGCCGCCGTCACCGACGAGATGGTCCGCGCGGTCTCGCTCATCGGTCCGCCCGCCGAGATCGCCGACCGTGTCGCGGCCTTCCGCGAGGCGGGCGTGACGACCCTCGCGGTGACGACGCTCGCGCAGACGGGCGAGGAGCGCGTGCGGCTCATGTCGGCCTTCCGCGAGATCGTCGGCTGACGGCGAGCGGATGCCCCGGCGCGGTGGATGCCGGGGCGATCCGAAACGGTGGGCCCCGTGGGGCTCGAACCCACGACCCGCGGATTAAAAGTCCGCTGCTCTGCCAACTGAGCTAGAGGCCCGCCCGTCCACGATACCGTGAGCGGGCACTGCCTATCTCACACGGGTGCGCCTGCCCGGCGGAACGCCGCATACGCCCAGACGGCCAGCAGCATCGGATCGGCGCCCGCCTGCACCCGACCGGCAACACCGTCAAGACGCATGTCGCCGCGATCCTCGCCGAGCTCGGATTGCGCGATCGCGGGCACGCCGTCATCTGGGCGTACGAAGCACGGCCTCGCCGACCGCGACGCCCCGCCTCCGCCCGGCCCGCACGGGTAGGGTGGGGCGGATGGCCGCCGACTTCCACCGTCCGACCCGGTTCCCGCCGGGGATGTTCGAGTCGTACATCGGCTCGGAGGACCCGGCGGAGCTGAGCCGTGCCGCCCACGACACGGCCGCGGCGGTCCTTTCGCGCGTGCGCGAGGATCCCGACCCCGAGATCGTCGACCGTCTCGTCCGCTACACCGACGAGCACGGCATCGACGCGATCGCCGAACTCTGGTCGCAGTCGCCCGCCAAGACGCTGCCGGGGGCGCTCTGGCGCATCTACCTGCTGCGCACCCTCATCCGGCAGGACGCGGAATCGGTCGCCTACGCCTTCCGTCGCGGCAGCGAGGTGTCCACGACGATCGACCAGGTCGTCGCAGGGGCGGCGACCCCGACGGGCCCGGCCGAGGTGCGCGAGCTCGCCGACCGCATCCTCCGCGGGCTCTTCACGGGCGACTTCGCCGTCGCCCTCGACCGGGCGTCGTCGTTCTGCCGGGTCGCCTCGGCCGGGTTCACGAGCCTCGCCGACGATGCGGATGCCGCGGATGCCGTGCACGAGCACCGCCCCCGCGAACTGACCCGCCGGGCCCTCCGCCTGGCCGAACTCGCCGACGAACTCGCCGCCTGCGCGCGCCTCTGGCGCCGCGAGTCCCTCGACTGACCGCGCCGCGGCATCCACCCGCCCCGCCGTGCGACCCCCGCGCGCACCTGCCGTCCGCGGCGACGCGCCCGGGAATAGCCGTGCAGCACCCTCCGTTACACTCGAATGGCCGGGCCGCAGTAACCCCGGGCTCCAAATTTCGCCGCTTCGAGCGGCCTCGCGCCGAGAGGCGTTCTGCGGCCCGGCTTTTCCATGCGCGTAGCATCGGAGCATGTCGCACACGGTCACGCTGCTCATCGAACCGCTGCCGGCGGACGTCGACGACATCGACCCCGATTCCACGTTCCATGCGGTCGCGCCGTCTGCTCCGGCGCTGCGCGTCGCCGAACTGTCCACGCAGCGCGGCGACGGCATCTTCGAGACGATCGCCGTGGTCGACGGCCACGCGCAGGAGGTCGGCCCGCACCTCGAGCGCCTCCGGGCATCCGCCCGCATCACCGACCTGCCCGAGCCGAACCTCGAGCAGTGGCGCCGGGCCATCCACCGCGCGGTCGGCGAACTGCCCGCGCAGGGCGAGTACTCGGTGAAGATCGTTCTCAGCCGTGGCATCGAGGGCGGCCCGACGCCGACGGCGTGGCTCATGGGCTTCCCGAGCGCCGACCACCGGGCCGCGCGCGAGCACGGCATCCGCGCCGTCACCCTCGACCGCGGCTACGACCACGGCGCCGCTGAGCGGGCCCCCTGGCTGCTGCTCGGCGCGAAGACCCTCTCGTACGCGGTCAACATGGCCGCCCTGCGCGAGGCGAAGCGCCGCGGCGCCGACGACGCGATCTTCGTCTCGAGCGACGGATACGTGCTCGAGGGCCCGACGTCCAGCGTCGTCATGCGCATCGGCGACGAGGTCGCGACGCCCGCGGCGACGGGGCAGATCCTGCCGGGCACGACCCAGCGTTCGCTGTTCTCCCACCTGGTGGATGCCGGATCCACCGCGACGGAGCGCGACATCCGAGCCGAAGAGCTCGCGCGCGCCGACGCCGTCTGGCTCGTCTCGAGCGTGCGGCTCGCCGTGCCCGTCGTGGAGCTCGACGGGCGGCCCGTGCCGTTCGACGCCGCCGAGACGGCCGCCTTCAACGCCTACCTGCTGAGCCCGCGCGACTGAGCGGCGCCCGCGGGCCGCCGCCAGTCGCCGCGCCCCTCAGTCGGTCGCGGCGATCACCGCCGCCGCGACCGCATCCGCGACCCCGGCCTCCAGCGGGCTCGGCACGATCCGCTCCGCGGTCGGCGCCTCGACCATGCCGGCGATGGCGGCCGCCGCGGCGAGCTTCATCTCCGTGGTGATGCGACGCGCCCCGGCGTCCAGCGCCCCGCGGAAGATGCCCGGGAAGGCGAGCACGTTGTTGATCTGGTTCGGGAAATCGCTGCGGCCGGTGGCGACGACCCGTGCGTGGCGTGCGGCGACCTCCGGGTGCACCTCGGGGTCGGGGTTCGAGAGGGCGAAGACGATGGCGTCCGACGACATCGCGGCGACGGCCTCCTCGGGCACGGTGCCGGAGGAGACGCCGATGAACACGTCCGCGCCGGCCAGGGCGACGTCGATGCCCCCGGTGAGTCCGCGCGGGTTCGTGCGCGAGGCGAGCCCGCACTTCACCCCATCGAGCTGCCGATCCGGTCCGAGGACGCCGCGCGAGTCGAGCACGACGAGATCCCGGACCCCGGCGTGCAGCAGCATCTCCGAGACGGCGACGCCTGCCGCCCCGGCACCCGAGACGACGATGCGGAGCGATTCGAGCGGGCGGCCGACGACGCGTGCGGCATTCGTGAGGGCGGCGAGGACGACGACGGCGGTGCCGTGCTGGTCGTCGTGCATGACGGGCATGTCGAGGGCCTCGATGAGCTTCGACTCGAGCTCGAAGCAGCGCGGCGCCGAGACGTCCTCGAGGTTCACCGCGCCGAAGCTCGAGCGCAGCCGCACGAGCGTCTCGACGATCTCGTCCACGTCGTTGGTCTCGAGCACGATCGGGATCGAGTTCAGGCCGCCGAAGCGGCGGAACAGCGCCGATTTGCCCTCCATTACGGGCAGAGAGGCGGATGCCCCGATGTCGCCGAGGCCGAGCACGGCGCTGCCGTCCGAGACGACCGCGACGAGCCGGCTCGCCCAGGTGTAGCTGCCGGCGGCGTCCGGCGCCTGCTCGATGGCGCGGCTGACCCGGGCGACGCCGGGCGTGTAGGCGATCGAGAGATCCCGCTGCGTTTCGAGCGGGGCGCTGAGGGCGATCTCGAGCTTGCCGCCCTCGTGCGCGGCGAAGATCTCGGCGTCGGTGAGGGAGATGGGGGAGCGGTCGGTGCGTGCGTGGATGCTCATCGCGAGCCTTTCGGTCGGCGGGGCGCACGCTGGCGCCCCGGACGGGCGGGGCCGGGTCGGCGCGCGAGCGGCCGTTGGGCGGGGCGTCGACTGCGGTTCGCTGGCGACCGTCGGTGTGCGACCGGTCGCGCTCTGGCTCGCCACGGGATGCGTCGCGAGGCCGGCGCGGAGGGTGTTCCGGGCGCCGGAGAGCCTCGACGCTAGCAGCGGCAGCGCGCCGGGGCATCCACTCGCGGGCCGTCGACCCGCGTAAGAACCCGCGATCTTTCGCTGAACGCAAGAAGCATCGGTTAGGGGAAGCGGTTGAGCATCCTGTGCACAAGATGTGTCGCGGCTGCAGCAGCGCTCGAAGCGGCTACGAGCCACCAGTCTCTGTCCGGGTCCCACGACGACAACGGGACCGCCCAGGGATCAGGTTCTGCCGCTCCGAATGCGAAACCCATCGCACCGCACACAAGAAAGTATCCGCACGGAATCACGAACGCGAGTGAGGGCCAACGGGTCGCCGCGCCCAGTGTGGCGAGAGAGGCGAACAGCAAGACGTTTCGGGCCGTGCCGGGGGCTGTGCCCTCAGCGAGCATCGACGCGAGCAACAGTGCAAGCAACGGTGGGAGCAGTGCTGCTCCCAGATCAGCCCAAGCCACCGAGACCTGCCTCCGCCCGACCAGTTCAAGGGTGGACCGACCGCGCGAGACCAGGACGTACCAGAACAAAGCAGGGAAAAGGGCCAACGTGAAGCCCAGGGGCACCATGACGATACCGCCGCGGAGGCTCGGAAAGGCGTAGCGGAAATCCTGGACAAGCAGGCTTATGCAAGCCAAGACGACGAAGGAGATCAGCCACCACGCGATGCCACGCGACTTAGCCCACAGCGTCATACGGCCGAGTACTGCGACATGATCGCCCGATATGCGGATTCTGCTCGCCCGAGCCCAGGACTGATTGAATCAGCCAGGTCGAGGAACTCGTCGATCGTTCCCTGATATCGTACTCGACCCTCGCTGAGTATGACTGTCTGCCGATAAACATCCTCGATGTCTTCTGTTTGGTGGGTCGAAACCACGATGCCGGTAGAAGGGGCGATCCGAAGCAGAGTTTGGCGCACGCTGGCCCGTTGTTCGGGATCTAGTCCAGCGTAGGGTTCATCCAGCAATAGTACTGCGGGATTGTTCACCAACGCTTGACCGATGCCGAGTCTACGACGTTGACCGCCAGAGAGACGGCTGGCTTTCCGGTTTGCAAGAGACGTCAGGTTTGCGGCTTCCATTGCCGCGGGTGCGGCTTTTCGAGCCGCGCGGATAGTCATCCCTTTCAGCCATCCCGAGTAAGCGATCTGCTGTGCAACCGTCATTCCTGGCACCACTGGGACGTCTTGAGGCAACCATCCGACCTCAGCCCTGCGCCTAGCCGGGCCGAGGTCTTCCCCTGTGCCTACTCGAATGCTGCCGCGGCGTGGCCGGAGCACCCCGGCCAAAAGACTTAGCAGGGATGTCTTGCCTGCGCCGTTCGGGCCGAGAAGCACGACCGGCCCTTCGGGTATTGCGATGTCTAGGGCACGGAATACGTCACGCTTTCCCGCATATCCGAACGAGAGACCTTTTACATCGATGAACATCACGAATCCTTGTCTGAGTCTGCGCAGATCGCTTGCGCCGTGAACCAACCTCGCGCAGATGATTCGGCATCGTTTACCGAGCGGATGGCGAGCATGTCGATCACCTGCTGACTCGAGAGCGCGGTGCCGACTTCCATGTTCACGCTAATGGCTTGGTCGGGTAGGACCCCGCTGGCATCGCCGCCCATGAGCATGGCGAGGGCATAGCCAGAGATCGTCTCAGGCGGGAGTTGTCCTTCGGCCCAATCGGATTCCGGGCAGGTGCGTGAGGATGCGATAACAGCGTCGGCATACGTCTTGATGATCGTGTCTCGCCCCGCCGTATCCACTACGCCGACGAGCGTCTCCGAATCTGGGCCTCGACCGTCCGCGTGGAGGATAGCTCCTGAAACCCGTGAAGGGATATCAATGTCGTGATCTGTTGCGGAGCGGTAGGCGTCTCTGAACGAGGCTTCGATGATGGTGGCATTCGAAGACGCCCATTGCTCTGGAAACAGGCATATCGAAGGATCGGTTCCTCGACAGACGAGGTCACTGGGTGTGCGCGCCGTTGCACCTGTAGGGCCCGTACCTGAGACGATCGTGAGGGCCGCAATCACTCCGGCGGAGAGCACGACTGCACTGCTGGGTGCTGTGACCGACCGATGGGTTCCTCCTGCCGTGAAGAGAAATGCGGCAATAGCGGCTAGCCCGACCAGGAGCGGGCCGAGAAGAGCCTTCCAGTCTGGCGCATAGGCGAAGCTGTCACAGCAGCCGAAGAGGGCATATCCGGTAATGTTCCGCCAGGAGACATTCTCAGGGTCGGTATTCGGATAGACGGCCCAAGCGAGTAGGCCGAAGAGTGCGAGGCCAGTGGCGAGAGGAGCCGGCAAGAGCATTCCTAGCGCAGCTCCGATACTGATCGCTGTGACGGTTTGCACGACCGCGACGACGAGGAGAAGCGCCGCGCTTGTGTTCGGGGGTGCGGGCAGGGCGATAGCGGATTGGAGAGCCAGGACGGAGATGAAGCCCAGCGCACATGCCCCGAAGAGCGGCCATGTGTACTCCCAGACGATCCGTACTGGCCATCGGACTCCGGCTCTCAATACAGCCGTGCTCTTGCGCATTCGGGTGCTGATCGTCCATGCGGCCGCTGCTGCAGCGATTGGAAGCGCGTACATGAAGCCGTCCGTGGTTCGCGCGACGTAGGCGGTCCAGGAAGGTTGGGGCGGGAATGGCTGGAGAATGCTGACCCAGACGTAGACCATGGCGAGGATCACGACGGGGGATGCCCAGTAGGCCGGCGTCGACCACCAGGGGACGACCGGGTGCAGCCGCATGGATGCTCCTTGAGGTTACTGTGGTGGAGTGGCGTCGGGTCATGTTCGAGATGACCCGACGCCACATGCTTCTCAGTGATTGATGACGACGCTGCTTGCGGAGAACAGATAGCTCCCCTTCGACCCGTGGTAGTAGCCGTTCGTGTCCGTGACCCCGTTGAGCTGGTAACGGAAGTTACCGGTGAGCCCTGATCCCCACGACATCGTGGTTCCGCAACTCGCCGTGCTGTTCCCGTACGAAATCGGGGCGAGGGAGCCGTTCTGCTTTTGGAACTGCATCTGCACCGTGCTGACGGTGTTCCCTGACCCGGTGAGGTAGGACCAGACGCAGCCGCTCATTCTGATGGACTGCGTCACGGACGCGGACGCCGTCCGGTACGGCCCGACGGTCCCAGTCGTCCAATCGGACATCGTGGTCGTGACCGTCGTGGCATTTGCCGCGGCTGCACCGCCCGCAACGAGCGCGACGGTGGCCACGACGGTGGCCAACGTTCGCTTCGGTTTCTTCGTGATGGATCCTCTCTCGCTGACCCCGGCCCGGGAATCGGCGCTCAGTGAACTGGCTTTGTACTTTGGTTGTTTCGCGACAACGGCACTTCCTGACATCGTTCGGTGGATCCTATGAAGGAACCGCCCCGTCAGGTCAGGGCGTGAGTGCTTCGCGTAGCCGTGCACGTGGATGTGATTCCACTGGAACGTCTAGTGCTCTGTCAACTTTCGGAATGCCCCCTGTCAGGGGGTGCCTCCGAGCGTCGGGCCCGCCATACCGTCTTTCACGACGGGTCGTGCTGACGAGCCGGCCCGTGGATAGTGGCGTGCTCATACTCGGGGACCTCGACCCCCTACCCGCCAACCGTCACCGGCGGCCCTAACCCCCCCACCGGATGTCCGAGGTTGGCCCGCTCAACGGCGCTGGTACACGCGCGGAACGCGGCGGCGAAATCAGCCGAAGCGCCCCGACACGTAGTCCTCGGTGGCCTGCACCGCGGGGTTCGAGAAGATCGTCGTGGTGTCGTCGTACTCGATGAGCTTGCCCGGCTTGCCGGTGCCGGCGATGTTGAAGAACGCGGTCTTGTCGGAGACGCGCGAGGCCTGCTGCATGTTGTGGGTGACGATGACGATCGTGTACTCGGTCTTCAGCTCCTCGATGAGGTCCTCGATCGCCAGCGTCGAGATCGGGTCCAGGGCCGAGCACGGCTCGTCCATGAGGATCACCTGCGGGCGCACGGCGATCGTGCGGGCGATGCAGAGGCGCTGCTGCTGCCCGCCGGAAAGCCCGGAACCGGGCCGGTCGAGGCGGTCCTTCACCTCGTTCCACAGGTTCGCCCCGCGCAGGGAGGTCTCGACGAGCTCGTCGGCGTCGGACTTCGTGATGCGGCGGTTGTTGAGCTTGACGCCGGCGAGCACGTTCTCCTTGATCGACATCGTCGGGAACGGGTTCGGCCGCTGGAAGACCATGCCGACCTGGCGGCGCACGAGCACAGGGTCGACCTCGGGGTCGTAGAGGTTGTCGCCGTCGATCAGCACCTCGCCCTCGACGCGGGCGCCGGGGATGACCTCGTGCATGCGGTTCAGGGTGCGCAGGAACGTCGACTTGCCGCAGCCGGAGGGGCCGATGAACGCGGTGACGCTGCGCGGCTCGATCGCGAGGTCGACGCCTTCGACGGCGAGGAACTTCGAGTAGTAGACGTTGAGATCGCGGACTTCGATGCGCTTGGACACGGGGGATTCCTTTGCTTGCGGGGTCAGCGGCCGAGTTTCGGCGCGAAGATGCGGGCGATGAGCCGGGCCACGAGGTTCAGCAGCATCACGATGAGGATGAGGGTGAGGGCCGCAGCCCACGCACGGTCGAGGTAGGCGTCGGCGGGGTTGCCCTGGTTGGCGTACTGCGTGTACACGAAGACAGGGATCGACTGCATGCGCCCGTCGAAGACGTTGTAGTTCATGCTCGCGGTGAAGCCGGCGGCGATGAGCAGCGGGGCGGTCTCGCCGATGACGCGCGAGATGGAGAGCATGATGCCGGTCGTGATGCCGGCGATGGAGGTCGGCAGCACGACCTTCATGATCGTCAGCCACTTCGGCACGCCGAGCGCGTAGGAGGCTTCGCGCAGCTCGTTCGGCACGAGCCGCAGCATCTCCTCGGAGGAGCGCACGACGACGGGGATCATGAGCACTGCGAGGGCGACGGCGCCGGCGATGCCGGTTCGGGTGCCGGGGCCGAGGAAGATCGCGAACAGCGAGTAGGCGAACAGGCCGGCCACGATCGAGGGGATGCCGGTCATCACGTCGACGAGGAAGGTGATGCCGCGGGCGAGGCGGCCGCGGCCGTATTCGACGAGGTAGATCGAGGTGAGCAGGCCGATCGGGATGGAGATCACCGCGGCGGCCCCGGTCATCAGCAGGGTGCCCATGACGGCGTGCAGGGCCCCGCCGCCCTCGCCGGTGACGTTGCGCATCGACATCGTGAAGAAGTCGGCGTCGAAACGTGCGGCGCCCAGGCCCACGACGGTGACGGTGACGGACACGAGCGGGATCATCGCGAGCAGGAACGCGCCGGTCACGAGCGCCGTCACGAGGCGGTCGAGTGCGCGGCGCCGCCCTTCGACGAGCAGCGAGAACACCCAGACGACGGGCACGTAGAGCACGGCGCCGACGACGAGGGTGCCGATCCAGTTGAAGGCGGATCCGTCGGCGAGGGCGACGATGCCGAAGACGATCGCGCCGAGCGCGAGGGTGGATCCGAGGATGATCCACGGGGCGCCGTTCGGCAGTTTGCCGGCCGTCAGCGAGTTGCGGATCGGCGCCGTCTGGCGGGCGGGTGCGGGTGCGGGTGCGGTGGCGGTCATCAGTTCGCTCCCGAGAAGTCTTTGCGGCGGTTCACGATCCAGCGGGCGACGGCGTTGACGGCGAAGGTCACGACGAAGAGGATGAGGCCGGTGGCGATGAGGACGTTGACGTTCAGCGCGTAGGCCTCGGGGAAGCTGAGGGCGATGTTCGCGGCGATCGTCGACGGGTTCGAGCTCGTGAACAGTTGGAGGGTGACCGCGCCGGTGGCCGAGAGCACCATCGCGACCGCCATCGTCTCGCCGAGGGCGCGGCCGAGCCCGAGCACGGAGGCCGAGACGATGCCGGGGCGGCCGAAGGGCAGCACCGCCATGCGGATCATCTCCCACCGGGTCGCGCCGAGCGCGAGGGCCGCCTCCTCGTGCAGCACGGGCGTCTGCAGGAAGACTTCGCGGCAGATGGCGGTCATGATCGGCAGCACCATGACGGCCAGCACCACGGCGGCGGTGAAGATGGTGCGGCCGGTGCCGGAGACGGGCCCGGCGAACAGCGGGAACCAGCCGAGGTGCTCGACGAACCAGCTGTAGACGGGTTGCACGGCCGGGGCGAGCACGCCGATGCCCCAGAGGCCGAAGACGACCGAGGGCACGGCGGCCAGCAGGTCGACGACGTAGCCGAGCACGGAGGCCAGGCGCCGCGGTGCGTAGTGCGAGATGAACAGGGCGATGCCGATCGAGACGGGCAGCGCCATGAGCAGGGCGATGAGCGCCGCCCAGACGGTGCCGAACAGGAGCGGCCAGACGTAGTCCCAGAAGTTCGTCGGCAGGATCGAGGCGTCCTCGCTCGTGGCGAAGAGGGCGGGGATCGACTGGACGATGAGGAAGATCGCGACGGCGGCGAGCGTGACGAGGATCAGCAGGCCCGCGAACACCGCCGAGCGCGAGAAGATGCGATCCCCGGGCCGCGGTTTCGCTTTCAGCGGGGCTGTGCTGGTCATCTGGCGCATTCCTCGGTGTCGTTTCGTGGGACATGGCCGTGCCCGACCCCGACGCGAACGAGGGGGTCGGGCACGAACCTACTACTCGATGGTGTCGATCGCGGTGACGATCCGTTCCCGGAGCGTGTCGGAGATCGGGGCGGATCCGGCCGACTCGGCGGCCGCGGCCTGCCCGTCCTCGCTGGCGAGGTAGGAGAGGTACTCGGTGACGAGTTCGACGTTGTCAGGCTCGGCGTACTCGCTGCAGGCCACGAGGTAGCTGACGAGCACGACGGGGTAGACGTCGGCTTCGGCAGAGCTCCGGTCGAGTTCGATCGCGAGGTCGGTGTCGGCGCGGCCGGCGGTAAGCGGCGAGGCGTCGACGATCGCGGCGGCCGCCTCGGGGGAGTAGGCGACGTATTCGTCGCCGACCTTGATCGAGACGGTGCCGAGGCCGTCGGCGCGGGATGCGTCGGCGTAGCCGATCGTGCCGGTGCCGTTGGTGACGGCATCCACGACCCCCGAGGTGCCCTGGGCGGCCTCGCCGCCGGCGAGCGGCCAGACCCCGTCGGGCTCGGCCGTCCACGCCTCGGGGGCGGCCTGCGCGAGGTACTCGAGGAAGTTCTCGGTGGTGCCGGAGTCGTCGGAGCGGTGCACGGCGGTGATCGCCGCGTCCGGCAGTTCGACGCCCGGGTTCTGCGAGGCGATCGCCGGGTCGTTCCACGTGGCGATCTCGCCGGTGAAGATCTTCGCGACGGTGGCCGCATCGAGGTCGAGCGAGTCGATGCCGTCGAGGTTGAAGACGATCGCGATGGGCGAGATGTAGAGGGGCAGTTCGACGAGGTCGGTGCCCGGGGTGCAGGCGGCGAAGTCGCCGGTGAGCTCGTCCTCCTTGAACGCGCGGTCGCTTCCGGCGAAGTCGACCGCGCCCTTCTGGAACGACTCGCGGCCCGCGCCGGAACCGGCCGGGTCGTAGTCGATCGTGACGTCGGGGTTCGCGGTCTGGAACGCGGCGATCCAGGCCTCCTGGGCGGAGCCCTGCGAGGAGGCGCCGGCGCCGACGAGGGTGCCGGAGAGCGCCGCCGCGTCGTCGCCGGGGGCGGCTGTGGCTCCGCCCTCGTTCGTCGCGCAGGAGCTGAGGGCGAGTGCGGCGGCCACCGCCACGACGGCGGGAGCACCGAAGCGTGTGAGGTTCACGAGATTCCCTTCCGGGGTTCCGATTGCAGGTTCCGGGCCGGGTGCCGGCCCGCCTGCGACGCTAAGCAGCTCGTGCGACGAGCATCCCCCGTGCGCGTGAACGGAAGGTGAACTCCGGGCATCCACTGCGTGGTGCCGGGCTGGGAAGGGCCTGCGAAGCGTCGCCTCAGCGCTGCGCGGGGTACGTCTCGATCGAGATGATCCCGGATGCCGGGTTCGTCGCCGACAGGTGCACGACGCTGAACGCGCCCGGCTCGAGGGCGGCCGCCTCGTCGACGTAGCCGCCGAGCGGGGTCGCGGTCGCCAGGGCGAGCTCGCGGAGGATCCCGGGCAGCACGGGCCCGTGGCTGCAGACCACCGCCGACTTGCCGACGCGGACGCGCTTGCCGATGACTCGGCGCACCTCGTCGTCGCCGGTCTCCCAGGCGTCCTGGCTGATGCCCTCGTCGCGCCTGACCTCGAGGCGGGCGGCGGCCGCGAGCGGGGCGACGGTCGTCACGCACCGCACGGCCGGGCTCGTCACGATCCGCTTCGGCGCCCACGCCCGCACCGTCGGCACGAGGGCCGCCGCCTGCTCGACGCCGCGCGGGGTGAGCGGCCGGGATGCGTCGGGGCCGTCCCAGTCGCCCCGGCTGACCGTCTTGGCGTGCCGCATGACGACGATCGCGAAGGTCCGGGTGATCTCCTGCGCGAGGAGCTTCTCGAAGGCCTCGACGATCTCGACGTCCTGCGGGTAGCTGAGGTAGCCGCGGGCCCGTTTCGGGGTGACCCATTCGAGCGCGGCGATCTCGGCGTTCGGCCGGAACGTGGAGTGCTGCACCGCCCGTTCGGTGGCCTCGGCGGCCCAGTAGTGCACGTACTTCTCCCGGCCGCTCGGCAGCGTGTAGTGCGAGATGCCGAGCGGGGCGCCGAGGGCGACGCGGATGCCGGTCTCCTCCTCGATCTCGCGTACGGCCGTCTGCGGCAGCGTCTCGCCGGGGTCGACTTTGCCCTTGGGGATGGTGACGTCGCCGTAGGCGGTGCGGTGGACGAGCAGGATGTGCATCTTGCCGTCGATCACGCGCCAGCACACGGCCCCCGCCGCGTAGACCGCCTTCTCGCTCGCGCTCACCGTCGCTTCCCCGTGCGGGAACGGCCCGCGATCTCGTGCATGAGCTTATTCTGCAGGTCGGCGAGCGGATGCCCGGAATCGTCGACGGAGCGGCGCGTCCACACCCCGTCGGCGCCGAGGTGCCAGGAGCTCGTGCCGGCATCCATCGCGAGGTCGAAGAGCGATGCGATCTCGGCGAGGTGGCCGGGGTCGGTGAGCCGGACGAGGGCTTCGACGCGCCGGTCGAGGTTGCGGTGCATCATGTCGGCCGAGCCGATGTAGACCTGCGGATCCCCGCCGCCGGCGAAGGAGAAGACGCGCGAGTGTTCGAGGTAGCGGCCGAGGATCGAGCGCACCCGGATGTTCTCGCTGAGCCCGGGCACGCCCGGCTTCAGGCTGCAGATGCCCCGCACCCAGACATCCACCGGCACCCCCGCGTTCGAGGCGCGGTACAGGCCGTCGATGATCGCCTCGTCGACCATCGCGTTGACCTTGATGCGGATGCCGGCCGGTCGCCCTTCCTCGGCGGCGCGGATCTCGCCGGCGATGAGCTTCAGCAGCCCCTTGCGGAGGTGCAGCGGGGCGACGAGCAGGCGTTTGAATTTCTTCTCGATGGCATAGCCGGAGAGCTCGTTGAAGAGTCGGGTGAGGTCTTTGCCGACCTGCTCGTCGGCGGTGAGGAGGCCGAGGTCCTCGTAGCTGCGGCTCGTCTTCGGGTTGTAGTTGCCGGTGCCGATGTGGCTGTAGTGGGCGAGTTCGCCGTGCTCCTGTCGGATGACGAGGGCGAGTTTGCAGTGCGTCTTCAGCCCGACGAGGCCGTAGACGACGTGCACGCCGGCCTTCTCGAGCTTGCGCGCCCAGCTGATGTTGGCCTGCTCGTCGAAGCGGGCCTTGATCTCGACGAGGGCGAGCACCTGCTTGCCGGCTTCGGCGGCATCGATGAGGGCTTCGACGATGGGGCTGTCGCCGGAGGTGCGGTACAGGGTCTGCTTGATGGCGAGCACGTCGGGGTCGGCGGCGGCCTGTTCGAGGAAGGCCTGCACGCTCGTCGCGAACGATTCGTAGGGGTGGTGCAGGAGCACGTCGCGGCGGCGCACGGCGGCGAACACGTCGGGGCGGATCTTGCCCTCGCCGGGCTGCAGCTGCGCGGCGGTGGCCGGCACGTGCGGCGGGAAGCGGAGTTCGGGCCGGTCGAGGCGGCCGAGGTCGAAGAGCCCGCCGAGGTCGAGCGGGGCGGGCAGCCGGTAGACCTCCTGCTCGGTGATGTCGAGCTCGCGGACGAGGAGGCCGAGGGTGACCTCGTCCATGTCGTCGGTGACCTCGAGACGGATCGGGGGGCCGAAACGCCGCCGCAGCAGTTCGCGTTCGAGGGCCTGCAGGAGGTTCTCGGTCTCGTCCTCCTCGATCTCGACGTCCTCGTTGCGGGTGACGCGGAAGACGTGGTGCTCGATGATCTCCATGCCGGGGAACAGGTCGCCGAGATGGTTGGCGATGAGTTCCTCGAGGGTGATGTAGCGGGCGTCGACGACGCTTTCGGCGGGGGCGACGCGCACGAAGCGCGGCAGCATCTGCGGCACCTTGACGCGGGCGAACTCCTGCCGCCCGGTGCGGCTGTTCCGCACGCGCACCGAGAGGTTCAGCGACAGCCCCGAGATGTAGGGGAAGGGGTGGGCCGGGTCGACGGCCAGCGGCATCAGCACGGGGAAGATCTGGCGTGCGAAGTAGTCGCGCAGGTGCGCGCGCTCGGTCTCGCCGAGTTCGTCCCACGACACGACGCGGATGCCGGCGGATGCGAGTGCGGGCTTCAGCCCATCCTGGTAGGCGCGCGCGTGGCGGGCCTGCAGTTCGTGCGCCTTCGCGGAGATGTCGGCGAGGACGTCCAGGGGAGCCCGGCCGACGTTGGTGGGCACGGCGAGCCCGGTGTCGATGCGGCGCTTCAGCCCGGCGACGCGCACCATGAAGAACTCGTCGAGGTTCGAGGCGAAGAACGCCAGGAAGTTGGCCCGTTCGAGCACGGGTACCGTCTCGTCCTCGCCGAGTTCGAGCACGCGCTGGTTGAAGGCGAGCCAGCTGAGCTCGCGGTCGAGGTAGCGGTCGCTGGCGAGTTCGGGCGCGCCCTCTTCGTCGAGCGGCTCGAAGTCGTCGTCGAAATCGCTCGACGACCGTTCCTCGGTCAGCGGTGAGTCGGCGGTCATCCACTCATCATGCCAGCGGCCCGCCGACATCGGCAGGGGTCTTCGGCGGGTGCGGATGCCGGGGCGCGCCGCGCCTCAGGCGGTGCCGACCTTGTCGTCGTCCTGCACGTTGAAGCGGTACCCGACGTTGCGCACGGTGCCGATGAGGCTCTCGAGCTCGCCGAGCTTCGCGCGCAGCCGTCGCACGTGCACGTCGACGGTGCGGGTGCCGCCGAAGTAGTCGTAGCCCCACACTTCGCTCAGCAGTTGTTCGCGGGTGAACACGCGCGAGGGGTGGGCGGCGAGGAAGCGCAGCAGTTCGAACTCCTTGTACGTGAGGTCGAGGGGCTTGCCGTGCACCTTCGCGGAGTAACTAGCCTCATCGATGACGACGCCGGAGGTCTGGATGCGTTCGCTGTGCGGCGCGGTCTGCGTGCGGCCGATCGCGAGGCGGATGCGGGCGTCGATCTCGGCGGGGCCGGCCTGTTCGAGGATGACGTCGTCCACGCCCCAGTCGGGCGTGACCGCGGTCAGGCCCCCCTCGGTGACGACGAGGACGAGCGGCACCGAGAGTCCCGTGGTGCGGAGGATCTGGGCGAGCGCCTTGATGCCGGCGAGGTTCGTGCGGGCATCCAGCAGCACGAGATCCGATTCGGGGGCGCGCACCAGCTGCTCGGGTGAGGCGGGGATGACGCGCACCCGGTGCGTCAACAGGGACAGGGCCGGGAGAACGTCGTTGTTCGCGGCCGGCGTCAGGATCAGCAACTGCGCCACGCGAACCTCCAGCTGGTAGGTGGGGAACATACTACGGGAACGCGCGGGCCGCGCCTCGCACGGGCGGGTACGAGACGCACCCCGCCCCGCATGGGAGAATGGCGGGGTGACGACGACGGATTCGGCAGCGCCCCGCGGCGGGCGGCTGGCGACGGGGCTGGTGTGGGCGCTCGCGCTCGCCGGGGCCGCGGTCGTCGTGGGCGTCTCCTATGCGGGCGGGGAGTGGATCGCCGCCGGTCGCGACCTCGGGATGTACGGGGCGCTCGGCGTGGTCCTGGCGATCACGGTGCTGCTGGCCCTCCTCGTCCAGCTCGTCGCCGGCCCTGCCGGCTACCTGCTGCGGGCGACGGCGAGCGTGGGCGGTTCGGTCGCGATCATCGCGGTCGGGGCGATCGCGCTGGCCCCTGCGGCCCTCGCGGCGGCGTAGTCCGCGGCGGGATAGACTCTCAGCATGTCTTCCCTCGTCGCGCTCGAACTCTTCTTCATCGGCTTGCTGGGCCTGGCGACCCTCTCCATCCTCTGGATCAGCGGCGTGGTCGTCTACAAGCTCTTCCGGGGCCAGCGCTAAGCGATGATCGAGCTGCCCGTCGATCTGCCGGCCGAGCTCGTCCCGCTCTCCTGGCTCATCGGAGTGTGGGAGGGCACGGGCGTCATCGACTACGCGATCGACGAGGGCGTGCACGTCACCCGCGAGTTCGGGCAGCGGCTGAGCTTCGGCCATGACGGTCTGCCGTATCTGAACTACACCTCCTCGGCCTGGCTGCTGCCGGCCGACGGCGAGGGCGGCGCCGATGCCGAGCCCGAGCCCCTCGGCGGTGAAACGGGGTACTGGCGCCTCGACCGCCCGCTCGAGGCCGGCGACCCCGGCCCCGGCATGCTCCCCGCCCGCGGCGAGCGCCCCTATCCCGACGCCGAGTCGGTCGAGCGGCTCCGCAACGCCGACGGCGGCTTCGACCTCCAGGTGCAGATCGTCCAGCCGGGCGGGGTCGGCGAGCTGTACCTCGGCCAGGTGAAGGGCCCGCGCATCGACCTGGCGACGGATGCCGTCATGCGCGCCCCCGGTGCGAAGGAGTACGCGGCGGCCAGCCGCCTCTACGGCCTCGTGGACGGGCATCTCCTGTGGGCGTGGGACATGGCCGCGCTCGGCAACCCGCTCGTCAGCCACGCATCCGCCCGCCTCGCGAAGGCCGCCGGATGACCGCCTCCCCGCTCCTGTCCGTCCCCGGCGCCGTGCCCGCCGAGGGTCGCGACGCCGGCATCGCCGCCCACTACGGCAACCCGCTCGTCGAACAGCGCGAGCTCGAGGCCGGGCGGGCGATCGTCGATCTCTCGAATCGGGGCGTCGTCGCCGTGAGCGGCCCCGACCGCCTCGGCTGGCTGCACTCCATGGCGAGCCAGGCCCTCCAGCACCTCGCGCCCGGCGAGAGCGCCGAGGCGCTCTTCCTCGACGCCAACGGGCACGTCGAGCACGCCGTGCACCTCGTCGACGACGGCGAGACCGCCTGGCTCGTCGTCGAAGGCTCCGAAGCGGCGGCGCTCGCCGGCTTCCTCGACCGGATGCGGTTCATGCTGCGCGTCGAGGTCGCCGACCGCAGCGCCGAGTTCGCCGTGATCGGCGGCTTCGGCGACGCCCTCGCCCAGGCCCCGGCCGGGGCCGCACCCGACTGGGCCGACCCGTGGGCCGCGCTGCAGCGCGGCGGCCACCAGTACGCCCGCGAGGCGGAGCATCCGGCATCCGCATGGCGCTGGCGCGAACGCATCGTCCCCGCCGCCGCGCTCGACGGGCTCGCCGCCGAGGCCGCGGCCGGGCGTGTGCGGCTCGCCGGCACGCTCGCCCTCGAAGCGCTCCGGATCGCCGCGTGGCGGCCCCGCCTGGCCGCCGAGGTCGACGAGAAGACCGTGCCGCACGAGCTCGACTGGCTGCGCAGCGCCGTCGACCTCGGCAAGGGCTGCTACAAGGGCCAGGAGACCGTCGCGAAAGTGCTGAATCTCGGCCGGCCGCCGCGCAGGCTCGTCATGCTGCACCTCGACGGCAGCGACACGATCCTGCCGGAGCCGGGCGACGCGGTCGTCGCGCTGAAGGATCAGGGCGACGGGGAGCCGGAGCGGCGCACGGTCGGCCGGGTGACGAGCGCCGGCATGCACCACGAACTCGGGCCGATCGCGCTCGCCGTCGTCAAGCGCGCCGTGCCCGCCGGCCTCGAACTCATCGTCGAAGCGCACGGCGTCGACGTCGCCGCCGCCCAGCAGGAGATCGTCCCGGCCGACGCGGCATCGGCCGTCGACGTGCCGCGCATCCCGCGCCTCGGCCCGCGGGCGTGAGGCGCGTGAGCCCGGCGCCCGCACTCGCGTCCGGGTGGCGGCGTCTCGTCGAATCGACCCCGGGGATCGTGCAGATCTCGGTGACGGCGCTGGCCTCATGGGCGTTCGCACACTACGTGCTCGGCCATCCGTACCCGATCATCGCGGCCGTCGTCGCGATCACCGCGCTCGGCTTCGTCGCGGACACGCGGCCTCTGCGCGTGCTCGAGACGGTCGCGGGCATGACCCTCGGCATCGCCCTCGCCGAGCTCCTCCTCATCGCCTTCGGCCCGGGCGTCGTGCAGTACGCCGTCGCGCTCGTCCTCACCCTTTCGGTGGCGCGCTTCGTCTCGGCGACGCCGGGCTTCGCGATCTCGGCGGCCGTGCAGTGCACCCTCGTCATGATCATGCCGGCGCCCGACGGGGGGCCGTTCACGCGCACGATCGACGCCCTGATCGGCGGTGCGGCGGCCCTCGCGGCGACCGCCCTCATCCCGCGCGATGCGGGACGGGCGGCGATGCGAGCCGGCCGGCGGCTCATCGGCGAGCATGCGGCGGTGCTCGATGCCCTCGCGGATGCCCTGGCGCACGGCGACGCGCCCGCCGTCGAAGCGGTGCTCGAACGGGCCCGCACGATCGACGCCGCGGTCGAGTCATGGCGGACGGCGGTGGATTCCGGCATCGCGATCGCCCGGGTGTCGCCGTTCGCGAGGCGCCGCCGCTTCGACCTCGAACGCCAGCGCGGCATGCTGACGGCGATGGATCTCGCCACCCGCAATCTGCGCGTGGTCGCCCGCCGATCCGCCTGGGCGGCGCGCGAGGGAATCCCGAAACCCGAACTCGGCGACCTCGTCGGCCGGGTCGGGCTCGTCGCCGGCATCCTCGCCGACTCCCTCGACGACGTCTCGCTCGCGGCCGTTGCCCGGCAGTCGCTCTCCGAGATCGCCAAGCACCTCGACCCGGGCCGCATGCTGCCGGCCGAGGCGATCGCGGAGCAGAACGTCGTGCACGCGCTCCGGCCCTACACGGTCGACCTGCTGCAGGCGACCGGCCTCGGCATCGACGAGGCCAGGGGGCGGCTCGCCCCGCTCTGACGCGATCAGCCCGGCGCGACCGCCGACCACGCGACGGTGAGCTCGCCGAGCCTGGCGCGCCGGCGCGGCCCGAGCAGCGGCCAGCCCTCGCGGCGCAGCGCGTCGACGGTCGCGATCCACCGCTGCGAGGCGCCGTACACCGAGAGCGGCGCGTGATGCATCCACGCCCGGTCGAGGGCGGTGAGGAAGGTATGGACGGCCTCGCCGGGCACATTGCGGTGGATGAGCGCCTTCGGCAGCCGCTCGGCGACGATCGAGGGGCGCTCCAGGCCCTCGAGGCGCAGGCTCACGCTGAGCGCGCGCGGGCCGGCGGCGGTCACCGCAACCCAGGCGGCGACCCGGCCGAGCTCGTCGCAGGTGCCCTCGACGAGCAGCCCGCCCGGCTGCAGGGCGGCCGTCATCCGCTCCCACGCGGCCGGCACCTCGTGCTCCTCGTACTGGCGGAGCACGTTGAAGGCGCGCACGATCGCCGGCCGCCGCCCGCCGGTGGGCAGTTCGAAGCCGCCGAGGCCGAACCGAACGGCGGCGTCGGCGGCGAAGCCCGTGCCGCCCTCGCGCACCAGGGCGAGCTGTTCGCGGGCGCGGGCGACGCGACCCGGGTCGATCTCGAGCCCGAGCACCTCCGCGTCCGCACGGCGGAGCGCGAGCCGCCGGTGCAGTTCGAGCACGGTCACGGCGCTCGCCCCGTAGCCGAGATCCACGACGAAGGGGTCGTCGGCCCGGCGCAGCACGGCCGAGTCGGCGATCCAGCGGTCGACGCGTCTGAGACGATTCGTGTTCGTCGTTCCGCGGGTGAGTCGGCCGATGGGCATCCGAGCATTCTCACAAGCGGCCGCCGAACGTTTCCTGAAGAGACGCGGGCGCGGGGCCGAAGCGGCCGCGCCGATAGGCTGGGAGCATGTCGTACACCCTCGTGCTGCTCCGCCACGGCAACAGCGAATGGAACCGCAAGAACCTCTTCACCGGCTGGGTCGACGTGCGCCTCAGCGAGCAGGGGGTGGAGGAGGCGAAGCGTGCCGGCGAGCTCCTGGCCGAATCGGGCCTCCTGCCCGACGTGCTGCACACCTCGGTGCTGACCCGGGCCATCCAGACGGCGAACCTCGCGCTCGACGTCGCCGACCGGGCGTGGATCCCGGTGCGGCGCTCGTGGCGGCTGAACGAGCGGCACTACGGCGCCCTGCAGGGCCTCGACAAGGCCGACACGCTCGAGAAGTACGGCCCCGAGCAGTTCCAGACCTGGCGGCGCTCCTTCGACACGCCCCCGCCGCCGCTCGCCGACGACAGCGAATGGTCCCAGGCCGGCGACCCGCGCTACGCGCTGCTCTCCGACGACGAGCTGCCCCGCACCGAGGCGCTCGTGAACGTCATCGAGCGGCTCCTGCCGTACTGGCAGGACGACATCATCCCCGACCTCGCCGACGGCAAGACGGTGCTCGTCACCGCGCACGGCAATTCGCTGCGCGCGCTCGTCAAGCACCTCGACGGCATCTCCGACGAGGCGATCGCCGAGCTGAACATCCCCACGGGCATCCCGCTCGTCTACCGCCTCGGCGACGACTTCCGCCCCGAGGGCCCGGGCCGGTACCTCGACCCCGAGGCCGCTGCGGCCGGCGCAGCCGCGGTCGCCGCCCAGGGCGAGAAGTAGGGGTCGGCGGCGCCCGCTCCCGGGCGCCGCGCGATCCGCCCAGCCGGCTCAGGCGTCGTCGGGCACCCAGTCGCCGGTCGCGAGGTACTGCACCTTCTTCGCGATCGAGACGGCGTGATCGGCGAATCGCTCGTGGTAGCGGCTCGCGAGGGTCGCGTCGACGGTGTCGACGGCCTCGCCCTTCCAGGTCTCGCCGAGCACCTTGTCGAAGACGTCGAGGTGCAGGGCGTCGATCTCGTCGTCCTCGTTGCGGATCTCCTCGGCGAGCTTCACGTCCTCGGTGCGCAGCAGCTCGACGAGCTTGCGCGCGATCTCGACGTCGAGCCGGCCCATCTCGGCGAAGGTCGGCCTGAGCGTCTTCGGCACGACCTTGTCGGGGAAGCGGTACCGGGCGAGCTGCGAGATGTGCGTCGACATGTCGCCCATGCGCTCGAGCGAGGCGCTGATGCGTAGCGCGCTCACGACGATCCGCAGGTCACGGGCGACGGGCTGCTGCCTGGCGAGGATCGTGATCGCGAGCTCGTCGAGGGCGACGGCCCGGGCGTCGATGCGGTCGTCGTCGGCGATGACCTCCTCGGCGAGACCGACGTCGGACTCGTTGAAGGCGCGGGTGGCCTTGTCGATCGAGTTCGCCACGAGTTCGGCGATCTCGACGAGACGCTCCTGCACCTCGGCGAGCTCCTGCTGGAACACTTCACGCATCGTCTCTCACGTCCTTCTTCCGTTCCGCGGCGCGGTCGAGCCCCGCACGGGGCGGTCCGGCCATCCTCCCGGCGCAAGGTGAACAGCGGGTGCCGGGATGGCGAACACTGTCTAACGTAGCGCCGGACGGGGCCTTTCCGGCCGGTGACGGGCAGGGCGCCTGGTTATGGTTGAGCCATGGACTCCACCTGGTTGGTGCTGGCCGCGCTGGCACTCGGCCTCTTCGTGGGCTCCGCGTTCGTGGTCGTGCTGCACATGGCGGAGCTGCGCGGCAGCAATGCCGTGAAGGTCGTGAACCCCGTGGTGCCCGATGGGGTGGATCAGGTGCTCGACGCGCTCGACTCCGCCGGCCTCGTGCTCGACCCGTCGAACAACGTCTTGCGCGCATCGCCGGGGGCGCTCGCGATGGGGATCGTGCGCAATCAGGCGGTCGTGCATCCCGAGCTTCTCGAACTCGTCGACCGGGTGCGGCGCACGGGCGAGCCGGAGAACGCGGAGCTGCAGCTCGCGCGCGGGCCGTTCGCCGATGCGCCCATGCTGCTGAGCGTGCAGCTCGCCCGCCTCGGCACCAGGTTCGTGCTGCTGCTGGCCGAGGACCGCACTGAAGCGCAGCGCCTCGACGAGGTGCGCCGCGACTTCGTCGCGAACATCTCGCACGAGCTGAAGACCCCGATCGCCTCGGTGAGCCTGCTGGCCGAGGCGATCGACTCGGCAGCCGACGATCCCGAGCAGGTGCGCCGCTTCGCCGAGCGGCTCGGCGCCGAGGCCGGGCGCCTCGCGCGCATCACGAACGAGGTCATCGAGCTCTCGCGGCTGCAGGCCAGCGAGGCGGTGAACGCACCGCGCCTCGTCGACGTCGATGAGGTCGTGGCCGCTGCGGTGGATCAGAACCGCGTCGTGGCCGGGGCGAAGCACGTCGAGGTCGCCGTGCGTGCGAAGACCGGCGCCCGCGTCTACGGCGACCCGGCGCTGTTGTCGGTGGCCGTGCACAATCTCGTCGCCAATGCGATCGCGTATTCCGAGGAGGGCGGCCGGGTAGGCGTCGGGGTGACCGCCTCGGGCGGCGCGGTCGAGATCGCCGTCACCGACCAGGGCGTCGGCATCGAGCCGGCCGAGCTCGATCGCGTGTTCGAACGCTTCTACCGGGTGGATCAGGCCCGGGCCCGCAACACCGGCGGTTCGGGGCTGGGGCTCGCGATCGTGAAGCACACGGTGCAGAACCACGGCGGCGATGTGCGCGTGTGGTCCCAGCCCGGCCGCGGCTCGACCTTCACCGTCCGCCTGCCCGAGGCCGAGGAGCCGCCGGAGGCCGAAGCACCCGCAGACCCGGCATCCGACCCGGCATCCGCCGCAGAACCCGAGGAGACCCGCCAGTGACCCGTATCCTGCTCGTCGAGGACGAGACGGCCATCTCCGAGCCCCTCGCCTTCCTGCTCGAACGCGAGGGTTACGAGGTGGGCATCGCAGGCGACGGCCCCGCCGCGGTCGCCGCGTTCGAACGCGGCGGCGCCGACCTCGTGCTGCTCGACCTCATGCTGCCGGGCATGCCGGGCACCGAGGTGTGCCGGCAGATCCGCACGCACTCGCAGGTGCCGATCATCATGCTGACCGCGAAGGATTCCGAGATCGACATCGTCGTCGGTCTGGAGCTCGGCGCCGACGACTACGTCACGAAACCGTATTCGACGCGGGAACTGCTCGCGCGCATCCGCGCCGTGCTGCGGCGGCGGACCGAGGCGGCGGATGCGGGCGATGCCGTGCTCGAGGCCGGCCGGGTGCGCATGGACGTCGACCGTCATGCCGTCGAGGTCGACGGCATGACGGTGCCCATGCCGCTGAAGGAATTCGAGCTGCTCGAGCTGCTCATGCGCAACGCCGGCCGGGTCATGACCCGCGGCCAGCTCATCGACCGGGTGTGGGGCGCCGACTACTTCGGCGATACGAAGACGCTCGACGTGCACATCAAGCGCATCCGGGCGAAGATCGAGCAGGTGCCCTCCGAGCCGGTGCAGCTCGTGACCGTGCGGGGGCTCGGCTACCGGTTCGAGGCCTGAGGCGCCTCGCCCTTGCGCCGCAGGACCGGGCGGGCCAGCATCGAGGCATGACTTCGAACGCACCGGCCGGCTGGTACGACGACGGGGGTGGACGCACCCGCTACTGGGACGGCGCCGCGTGGACCGATCGCTTCGTCGACGACCCCGGGCAAGCCTCGGTCGCCACGGCGGCAGAGGCTCCGGCGAAGGCGGGATCGCCGATGCTCGGCCTCATCGGCCTGGGTCTGGCCGTCGTCGCCCTGGTCGGCGTCGCCCTGCCGTGGATGCTCGTCGAGCTCATCGGCGGGGTGCTGCTCATCGCCGCGTTCGCGGTGACGATCGTGGCGTTTTCACGACGGGGTCCGCGGTGGCCGGCGATCGCGGCCATCATCGTGTGCGTCGCGGCCGTCGTGGTCGCCGCCGTGATGTTCGTGATCGGCTTCATGGCCGGGTACGCCGGAGCGGTCTCCGGGTAGCCACGGCCGGGCGCGAGGCCCGTCGGCGCAGGGCCAGTCGGCGCGGGGCTCAGTCCGCGTCGGCGGTCGGCTCGGGCGTCTGCTCCGGCACGGCCTCGAGGACGGCCGCGTACTCGGGCAGGGCGCCGTCGAGGACGGGCACGAGGTGCTCGCCGCCCTCTGCGGTGCCGTACTGGAAGTAGAGGGCCGAGAAGTCGCCGGCGGCGACGCCGAGGTCGGCGATCGGCAGTGCGGGTTCGTCGGCGCCGCCGAAGACGATCGACGTGCCGGCGGGGATGAGGAGCGTCTGCGTGACGCGCTCGCCCGTCGCGTCCTCGTACTGCACGGCGAGGTCGACGTCGGCGTCGGTCGGGTTCGTCACCGTCATCGCGAGCGCGGCGGACTCGCCGTCATCGGTGAGGAGCAGGGCGTTGCGCACGTGCACCGAACCGATGTCGGCGTTGATGCCGTCGCTGGCGGCATAGTGCTCGGTCGTCGCCTGCGGGGTGATGAAGGTGCACCCTGATGCGCCGATGGCGATGCCTGCTGCCAGAGCGATGGATGCCGCGAAACGCGCCTTCACAGAACCTCCAAGATCACGGACGTCGGCGCACGGAACATCGGCGCACGACGGTGGGAACGAAGCGAGTCTAGCCTACCCGGCGGCGCGCGCCGGCGAGGGTCGCAAACCTTAGCACGAAGCCGCTGTGGTATCCTGAAAGTTGCCGAAAGGACAACGATTCATGCTTTTTGAGGTTGGCGAGACCGTCGTTTACCCCCATCACGGTGCTGCAACGATCACCGAGGTCAAGAAACGCATCATCAAGGGCGAAGAGAAGCTGTACCTGAAGCTGAACGTCACCCAGGGCGACCTCGTCATCGAGGTTCCGGCCGAGAACGTCGACCTCGTCGGCGTCCGCGACGTCATCGGCAAGGAGGGCCTCGACCAGGTGTTCGAGGTGCTCCGCGCCCCCTTCACCGAGGAGCCGACCAACTGGTCGCGCCGCTACAAGGCGAACCTCGAGAAGCTGGCTTCGGGCGATGTCATCAAGGTTTCGGAGGTCGTGCGCGACCTGTGGCGCCGCGATCAGGATCGCGGGCTCTCCGCCGGCGAGAAGCGCATGCTCGCGAAGGCACGTCAGATCCTCGTGTCCGAGCTCGCCCTCGCCGAGAAGACGGACGAGGAGAAGGCCGCGGGCCTGCTCGACGAGGTGCTCGCCTCGTAATCGTCTGCAGCTCGCGAACGGGTCGGCCGGTGGCCGGCCCGTTCGTCGTCTGCGGGGTTCGCGGGCCGGTTACCCTCGGAGGGTGAGCACCGTCCATCTCGCCGTGATCGTCGTCGCCGCCGGCTCCGGCACCCGGCTCGGCGCCGACGCGCCGAAGGCCTTCGTCGACCTATCCGGCCGCACCATGCTCGAGCGGGCATGCGCGAGCGTCGCAGCCCTCGCCGAGCCCGTCGAACTCGTCGTCGTCGCTCCCGAGGAGCGGCTGGGCGAGGCCCGGGCGGTCGCCGCCCGGGCCGGAACCGAGGGCGCGGTCGTCGTGGCCGGCGCCGCGACGCGCCAGGGTTCGGTCGCCGCGGGGCTCGCGGCGGTCGCGCCCGGCATCGAGACCGTCCTCGTGCACGACGCCGCCCGTGCGCTCGCGCCGACGGCCCTGTTCGCGCGGGTCGCCGCGGCCGTCCGCGAGCACGGCGACGGGGTCGTGCCCGTGCTCCCGGTCGTCGACACGATCAAGCGGGTGGATGCCGGAGGCGCCGTCCTCGGCACCGTCGACCGCTCCGAGCTCGCAGCCGTGCAGACGCCTCAGGGCTTCCCGCGGCAGCTGATCGAACACGCCTTTGCGGTCGCCGGCGCCGAGCACACCGATGACGCCGCCCTCGTGCAGTCCGCGGGCGGCACCGTCCGCGCCGTCGCCGGCGAGGAGATCGCGTTCAAGATCACGACCCCCGCCGACCTCGAGCGGGCCGAGCGCCTGCTCGGCGGCCCCGCGGCATCCGCCCCCCGCATCGGCACGGGCGTGGACGTGCACGCCTTCGCCGACGACGACTCCGTCCCCCTGTGGATCGCGGGCCTCGAGTGGCCGGGGCAGACGGGCCTGGCCGGCCACTCCGACGGCGACGTCGTGGTCCACGCGATGTGCGACGCCCTGCTCGCGGCGGCCGGCCGCGGCGACCTCGGTGCGATCTTCGGCACCGCCGACCCCGCCTTCGCCGGCGCCCATGGCGAGGTCTTCCTGCGGGAGACGCTCCGGGTCGTCGGCGAGGCCGGCTTCCGGGTCGGCAGCGTCAGCGTGCAGCTGATCGGCAACCGCCCCAAGCTCGGCACCCGCCGGGCCGAGGCCGAGGCGCTGCTCTCGGGCGTCCTCGGCGCCCCCGTGAGCGTCGCCGCGACGACCTCCGACGGCCTGGGGTTCACGGGGCGGGGCGAGGGCCTCGCGGCGATCGCCACCGCGATCGTGCACGCGGCCTGATCCGTCGCCGGCTCGCGGCCGGGGGCCCGCCCGGACCGCCGGCCGCTCGCGATCGCATCGCCCGCGTCACACCGCGGGTCGCCGCAGCCGCCGCCGGTAGGCTTGACGGGTGACGATCCGCCTCTACGACTCGAAGGCCCAGGCCCTGCGCGACTTCGTGCCCCTCAGGGAGGGTGCCGTCGGCATCTACGTCTGCGGCCCGACGGTGCAGTCGAGCCCGCATATCGGGCACCTGCGGAGCGCCCTCGTCTACGACGTCATGCGGCGCTGGTTCGAGCACCGGGGCCTGCGCGTCACCTACATCCGCAACGTCACCGATATCGACGACAAGGTGCTCCTGAACGCCGCCGAGACCGGCGAGGAGTGGTGGGCGCTGGCCTACCGCGTCGAACTCGAGTTCACCGCGGCGTACCAGACGCTCGGCATCCTCGCGCCGAGCTACGAGCCGCGCGCCACGGCATCCGTTCCCGGCATGCAGGAGCTCATCGCGCGCCTCATCGATCGCGGCCACGCCTACGTCGCCGACGACGGCTCGGGCGACGTCTACTTCGATTCGGGATCCTGGCCGGCATACGGCGAGCTCACCCGGCAGTCCCGCGATCACATGGAGGCCGCCGCCGACGCCGACCCGCGCGCCAAGCGCGACCCGCGCGACTTCGCGCTCTGGAAGGGGCGGAAGGCCGACGAGCCCGCCTCAGCCGTCTGGACCTCGCCGTGGGGCGACGGCCGCCCCGGATGGCACATCGAGTGCTCGGCGATGTCGACCCGCTACCTCGGGCCCGAGTTCGACATCCACGGCGGCGGGCTCGACCTGCGTTTCCCGCACCACGAGAACGAGCTCGCCCAGTCGGCCGCGGCCGGCGACGGCTACGCGCGGTACTGGGTGCACAACGGCCTCGTGAACGTCGGCGGGCAGAAGATGTCGAAGTCGCTCGGCAACTCCGTCTTCGCCGCCGAACTGCTCTCGCTCGAGACGCCGCTGGCCGTCCGATACCTGCTGGGAGCCGCGCACTACCGGTCTACGATCGACTACAGCCCGGCCGCGCTCGGCGAAGCCGCCGCCGCGGTCGAACGCATCGCCTCCTTCCTCGAACGCGTCGAGCGCCGCTTGGCCGGCACCCGCTTCGACGGCGCAGGCGCCCCCGTCGTTCCCGACGCGTTCGGCCGGGCGATGGACGACGACTTCGGCGTGCCGCAGGCCCTCGCGGTGCTGCACGACACCGTGCGCGCCGGCAACCAGGCCCTCGACGACGAAGAGCTGCACGAGGCCGCCGCGGCCCACGGCGCCGTCGGCGCCATGGTGCAGGTGCTCGGCATCGACCCCCGCGACGAGCATTGGCGTGCGGCGGATGCCGGGCCGGCATCCGGAGCCCTCGGCGTGCTCGTCGAACGCCTGCTCGCCGAACGTTGCCTCGCCCGCGAGGACAAGGACTACCAGGCCGCGGATCGCATCCGCACCGAGCTCGCCGACGCGGGCATCGCCATCGAAGACAGTCAGACCGGAACGCATTGGAGCCTCGGATGAAGGGCAGCGGAAAGCCTCGCGCGGGAGCCGTGCGCAAGACGAAGAAGGGCTCGCAGGCAGGCACCGGCGGGCACGGCCGCAAGGCCCTCGAGGGAAAGGGGCCCACGCCCAAGGCCGAGGACCGCGCCTGGCACCCCGCGGGCAAGCGCAAGGCCGCGGCCGAGCGCTACCGCGCCGCAGGAGGCAGCGGCAAGCCCGGCGGCGGGAGCCGGCAGGCGCCGCGCGGCGCGTCCGGAGCGTCCCGGCGCGCCAAGAGCGGCGATGAGTCCGAGATCGTGACCGGCCGCAACTCGGTCGTCGAAGCGCTGCGGGCGAAGATCCCCGCCCAGACCCTCTACCTCGCCGCACGCATCGAGATGGACGACCGCGTGAAGGAGGCCTCGAAGATCGCCGCGAACCGAGGCATCCCGATCCTCGAGGTCATGCGCCCCGAACTGGACCGCCTCGCCGGCGAGGGCGGCGTGCACCAGGGCATCGCCCTCAAGGTGCCGCCGTACGAGTACGCGCACCCGGTCGAACTCCTCGACGAGGTCGTCGCCCGCGGGCAGACCCCGCTCTTCGTCGCCCTCGACGGCGTCACCGACCCGCGCAACCTCGGCGCCATCATCCGCTCCACGGCGGCCTTCGGCGGCCAGGGCGTCATCGTGCCCCAGCGCCGCTCGGTCGGCATGACGGCCTCGGCGTGGAAGACCTCGGCCGGTGCGGCGGCGCGCGTGCCCGTCGCGATGGCGCCGAACCTGACGCAGACGCTGAAGGCGCTGAAGGAGCGCGGCCTGTTCGTGCTCGGCCTCGACGGCGGGGGAGACGTGAGCCTGCCCGGCCTCGACTGGGCCGAACGGCCGCTCGTCGTCGTCGTCGGCAGCGAGGGCAAGGGGCTCTCGCGCCTCGTCACCGAGACGTGCGACGCGATCGTGTCGATCCCGATCGAGAGCTCGACCGAGTCGCTGAACGCGGGCATCGCCGCCTCGGTGACCCTCTACGAGATCGCGAAGCTGCGGGCCGCCGCTTCCGAATAGGCGGCCGGTCTTTCAGACCTTCGAACGCCAGTCGTCTTCGTCGTCGTCGTCGACGGGCACCGTGCCCGTCGCCGGCGCGATCGCGTCCAGCGCGGTCGTCACCGTGCCCGTCGGCGGGTTGAACATCGCCGCCTCGTCGCGGCGGTGCGCGAGCACCGTCGACAGGTAGCTCGTCACGGCCTCCGCGAGCGGGACGTCGCGACCGGCTTCCTGCGAGAGCCGGCGTCGGTGGTCGAGGAGTTCGTGGAAGACCTCGGCCGGTTCGAGCTTACCGCGCAGCTCCACCGGCACCGCCCGCACGACCGGTTCGAAGACGCGCACGAGCCATTCGTGCGCGACGACCTCCTCGTCGAGGTCGTTCTTCTCGAAGGCGGCGCGGTACGAGTCCAGGTCGTTCAGCAGACGGCGCGCCTGGTTCTCGCCGGTGTCGAGCCCGGTGAGGCGGATGAGCCGGCGCTGGTGGTGGCCGGCATCCACCACCTTCGGCTGGATGCGCACCGTCGAGCCGGTGTCGTCGGTTCTGATCTGCAGCTCCTCGATGTCGAAGCCGAGCTCGTTCAGCCGCGCCACCCGCTCGTCGATCCGCCACCGTTCGGCCCGTGGGAACGACTCCGAGCCCGTGAGCTCCTGCCAGAGCCTGCGGTACGCCTCGAGGATGCCGTCGGAGATCCGCACCGGGTCGAGCTCGTCGGAGACCCGCCCGCCGGCCTCGAGGTCGAGCAGCTCGCCGGCGATGTTCACCCGGGCGATCTCGAGGTCGTGCTCGCGCTGTCCGTCCGAGAGGCCGTGCTCGTAGAGCTTGCCGGTCTCGGCATCCACGAGGTAGGCGGCGAACGCACCCGCATCCCGCCGGAACAGCGTGTTCGACAGCGACACGTCGCCCCAGAAGAAGCCCACGATATGCAGCCGCACGAGCAGCACCGCGAGCGCATCGACCAGGCGCGTGGCGGTGTCGGGCCGGAGGGTCTGCGAGAACAGGGCGCGGTAGGGCAGCGAGAACCGCAGGTGCCGGGTCACGAGCACGGGTTTCAGCGGATCGCCGTCGGCGTCGCTGCGGTTCGTGATCACCGCCAGCGGCTCGACGCAGGGGATCTCCAGCCGCTGCAGGGCGCGCAGCATCTCGTACTCGCCGCGCGCGAGCTCCGCCGTCGTCTCCTTGACCGCGATGACGTGGTCGCCGAGGCGGGCGAAGCGCACGAGATGGCGGGAGATGCCCTTCGGCAGGGCCGCGATCGCTTCGCTCGGCCAAGCTTCGAGGGGCACATCCCACGGCAGGTCGAGCAGGGCCGAGTCCACCGTCGCCGCCGTGATCGAGAGCGAGCCGCTCATCCCGTCCTCCCCGGTGGATGCCGCACGGCGGGCGGCCCCGCGAAGGAGCCGCCCGCCGTCATGCGATGCGTGCGATCAGGCCGCCGCGACGACTTTGCCGCCCAGGCGCTCGCCCGACTCGACGTCGAACACGTGCACGTGGCCCGGGGTCGGCGCGAGGTAGACGGTGTCGCCGGCGAAGGGGTGGGCGCGGCCGTCGACGCGGGCGACGATGTCGGTGCGCTTGCCCTCGACCTCGGAGTGACCGTACAGGTACCCGTCGGCGCCGAGCTCCTCGACGAGGTCGACCTTGACCTCCAGGCCAGTGCCGGGGGTGGTCGAGACCGCGATGTCCTCGGGGCGCACGCCGACCGTCACCTGCGGGGCGCTCGTGGCCGCGAGCGCCTCGCGCTCGACCGGGACGACGGCCTCGCCGAAGCGGATGCCGCCGTCGGCGATGTCGGCCGGGAAGAGGTTCATCGCCGGCGAGCCGATGAAGCCCGCGACGAAGACGTTGTTCGGCGACTCGTACAGGTCGCGCGGGGTGCCGACCTGCTGCAGCACGCCGTCCTTCAGCACGGCGATGCGGTCGCCCATCGTGAGGGCCTCGGTCTGGTCGTGCGTGACGTAGACGGTCGTGACGCCGAGGCGGCGCTGCAGCGAGGCGATCTGGGTGCGGGTCTGCACGCGGAGCTTGGCGTCGAGGTTCGACAGCGGCTCGTCCATGAGGAACACCTGGGGCTGGCGGACGATCGCCCGGCCCATCGCGACGCGCTGGCGCTGGCCGCCCGAGAGGGCCTTGGGTTTCCGGCCGAGGTAGTCCTCCAAATCGAGGAGCTTGGCGGCCTCGAGCACGCGTGCGGCCCGCTCCTCCTTGCCGACGCCGGCGATCTTCAGCGCGAAGCCCATGTTCTCGGCCACCGTCATGTGCGGGTAGAGCGCGTAGTTCTGGAAGACCATCGCGATGTCGCGGTCCTTCGGCGGCACATCGGTGACGTTGCGGTCGCCGATGAAGATATTGCCCTCGTTGACCTCCTCGAGGCCGGCGAGCATGCGGAGCGAGGTCGACTTGCCGCAGCCGGACGGGCCGACGAGCACGAGGAACTCGCCGTCGGCGATCTCGAGGTTCAGCTGGTCCACGGCGGGGCGGGTGCCGCCCGGGTAGACGCGGGTTGCGTGGTCGAACGTGACGGATGCCATGATCGGGTTCTCCTTCACCGGCAGGTACGTGCCGGACGATCCGTAGTGAATGGATGATCTGCGCCGACGCCATCGGCGACGCGACCCTCAGTATGCCACCATCCCTGGTGGGCCGTGCAACCGTGTCGGGGCGGGCCGGGGCGGCTCTCGCCGAGCATCCGCCGTGCATCCGAACACCGCCCGCTCCGCCTTGGACGATTCCCAGACACCGGCCCTACTATCGTGGAGGCGCGGGCCTGGGATGCTCGCGCAACCCTTGTCGACCGGAGTGACCACAGCATGACGTACGGCGGACCGAATCAGCCTCGCCCCACGCGGAACCAGCGCCGCGATGCCGCCCGTGAGAAGGCGCGCGCCCTCCGCGAGCAGCAGAAGAAGCGCGAGCGCCGCAACAAGGTCCTCCTGCAGGGCGGGATCATCGTCGCCGTCGTCGTCGTCGCCGCGCTCGTCGTGACGCTCATCATGCAGAGCGTCAAGCCCGCCGGCCCCGGCCCGAAGAACATGGCCAGCGACGGCATCGTCCTCACCGCAGGCGAGGATGGCGGCGTCGGCTATGTGGAGACCCCCGCGATCCCCGCCGGCGAGAAGCCGACGCCCTCCGAGCCCGACACGAGCGGCGACATCGCCAACATCGTCATGTACATCGACTACCTGTGCCCGTACTGCGGTCAGTTCGAGCAGGCGAACGCCGACACCATCCGCACGATGGTCGAAGAGGGCGCCGCGACCGTCGAAGTCCACCCGATCGCGATGCTCAACAACAAGTCCGCCGGCACCCAGTATTCGCTGCGCGCCGCGAACGCCGCCGGCTGCGTCGCCGAATACGACCCCACCTCGTTCCTGGACTTCAACGAGGCGCTCTTCGCCGACCAGCCCGAGGAACTCTCCACGGGCCTCACGAACGACCAGCTCAAGCAGCGGGCGAAGGACGCCGGCGTCGGATCCCTCGGCGAGATCGAATCGTGCATCGACGACGTGCGCTTCAAAGGCTGGGTGAACGACGCGACCACGCGTGCGATGACCGAGCAGCTGCCGAACTCCGACGAGAACCTGTCGGGCACCCCGACCGTGCTCGTCAACGGGCTCCCGTACCAGGGCTCGATCTCCGACCCCGACGAGTTCCGCTCCTTCGTGCAGCAGGCCGCCGCCGCGAGCTACTCCGAGCAGCTTCCGACCGAGTCGCCCGCGCCCACCGAAACCCCCGCCGGCTGACGCGCGGGCTAGGATGGGCGACTGGACGCACGTCCGGCCGGCTTGGCGCAATTGGTAGCGCACCGCTCTTGTAAAGCGGTGGTTGCGGGTTCGAGTCCCGCAGCCGGCTCGTGTTTGTGAGATGAGCAGAAGGACACCCCACCTCCCGGTCTGGCTCGCCCTCGTCGTCGCCGCCGGCTGCGGCGCGCTGATGGCGCTGCAGGCCCGCATCAACGGCGAACTCGGCGAGCGCATGCACGACGGCTTCGCCGCGGCCGTCGTCTCCTTCGGCGTCGGCCTCGTCATCCTCGCGGTCTGCCTCGCGGCCTCCCGTCGCGGGCGCCGAGGGTTCGCCGGAGTCGCCCGCGCCCTGCGCGAGGGCCGGCTCAGCTGGTGGATGCTGGGCGGCGGCGCCGCAGGCGCCTACCTCGTGCTCACACAGGGGCTCGTGGCAGCCTCGCTCGGCGTCGCGCTGTTCACGGTCGCGATCGTCGCCGGGCAGACCGTCTCGGGGCTCGTGATCGATCGGATCGGGCTCGGGCCGAGCGGCCGGCATCCGCTCACCCTCACGCGCGTGCTCGGTGCGGCCGTCGCCCTCGCGGCCGTCGTGTGGTCGGTATCGGGGCAGTTCGCCGCGGGCACCGCCTGGTGGACGGTGGCGCTGCCGCTGCTCGCGGGCCTCGGCATGGGCTGGCAGCAGGCCGTGAACGGCCGCGTCCGCCTCGCCGCCGACAGCGCGCTGACGGCGACCTTCGTGAACTTCGCCGTCGGAACCGCGGCGCTCGTCGTCGCGACGATCGTGCATGCGGCGATCGTCGGCCCGCCGGCGCCGCCGCCTGCGGAACCGTGGCTCTATCTCGGCGGTGCGATCGGCTGCGTGTTCATCGCGCTCACCGCAGTGCTCGTCCGCTCGACGGGCGTGCTGCTGCTCGGTCTGGCCACGATCGCCGGCCAGCTGCTCGGCGCGCTCGTGCTCGACCTCGCGGCGCCGTTGCCCGGCGAGGGCCTCGAACCGGCCACGATCGCCGGAACGATCCTCGCCCTCGCGGCCGTCGCGATCGGCTCATGGGCACCCCGGCGCGCCCGGGCGTGAGCGTGCTGCCGGCCCTCAGGCCTCGGGCGTGAACCCGAGCGAGACCGAGTTCATGCAGTAGCGGTCGCCGGTCGGCGTGCCGAACCCGTCGGGGAAGACGTGCCCGAGGTGCGATCCGCAACGGGCGCAGCGCACCTCGGTGCGCACCATGCCGAGCGAGGTGTCTTCGATCAGTTCGACCGCTTCGGGGCGCACCGACTCGTAGAAGCTCGGCCACCCGCATCCCGAATCGAACTTCGTGCCGCTCTTGAAGAGCTCTGCGCCGCAGGCCGCGCAGGTGTAGACGCCGGCTCGCTCCTCGTCGAGGAGCTCGCCCGTCCAGGGGCGCTCGGTCGCGGCCTCGCGGAGCACCGAGTACTGCTCGGACCCGAGTTCCTCGCGCCACTGCTCCTCGGACTTCGATACCTCGTAGGCCATCGCATGCTCCCTTCCGCCGTTCATCCTACGTGCCGGTGTTCCGCCGACGAACCGTACAACGTCACGATGACGCCGGCTGTTCCCGGGGCCGCCCGCAAGGCGCGCCGTCGCGCTCGGCCGCCTCTCGGGCAGGCCGTCCTAGGATGTGCAATGGCCGTTGCAGGACAGGAGGTGCGGGGATGGACGACCTGGATGACCGCTCCGCGCGCATCCTCGAGTTCGAGCGTCGCGCCTGGCAGCATCCGGGCGTCAAGGACGAGGCGATCCGAGACGAATTCGGGCTCTCCTCCGCACGGTACTACCAGGTGCTCGGCGCCCTGCTCGACGAGCCGGCCGCGCTCCGCCACGACCCCATCCTCATCCACCGGCTGCAGCGCATGCGCGACGACCGTCGCGCCGCGCGCGACCGCCGAACGCTCCAGATCGGCCGCCCGCTCGTCTGAGCTCGGCCCCGACCATCGACAGGACCCATGGCCGAACCAGAGTTCCCCCGCGATCGATTCGATTCCGTCCCGCGCGGCATCGAGCGGGTCGGCGCGCACCGCGCGCCGGTCCGGCGCCGCGGCTGGGTCGGGTTCGTCTGGGCGGCTGCGGCGACCGTCGTGCTCGCCGGTGCCGGCATCGTCGCGGTCATGATGTTCAACGACCGGCTCGACATCGCCGAACCCTCGGCGGCGAGCACCGGCTCCCCCTCGCCCACGGTCGAGCCCACGATCGACGCGGCCGTGCCCGTCATCGTCCTGAACGGCACCGAGACCGCCGGACTCGCGGCCCAGGCCGCCGAGGTGCTCGGCGGCTCGGGCATCACGATCGCCTCGACGGCCAACGCCGACGAAAGCGACATCGCCGAGACCGTCGTCTACTACGTCCGCCCCGAGCTGGAGGGGGCCGCTCGCGGTGTCGCGGGGCTGCTGCCGGAGTCCGAGGTGAAGCACGCGGAGTCGTTCGCCGAGATGGGCGCCGAGATCGTCGTGGTGCTCGGCGGAGACTACGCGACCGCCGTCGGAGGCTGAACAGAAACGCCGTGAATATCGCGGAATCGCGGAATCGTGACCATTTCGCGACCATTCGCTCCGATCTGCCCCTTGTGCGAAATCCCTGGCTCGTTACTATCTGGAACTGGTCGCTCATTCCCGTGTGATCTCGCGGCGCCGCTCAGGCGGGTCCATGTCAGCGCGAACGAGGGGGCCCGGTACAGCGACAGGCTCGTGCTGATCGAACCACGGCAATATGGGAGCAACGCATGGCGAACGGAACCGTCAAATGGTTCAACGCTGAAAAGGGATACGGATTCATCACCGTCGACGGCGGGGGTCAGGACGTCTTCGTCCACTACTCCGCAATCGACATGGCGGGGTACAAGGTGCTCGAGGAGGGCCAGCAGGTCGTCTTCGAGGTCGGCTCCGGCTCGAAGGGGCCGCAGGCCGAGTCGGTCCGTCCGGCTTAGGCACCGCCAGGAACGTCCGAGGACGTCGTCGCCGCGCGCGACGGCGTCCTCGCGCATGTCCGCCGAGCCGCCTAGGCTGGCTGCATGGGGATCAGGGGGATCCACCGGCTCGCCACGGCGGCCGTCGTCGCAGCCTCGGCGCTGCTGCTCGCCGGCTGCGGGCCCTCGCTCGCCGACCTGGATCGACCGGTGCCGGACGACCCGGCGCCGCCGGTGGCCGTGGCCGTCGCGCCGCTGACCGGGCGCATCGTGGAGCCCGGGAGCCTCGCGCGCCCCTCGCTCGCGGCGAAGATCGACAACCACGGCGCCGCCCGCCCGCAGATCGCCCTGAATCGCAGCGACATCGCCTTCGAGGAGCTCGTCGAGGGTGGCATCACCCGCTACCTCGTCGTCTGGCATTCGGATGTGCCGGAGGAGATCGGGCCGGTGCGTTCGATCCGGCCCATGGACCCCGACATCGTCTCGCCGTTCGGCGGCATGATCGCCTACTCGGGCGGCCAGCCGCAGTTCGTCGAGATGATGCAGGACGCCCCGGTCGTCAACCTCGCCTTCGACACCGACACGAGCGGCCTGTTCCATCGCGTCGACGACCGCGAAGCGCCCCACAACGTCGTGCTGGACGCTCCGGCCGCGATGGCGGCGAACGCCGATCTCGCGCCGCCGCCGATCCAGTTCCGGTACGGCTCGGCCGATCCGCTGGCCGCGAAACGCTTCGAGGCCGCTGCGACCGACCGCATCGACCTCGTCTTCTCGGCGGCCCGCTACCCGAGCTGGGGCTGGGACGCCGACGCCGGGGTGTGGCTGCGTTCGCAGGAGGGCGAGCCGGATGCCGAGGCGTCCGGCGACCGGGTGCGCGCCGTGAACGTCGTGACGCTCAGAGTCGAGATCGACACGAGCGGCGAGGTTCCGCGCACGGTGATGGTCGGTTCGGGAGAGGCGTGGGTGTCGTCGGCCGGCCGCACGGCCCACGGGACGTGGGAGAAGAAGGACCGCGACGGGCGGATCGTCCTCACCGCCGACGACGGCCGGGCGCTTCCGCTCGCACCCGGCAACACCTGGGTCGAGCTGGTGCCCGACAACGGCGAGGTCGCGTTCTCGGGGTGAGCGCGGGCGCCGGCGCCCGCCTTGCACTCGTGTGCCCAGAGTGCCAGAATCGTCTTTAGCACTCCGCTCTCTCGAGTGCTAACCCCACGGTTCTTCGGACGTCCGGGAAGGGACGAGAAACACACATGGCAAAGATCATTGCTTTCAACGAGGAGGCCCGGCGCGGCCTCGAGCGTGGCCTCAACACGCTCGCCGACGCGGTCAAGGTGACCCTCGGCCCGCGCGGTCGCAACGTCGTGCTCGAGAAGAAGTGGGGCGCGCCCACGATCACCAACGACGGCGTGTCCATCGCCAAGGAGATCGAGCTCGAGGACCCGTACGAGAAGATCGGCGCGGAGCTCGTCAAGGAGGTCGCGAAGAAGACCGACGACGTCGCCGGCGACGGCACCACCACCTCGGTCGTGCTCGCCCAGGCGCTCGTGCGCGAGGGCCTCCGCAACGTGGCCGCCGGCGCCGACCCCATCACGCTGAAGCGCGGCATCGACAAGGCGACGCTCGCCGTCACCGACGCGCTGCTGGCCGCCGCCAAGGAGGTCGAGACGAAGGACGAGATCGCCGCGACCGCGTCGATCTCCGCCGCCGACCCGCAGATCGGCGAGATCATCGCCGAGGCCATCGACAAGGTGGGCAAGGAGGGCGTCGTCACCGTCGAGGAGTCGAACACCTTCGGCACCGAGCTCGAGCTGACCGAGGGCATGCGCTTCGACAAGGGCTACCTGTCGCAGTACTTCGTCACCGACCCCGAGCGCCAGGAAGTCGTCTTCGAGGACCCGTACATCCTCATCGCGAACTCCAAGGTCTCGAACATCAAGGACCTGCTGCCGATCGTCGACAAGGTCATCCAGACCGGTAAGCAGCTCGTCATCATCGCCGAGGACGTCGAGGGCGAAGCCCTTGCGACCCTCATCGTCAACAAGCTCAAGGGCATCTTCAAGTCGGTCGCCGTCAAGGCCCCCGGCTTCGGCGACCGCCGCAAGGCCCAGCTGCAGGACATCGCGATCCTCACCGGCGGCCAGGTCATCGCCGAAGAGGTCGGCCTGAAGCTCGAGAACGCGACGATCGACCTGCTCGGCCAGGCCCGCAAGGTCGTCATCACCAAGGACGAGACCACCATCGTCGAGGGTGCCGGCGACCCCGAGCAGATCGCCGGCCGGGTCGCGCAGATCCGCCAGGAGATCGAGAACACCGACTCCGACTACGACCGCGAGAAGCTGCAGGAGCGCCTCGCCAAGCTCGCCGGCGGCGTCGCCGTCATCAAGGCGGGCGCGGCCACCGAGGTCGAGCTCAAGGAGCGCAAGCACCGCATCGAGGACGCCGTGCGCAACGCGAAGGCTGCCGTCGAAGAAGGCATCGTCGCCGGCGGCGGCGTGGCCCTCATCCAGGCCGGCAAGACGGCCTTCGCCACGCTCTCCCTCGAGGGCGACGAGGCGACCGGTGCGAACATCGTCAAGGTCGCCATCGAGGCCCCGCTCAAGCAGATCGCGCTGAACGCCGGTCTCGAGCCGGGCGTCGTGGCCGCCAAGGTCGCCGAGCTGCCGACCGGTCAGGGCCTGAACGCCGCGACCGGCGAGTACGTCGACATGCTCGCCTCCGGCATCAACGACCCGGTGAAGGTCACCCGCTCGGCGCTGCAGAACGCCGCGTCGATCGCGGGCCTCTTCCTCACCACCGAGGCCGTCGTCGCCGACAAGCCGGAGAAGAACCCGGCCCCGGTCGCCGACCCGACCGGCGGCATGGACTTCTGAGTCCGACCCCGCACGACGCGAAGGGCGTCTCCCGTTCCGGGAGGCGCCCTTCGCCGTTCCGCGGGCCGACGGCCCGGCCGTCCGCATCAGGCGTCCGCCGGTCGTCGACCCGATCGCGTCACCGCATGAACAGGCGCGCATTCGCCTGCTCGGCCTCGAGGTACTGGGTGGCCGCCATGCCCAGCGCACCGTGCAGCCGGGCGAGCTGCTGCTCGACCTGCTGATGCAGCCCCCGCCAGTCCGAGACGGCGGCCTGGAAGGCGGTGGCCGCCTGACCCGTCCAGCTGCCCTGCAGGGCGTTCAGCTGCCCCATGAGCGAGCCGACGTCGGCCTGGATCCGGTCGATCGTGGCGCGCGTGGTCTGGGAGGCCTGCTGCACCTCGATGCTGTCGACCTGGAATCTCGTCATGGCTGCCTCCTCGGCGTTCGCCGTCGCCCGGTGCGACGGATGCCGTCACGCTACGCGGCGGCCGGGCGGAGATCCGGCCCGTTCCCCGAAGCCGTGGAGAACGCCGGCGGGCGACCCGCGTGTGGAGGAGAGGTCAGGACTCGGGCGCGGCGACCGGCTGCGGCGCGGCGGCCGAACCCATGAGCGGGAGCGCGATGCGGAACGTCGCCCCGCCGCCGGGGGTCTCGACGACATCCACGACGCCATTGTGGGCGGCGATGATCGAGGAGACGATCGCGAGGCCGAGGCCCGTGCCGCCCGTCTCGCGGGTGCGGGAGGTGTCGGCCCGCCAGAAGCGCTGGAAGATCTTCTCCCGGATCTGCGGAGGGATCCCCTCGCCGTGGTCGATGACCTCGAGCACCGCGCGCTCGGCGGCCTCGTCGACCGAGACGCGGATCTCGATGGGGGACTCGGTCGCGGTGAAACGCATGGCGTTGCCCATGAGGTTCGTGATGACCTGACGGATCTTGTTCTCTTCGGCGAGCACGACCGCATCGTGCGGCCCGCCGACGACGCGGACCGGGCCGGTCACGGGCGCGTCGGCCGGCGCGGCCGGCGCCGGGGCGGCGGGCTCGGCGCCCGTGCGGGCACCGTTCCGCCCGCGCCCGCGGCCTGCGGCATCCACCACGGGGGTCGGGCCCGAGTCCTTCGAGCGGCGACGCAGGCGGCTCAGCCTGGCTCCCGCGAACGAGAGCGGGCCGGTGATCGAGCGGCCGTTCTTCTCCGGCTGTGCGACGGACTCCTCGGTCTCGTCGGCGCCGGCCGTCTCGGCGACCTCGACCTCGGCCGGCGCGGCACCGGGCACGTCCTCGCTGAGGTCGGGGCTGATGACCGTCACCGTGCGGCCCGGATTGCCGGCCATCGCGTCCAGGGCGGCGTCGCGGGCGAGCGGCACCAGATCCACCGGCGTGAGCTCGAGCGGTTTGGTCTCGTCGAGGCGCGCGAGCGTCAGCAGGTCCTCGACGAGCAGGCCCATACGGATGGCCTCCTTCTCGATGCGGTCCATCGCCTGCGCGACGTCTTCGGAGCTCTGCAGCGCGCCCATGCGGTACAGCTCGGCATAGCCGCGCACCGAGACGAGCGGGGTGCGCAGCTCGTGCGAGGCATCGCCGACGAAGCGCCGCATCTGCTCGATGCTGCGCGCGCGGTCGCGGAAGGCGCGGTCGATGCGGTTCAGCATCGTGTTCAGGGAGCGGTTCAGCCGCCCGACCTCGGTGTTCGGGGTCGCCCCGCCGAGGCGCTGACTGAAGTCGCCCTCGGCGATCGCCGCGGCCGTGCGTTCGACGTCGCGCAACGGCGTGAACGTCGACGTGACGAGCATCCGGGTCAGCAGGGCGCCGACGATGATGACGCCGATCCCGAAGCCGAGGAAGATCGTGAGGTACGCCGCGAGCAGCTGCTGGGTGTCGCGCGCCGAGATCGCGATGATGACCGGCGACACGCTGCCCTTGTTGTCGCTCGTGACGAGCGAAGCGACGGCCCGGAAACTCGCCTCGCCGTCGGCGTCGGGCATCGAGAAGACGCGATACCCGTTCGCGTTCGCCCCGTAGACCTCGGCGACGGTGAGTTTCAACGGGTACTGCGGCCATTCGGCGCGCGGCCGATTCGCCCAGTTATGCGTGACCGGCGCCCCCGTCTCGGGGTTGTACAGCACGACGAGGACGTCGTCGGCGGCATTCTGCCGGATCTCGCGGCCGTCGAATCCGTCGAGGTCGGTGAAGTACTCCTCCAGGCTCGAGTCGGCGATCGTGACGAGCTTCTGCTTGAGCTGCTGCTCGACCCAGGAGCTCAGCATCGCCGCAGTCCCGATGCCCGAGACGAGCAGCCCCAGGGTGAGCATCAGCACCGTCACGCCCGTGATCTTCGAGCGCAGCGAGATGCGGTTCCACCGCTCGGACAGGGTCTGATGCATGGCTCGGCGAGTCTAGCTCCGGCAGTCTGGATCCGGCCTGTGCCGGCGCGGGCTAGGCCTTGGCCGTCTTCAGCATGTAGCCGAAGCCGCGCTTGGTCTGGATGAGCGGCTCGGAGGAGTGCTGGTCGAGCTTGCGGCGCAGATACGAGATGTAGCTCTCGACGATGCCCGCGTCGCCGTTGAAGTCGTACTCCCAGACGTGGTCGAGGATCTGCGCCTTCGAGAGCACCCGGTTGGGGTTCAGCATGAGGTAGCGCAGCAACTTGAACTCGGTGGGGGAGAGCTCGACGGGCGTGTCGCCGACGAGCACCTCATGCGTGTCCTGATCCATGGTGAGCTCGCCGGCGCGGATGACCGCGTCTTCGTCGGCATGCATCGTGCGGCGCAGGATCGCCTTGATACGCGCGACGATCTCGTCGAGCGAGAAGGGCTTCGTGACGTAGTCGTCGCCGCCGACCGTGAGGCCGGTGATCTTGTCCTCGGTATCGTCCTTCGCGGTGAGGAAGAGGATCGGGGCCGTGTAGCCGGCCGACCTCAGCCGCTTCGTGACGCCGAAGCCGTTCATGTCCGGCAGCATGACGTCGAGGATGATGAGGTCCGGCTCCTCTTCGAGGACCGCGGAGATGGTCTGCGCGCCGTTGGCGACGGCGCGGACGGCGAAACCTGCGAACCGGAGGCTCGTGGTCAGCAGGTCGCGGATGTTCGGTTCGTCATCGACGATGAGAATGCGTGGTCCGTCGCTCATGATCACAGTCTCTGCGTATGCCCTGTGTCTTTCCTGAGAACAGCTCGGATCTGTGCCAGACTCGCACCATGTCTGAGCTGGGGAAGACGGTCATCGTCGGCGGCGGACTCGCGGGAGCCCGCGCCGCGGAAGGGCTTCGAGACGCCGGATACGAGGGCTCGATCGCCCTCGTCGCAGCGGAGGGCAAACTGCCCTACGAGAGACCGCCGCTCTCCAAGGGCTACCTGCTCGGCGACGACGAACTCGACGTCGTCTTCCCCCACGACGAAGCCTGGTACGCCGATCACGGCATCGAACTCCACCTCGCGAGCCTCGCCACCGCGCTCGACGCCGACGCGCACAGCGTCGAGGTCGAAGGCCGCCGCATCCGCTACGACCGCCTGCTCATCGCCACCGGCGCGAGCCCCCGGCGCTTCCCCGGCCCCGGCGGCCGCCTCCGCGGCGTCCACCACCTGCGCCGCATCGAAGACGCCGTCGCCCTCCGCACCGCGTTCGAGGGCGAGCCGAAGCGGGTCGCGATCATCGGCGCCGGATGGATCGGCCTCGAGGTCGCCGCAGCCGCCCGCCACCACGGCCACGAGGTCGCCGTCTTCGGGCGCGGCTCGATCCCGCTCGAAGCCGCCGTCGGGGCAACCATCGGCGAGATGTTCGCCGAACTGCACCGCGAACACGGCGTCGAGCTCCGCATGGGCGTCGAGGTCGACCGGCTCCGCGAAGCCGACGGCGCCGTCGACGCCGTCCTCACCGCCGACGGCGCGATCCACGAGGCCGACATCGTCGTCGTCGGCATCGGCGCAGCCCCCAATACGGCGCTCGCAGCATCCGCCGGGCTCACCATCGAGGACGGGATCGCGACCGACGCCGCCTTCCGCACGAGCGCGCCCGAGGTCTTCGCGGTCGGCGATGCCGCGAGCACTCTGAACCCGACCCTCGGCCGGCGCATCCGTGTCGAGCACTGGGCGAACGCCCTGAACGCCGGCTACGCCGCCGGCCGCTCCATGGCCGGCGAACGCATCGCCTACGACGAGATCCCCTACTTCTACACCGACCAGTACGACCTCGGCATGGAGTACTCGGGGTACGGTGAACGGGCGGCGCACGCCCGCCTCGTCATCCGCGGCGACCTCGCATCCCGCGAGTTCATCGGCTTCTGGCTCGACGAAGGGCGGGTGGTGGCCGGCATGAACGTCAACGTGTGGGAGGTCAACGACACCGTGCAGCAGCTCATCCGCTCCGGCCGGCGCGTGAACCGCGACCGGCTCACCGACCCCGACGTCCCCCTCGAATCGCTGCTCGAGGGCGAGTGAGCGCCCCGGAGGCCCGGGCCCGCCCCGGCATCCGCCGCATCGGGGGTCGCGACTTCGACTTCGAACGGCGCATCGCCGTCATGGCGATCGTGAACCGCACCCCCGACTCCTTCTACGACCGCGGCGCCACCTTCGCCCTCGACGCCGCCGTCGCCCAGGCCGAACGCGCCATCGCCGAAGGCGCCGACATCATCGACGTCGGCGGCGCGAAATTCGCCCCCGGCCCGCCCATCCCCGTCGGCGAGGAGATCGACCGCGTCGTGCCCGTCGTCGAACGCCTCGCCGGCGCAGGTGCGGCGATCTCGGTCGACACCTTCCATCCCGCCGTCGCCCGGGCCGCTCTCGAAGCCGGCGCGAGCATCATCAACGACACCACCGGCATCCACGACCCCGAGATGGCCGACGTCGTCGCCGGCCACGACGCGGGCATCGTCGTCACCCACAGCCTCGCCGCCCCGCGCACCGTCTACCCCCGCCCGGCCTACGGCGACGTCGTCGCCGAGGTCCGCGCCTTCCTCGCCGAACGCGTCGCCCTCGCCCTCGCCCACGGCGTCGCCCCCGAACGCATCATCGTCGACCCCGGCCACGACCTCAACAAGAACACCCGGCACAGCCTCGAACTCACCCGCCGGCTGGGCGAGATCGCCTCCCTCGGCCACCCGACGCTCGTCGCCCTCTCGAACAAGGACTTCATCGGCGAGAGCCTCGGCCGCGAACGCGAGGACCGGCTGCCCGGCTCGCTGGCCGCCGCCGTGTATTGCGTCATGCGCGGCGCCCGCATCGTCCGAGTGCACAACGTGCGCGAAACCGTCGACGCCATGCGCATGATCGAGGCGATCGAAGGGTGGCGGGAACCCGCATACCTCCGCCACAACATGGGCGAGGCCAACCCGTGAGCCTCGACATCGCCGCCATGCGCGAGGCCTACGCCGTCGCCGACCGGGCAGCGCCCCGGCTGCGGGCGAACTTCATCGCGAGCCTCGACGGCGCCGCGACCGTCGGCGGCCGGAGCGGCGGGATCGGCGGCCCCGACGACCAGCGGCTGATGGGGGTGCTCCGATCCCTCGCCGACGTCGTCATCGTGGGGGCGGGCACGATCCGCGCCGAAGGCTACGGGGCGCTCAGGCTGAGCGACGAGGATGCCGAATGGCGAACGGATGCCGGGCTGGCGCCGCACCCGCCGGTCGCAGTGGTCTCGGCATCCCTCGACCTCGACCCGGCCGCCGCGCTGTTCGCCGAGGCGCCCGTGCGCGCCATCGTCGTCACGACCGAGCGGGCCGACCCGGAACGCCGTGCGGCGCTCGCCGAGGTCGCCGACGTCTTCGACGGCGGTGCGGATGCCGTGGAGGCGACGCGGCTGGTCGGCATCCTCACCGGGCTCGGCCATGCCCAGATGCTCTGCGAGGGAGGGCCGCACCTCTTCGGCACCCTCGCCGCAGCCGATGCGGTCGACGAACTGTGCCTGACGCTCTCGCCGCGCCTCGTGGGCGGCGCCGCCGGCCGCATCCTGCGCGGCGCCCCCGAGCTCGACACCCGGCTCGCGCTCGTGCACGCGCTGCCGGCGGGCGATCTGCTCTTCACCCGCTACGCGCGGGGCTGAACGAGGCGACGCGGTTCACGCCGCGAGGGCGTCGGCATCCATGATCGTGTAGCTGTAGCCCTGCTCGGCGAGGAAGCGCTGTCGGTTCTGCGCGAAGTCCTGGTCCACGGTGTCGCGCGAGACGAGGGTGTAGAAGTTCGCCGAGAGGCCCGACTCCTTGGGGCGCAGCAGGCGGCCGAGGCGCTGGGCCTCCTCCTGCCGCGAGCCGAAGGAACCCGAAACCTGGATCGCGACGGTGGCCTCGGGCAGATCGACCGAGAAGTTCGCGACCTTCGAGACGACGAGCACCGGTGTCGTGCCGTCGCGGAATTCCTGATACAGGCGTTCGCGCTCCTCGATGGGGGTCGAGCCGGTCAGCTGCGGGGCGCCGAGGGCTCCGGCGAGTTCTTCGATCTGGTCGAGGTACTGGCCGATGACGAGGATCCGCTCGCCCGCGTGGCGTTCGACGAGGCGCTTGACGACGCCGAGCTTCGCCGGTGCGGTGGATGCCAGGCGGTAGCGCTCGTCGTCGGGGGCCGCGGCGTACTGCAGGCGCTCGCCCTGCGGCAGGTCGATCCGCACCTCGTAGCAGGCGGCGGGGGAGATATAGCCCTGTGCCTCGATCTCCTTCCAGGGCGCGTCGAAACGCTTGGGTCCGATGAGGCTGAACACATCGCCCTCGCGGCCGTCCTCGCGCACGAGCGTCGCGGTGAGCCCGAGGCGGCGCCGTGCCTGGAGCTCTGCGGTGAGCTTGAAGACGGGAGCGGGCAGCAGGTGCACCTCGTCGTAGACGATGAGGCCCCAGTCGAGGGCGTCGAGGAGGGAGAGGTGCGCGTACTCGCCCTTCCGCTTGGCGGTGAGGATCTGGTACGTCGCGATCGTGACGGGTTTGATCTCCTTCAGCTGCCCGGAATACTCGCCGATCTCCTCCGGCGTCAGCGACGTGCGCCGCAGCAGTTCGTCGCGCCACTGCCTGGCGCTGACCGTGTTCGTCACGAGGATGAGCGTCGTCGTCTTCGCCGTGGCCATCGCACCGGCGCCCACGAGGGTCTTGCCGGCGCCGCAGGGCAGCACGACGACGCCGGATCCGCCCGTGAAGAAGTTGTCGACGGCATGCTGCTGGTAGTCGCGCAGCTGCCAGCCGTCCTCCTCGAGCTCGATCGGATGCGGGGTGCCCGGCGTGTAGCCGGCGAGATCCTCGGCCGGCCAACCGAGCTTGACGAGCTCCTGCTTGAGCTGCCCGCGCGCCCACGCCGCCACGAGTCGGCTGCCGGCGTCGATCGGTTCGCCGAGCAGCGGGGCGATGCGTTTGGCGTTGGTGACCTCGGTGAACACGGCGACGTCGTCGCTCCGGAGCCGGAGGGCGCCGTCGTCGGTGCGGTCGATCACGAGCCGCCCGTATCGGCCGACGGTTTCGCGCATGTCGACCGACACCGTCGCCGGCACCGGGAACTTCGAGTACCGCTCGAGCGTGCCGATCATGTCGTCGGCGCTGTGCCCGGCCGCGCGCGCGTTCCACAGCCCGAGCCGCGTGATGCGGTAGGTGTGGATGTGCTCGGGTGCGCGTTCGAGTTCGGCGAAGACCGCGAGGTCGTGCCGCGCGTCTTCCGCGAGGGGATGCGCGACCTCGAGCAGCACGGTGCGATCGCTCTGGACGATGAGGGGGCCGTCGGACATGACCGCCCAGTCTACATCCGCAGGCCGCACGGCGGCCGGAAGCGCACGCTATTCCGCGATGGCCGGCGCGATGGCCGCGATCGCCGAAAGCGGCAGGGTGCGCTCGATGTCGGTGCGGCGATCCCGCGCCCGAAGCCGGCCGTTCGCGACGCTCGACGGGGCGAGCAGATAGTCGGAGACCTCGCCGCCGGGCATCCGCACGCTGACCGTCAGGGTCTCCTTCGACCGGGCGGCGGATTCGAGCTGGCGGGCCAGCCAGCCGGCCTCGGTGGCCTCGCCCGAGGCCTCCCGCACGCGGTCGACGAGTTGTTCGAGCGGGTCGACGGTCGCTTTCGGCTGCGCGATGCGGCCGAGCCGGTTGCGGCGCAGGCGGACGATGCGGCCCTCGGCGTCCTCGGCCGCCGCCGGGTAGCGGGCGTCGGAGAGCGCCCAGAAGACGATGTCGATCGGGAAGCGGGAGCCGAGCCGATCGTCGCCGAGCGGCATGAGGGCGATCGGCGCGAGCCCCTGGTCGACCTCGAGGGTGCGGAGCACCGCGGCGTCGTCGGCCCGCACGACGCTCCGCGCGGGCGCGTCGTCGGCGGTCGCCTCGGTGACGCGGATCGAGCCGAAGCGTTCCGAGGACTCGGCGAGCAGGTATTCGAGCGGCTGCGGGATGCCGGTCAGCGAGACCCGGTCGAGGAAGGCGCGGATCGCATCGGCCGTCTGCCCGGCTGCGAGAGCCCGGTTCACCGAGGCGGGCGTGACGCGGTAGCTGGATGCCAGGTCGCGCCCCTCGATGTCGGCGAAGCCGCGCAGCTGCGCATCCACCGCCGGCTCGAGCGGGCCGGGGGCGACGATCGTGAGGTCGTGCTGCACGTAGACCCGGTCGACCTGCTCGGGGAACAGCGCTGCCATCGCCGATTCGGCCTCGGCGAGGCGGCCGGCCAGCACGGCGCGGCCGGCGTCGGAGGGGTCGCCGGCGATGGTGATGCCGAGCGCCTCGGCCTCGCGGAGTACGGCTTCGGCGGCCTCGCGGAGGCGCGTGCCCCCGGCAGGATAGAACCACGCGACGTCTTCGCGCAGGGCTTCGGCGGTAACGGCGTCGCCGCGGCGGTTCGTGAGTTCGAGCAGTTGCGGGCGGATGCCGCGGAGCCAGATCTCGGCGAGCTCGCGCCACCGGGCGGCGTTGCCGAGGCGGAGCCAGTCGGCGCCGGCATCCGTCTCCAGCCATTCGGAGCCTTCGCGGACGATGAACCCGGCCCGTTTGGCGATGCCGACGAGCTCGGGCAGCTGCTCGAGCTCCATCGTGGCGGCTTCGGCGAGCCGCCGGGCGTCGGGGAGGGCGAGGCCGCCCTTGGCGAGCTCGCGCGCCGGCTGGGTGGAGAGCTGGACGATGACCTCGGCGAGGCCGGTGACGGTGGCGTGGGCGATCTCGGCTGCGCGCCGTTCGGCGAGGCGGCGGTCGACGCCGTCGGGGCCGGCGACCGGAATGGGCGAGGGGGATGCGGCGAGGGCTTCGGCCGTCGGCAGCGAGTCGCCCAGCCGGTCGAGGACCCGGCGCGCGAGCAGGGGCGGCACGAGCAGCGCGTCGCCGCCGGTGCCGATGACGAGGAAGAGCTCTTCGAGCAGGCCGAGGGCGGCCGCGAGCCCGTCGCGCACCGCGGAGCCGGCCCCGAGGGCTTCCAGCTCTGCGGCGATGCCGTCGACGGTGGCGGCGCCTGCGGCATCCGCCCGACGCGCCGCAGCGGCCAGGACGGCCAGCGTCGGCCGACCGAGACGTTCGAGGGCGGCGTCGACGGCGTCCGTGGCGAGCAGGGCGTCGGCGAGGTCGAAGACGTCGACTGCACCCGTCGCGGTGAAGCTGCGCCGGCGCAGGCCGTCGAGCAGCGCTTCCCGGGGAAGCGCGTCGAGGTGCGCGGCGAGTCCCAGCATCAGCCGGAGATCGATGCCGGGGGGTTGTCGGGGGCCATTGGACCAGACTAACCCCGCCGCCGCGAAGATAGTGAGCGGATCTCGCTCAGCGTCGCTCGCGCGCCGGCCCGCCCTCGCGACGGCGACGCGTCATATTGACGATGAGCAGCACGACGATGAGCACGAAACCGATCGGCAGTCCGAAGATCGGCAGCATGAGGACGTACGGCCACACGCCCTGGCTGAAGCCGTCGTCTGCGCCGGCGCCGGCCATGGTGCCGATCAGCACGGCGAGGAAGGCTGCGATCGAGAGCCCGATGGTCGCCGCGACCATGTACGCGAGCACGCGCTCGGCACGGTTGTCGGTCATCGGGGTCGCATCGTCCACCCTGCAAGGATACCGGCCGGATCCGGCCCTGTGCGCCGGGGCCCGCCGCCCTAGACTGGGGGAGGCGGCGCGCTGCATCCGCGCCGTCGGAAACGATGCGAGCGAGGTTTGCGATGCCCACTGGCAAGGTCAAGTTCTACGACGACGAGAAGGGGTTCGGGTTCATCAGCTCGGACGACGGTCAGGAGGTCTTCCTGCACGCCTCGGCCCTGCCCGACGGCGTGAGCGTGCGCGCGGGCTCCCGCATCGAGTTCGGCATCGCCGACGGCAAGCGCGGCCCGCAGGCCCTCTCGGTGCGCGTGCTCGAGCAGCCGCCGAGCATGGCCAAGCGCTCGCGCAAGCCCGCCGACGACATGGCCGTCATCGTCGAGGACCTCGTGAAGCTCCTGGACGGCATGGGCACGAACCTGAAGCGGGGCCGGTACCCCGAGGGGCAGCAGGCGCGCAAGGTCGCCGCGCTGCTGCGACGCGTCGCGGACGAGCTCGATGCCTGACGAGCGGATGCCCGAGGAACCGACCCCGGCCGCCGATCCGGTGCCCGAGGAGCCGACGCCGGCCGCCGATCCGGTGCTGCTGGCCGCCGCCGGTCTCGCGCGCGAGGCGCTGCTCGAGATCACCCCGGCCGCCACGATCGGCGATCAGGCCGGCTTCTCCGTCGAGGGCGAGCACGCGCTCACGCTGCGCTTCCACTCCCTCATGGAGGGCTACCCCGGCTGGGTCTGGACGGTGACGCTCGCGCGCGCCGACGGCGACGCCGAGCCGACCGTGCTGGAGACCGAGCTCATGCCGGCCGCCGGCGCCCTGCTCGCACCCGACTGGGTGCCGTGGTCGGAGCGCATGGCCGACTACCGCGCCGCCCAGGAGGCGCAGGCCGCGGCCTCGGACGACGACGCCGAAGAGGACACCGACGACGAGGACGCCGAGGACGTCGACGCGGATCACAGCGAGGACGAGTTCGACGACGACGACGAGGACGCCGACGAGGGCTTCGACGGCATCGACATCGACGCCCTCGCCGACGACGCGGACGACGCCGACGACGCCGATGCGGATGCGGATGCGGACGACGATGCCGACGACGACGCAGGCGAGCCCGACGAGGACGCGAGCGATGCCGACGATGCGGAGCGCGGCCCCGCGCCCGAGGACGCCGAGGCGCCGGAAGCGGGCTGACTAGCCGGCGTCGGGGTCCGGCTCGTCGCGGGCCTCGGCTGCGGCTGCGGCCTCCGCCGTCCTGGCGATCTCCTCGCGGCGCCGCCACTGGACGACGGCGAAGCCGCCGACGCCGAGCGCCACGCCGAGTGCGGAGGTCGTGAACCACCACCCGAGTCCGGCCTCGGCGAGCGGCTCGCGCCAGATCCAGCAGGCGAGCATCGCCAGGAGCCAGAGCACGGTGCCGGCGACGACCGCCTTCCGGGCATCCGCACGCACCGGTTCGGGATCGGGCCGTCGCTCCTGTTCGCTCAGCCAGAACCTCATGCCGTCGTCCCCCTTCGGCCTGTTCGCGTGGTGGTCAGTCGAGGCGCTCGAGCACCCAGTCGATGGATGCCGTGAGCGCGCGCACATCGTCGGGCTCGATCGCGGCGAAGGTCGCGATGCGCAGCTGGTTGCGGCCGAGCTTGCGGTACGGCTCGGTGTCGACGATGCCGTTCTCGCGCAGGATCTTCGCGATCCGGGCCGCGTCGACGGCCTCGTCGAAGTCGATCGTCACGACGACCTGCGAGCGGTCGGCCGGGTCGGCGACGAAGGGCGTCGCGCCTTCCGTGCGGGCCGCCCAGTCGTAGAGCACGCCGCTGGACTCGCGGGTCCGGGCATCCGTCCACGCGAGGCCGCCGTTGCCGTTCATCCACTCGAGCTGGTTCTCGAGCAGGAGCAGGGTGGCCAGGGCCGGAGTGTTCAGCGTCTGGTTCAGGCGCGAGTTGGCCAGCGCGTTCGCGAGGCTCAGGAACTCGGGGATGTATCGGCCGCTCGCCGCGACGCGCTCGATTCGCTCGGCGGCGGCGGGCGAGACGAGGGCGAACCACAGGCCGCCGTCGGAGGCGAAGTTCTTCTGCGGCGCGAAGTAGTAGACGTCGAACCGGGCGGGGTCGACCATGATGCCGCCGGCGGCGCTCGTGGCGTCGACGACCGTCAGGGCCCCCTCGTCGCCGGCGACCCGCTCGATGCGGGTCTGCACGCCGGTGGAGGTCTCGTTGTGCGGCCAGCCGTAGAGATCGACCCCGGCGAGCGGTTCGGGCGAAGCGCTCGTGCCGGGCTCGGCGCGGCGGACATCGGGCGCCTCGAGCCAGGGAGCTGCGGCGGCCTTGGCGAACTTCGACCCGAACTCGCCGAAGGCCGCGAGCTGGGCGCGGCGCTCGATGAGGCCGAAGGCGGCGGCATCCCAGAACGCGGTCGAGCCGCCGTTGCCGAGGATGACCTCGTACCCCTCGGGCAGCGCGAAGAGCTCGGAGAGCCCGGTGCGCACACGGCCGACGAGGTCCTTCACGGGGGCCTGCCGGTGGGAGGTGCCCATGATCTCCGCGCCTGGGCCGGCGAGGAAGGCGAGCTGCTCGGCACGCACCTTCGACGGGCCGCAGCCGAAGCGTCCGTCGGCGGGCAGAAGGGCGGAGGGGATCTCGAGGCTCGGCATGGATCGATTCTAGATCGGCCCGCGATCCCCGGCGTGTCGCCGGGTGCCGGTAAGCTTGGTGCGGCGCAGCAGGCGAGCGGAGGGAACGCGGTTGACCGATCTCATCGACACGACGGAGATGTATCTCCGGACGATCCTCGACCTCGAGGAGGAGAACATCGTGCCGCTGCGCGCGCGCATCTCCGAGCGCCTCGGGCACTCGGGCCCCACCGTTTCGCAGACGGTGGCGCGCATGGAACGCGACGGCCTCGTGGTGGTGTCGGGCGACCGGCACCTCGAACTCACCCCGGCCGGGCGGATGAAGGCCGTGCACGTCATGCGCAAGCACCGGCTCGCCGAGCGGCTCCTCTCCGACGTCATCGGCCTCGACTGGGCGTACGTGCACGACGAAGCCTGCCGCTGGGAGCACGTCATGAGCGAGCAGGTCGAGCGCCGCCTGATCGAGATCCTCGGCCGGCCGACCGAGTCGCCGTACGGCAACCCGATCCCGGCCCTCGAGGAGTTCGGCCTCGAACCGGCTGCGCCGTTCCTCGAGGGCGTCATCGGCATCCTCGACGCCGTCGAGGCCGCCGACGGGCCCGTGACCGCCGTCGTGCGGCGCCTCGCCGAGCCGGTCCAGTTCGACCCCGAGCTGCTCGTCGACCTGAAGGCGGCGGGCGTCATGCCCGGTGCGACGGCCCGGTTCTCCGCGGCCGGCGCGTTCGTCCGGGTCGAGGTCGAGGGTGCCGAGACGAGCCTCGAATTGCCCGCAGAGGTCGCCGCGCACATCTTCATCGAGACCCCCGCGGCCGCCGCCGAATCCTGAGAATCCTCACAGACTCCTCGCGTTCACGTGAAATCGGGTGTGACAAGCGCGGGCGGCTGTCGTAGTCTCGATCCCGTTCCTCGGAGTACCACCCGAGCCGAGGAACCCGGGATCGAGCCGCCTCCTTGTCCGTCTCTCGATCCGGGACCCGCATATGCGCCACGTGCGTGGAGACGGAGCAGCGACGAGTGCTGCGGGGCGCCGGAGGTACTGTTTTGGCTTCAACCCGACGCCACCGCACTCGCAAGACCCAGACCCGGGCTGTCGCCCCGGCCGAGCGGCGCATCACCGATCGCACGGCCGCGGCCCCGGCGAAACTGGCCTCGATCCGCCCGCTCCGTCGCGGTGGCGTCGCCAACGTCCTCGTGATGACGGCGTCCGCCGGACTCGTCGCGACCCTCGCCCTGCCCGCGTACGCGTTCGCTCCCGGTTCCGGCGGCCCGCAGTTCGGCGAGACCGATGCGAGCAAGGCCACCCGCACGGGCGCGCAGTCCGTCGCCGTCGACGGCGACGTCATCGAGGCCACCGTCTCCTCCGACGGCTATGCGGCCGTGAGCGGCGCCGAGATCGAGGCCGCCGCCGCAGCGGCGGAGGCCGAGGCGGCCCGGCAGGCGGCCGAGGCCGAGATGGCCGCGTACGCCGCCTCGTACGAGGGCCCGTCGGTCGAGGAGTACCTCGCGAACCCGCCGTACCCCGCCTACGACCTGCAGAGCGTCTACGACGTCGCCGCGCAGTACCAGGGCGTTCCCTACGTGTACGGGGGCGCGACCCCGGCCGGTTTCGACTGCTCGGGATTCGTGATGTACGTGTTCTCGCAGTTCGGCATCTCGATGCCGCACTCGGTGACCGGCCAGGCCGCAATGGGCAGCGTCATCTCCGAGGCCGATGCGGTACCCGGCGACCTCGTCATCATGGACGGCCACGACGGCTTCTACGCCGGCAACGGCATGATCCTGCACGCCCCGTACGAGGGGGCGTCGGTCAGAGTCCAGCCGCTGTGGACGAGCGACTACCAGATCGTGCGCATCGGCGTCTGAGCCAAGCCCAGAGCCTGTCGAATGGCGTGCCGGATCCGTCCGGCACGCCATTCGTGCTCTAGCCTGAACCCGACACGCAACACCTGACCTTCACGCGGCTGGAAGCCATCCAGTCTCGATCGAAAGGCGGCACATGCGCACCTTGGTGCTCAATGCGAGCTATGAACCGCTCGCGGTGGTTTCGTTCCGGCGAGCGGTGATGCTCGTCATGCACGGCAAGGCGGCCGTGCTCGCCCAGGACGAGGAGCACCCGGTGTGCGCGGCGAGCGGGCAGTGGCCGCGGCCATCCGTCATCCTCCTGCACCGCTACGTTCGGGCTCCGCACACCCGCCCGGTTCCGGTGACGCGTCGCGGCGTGCTGCGCCGTGACGAGCACCGCTGCGCGTACTGCGGTGCGCATGCGACGACGATCGACCACGTCGTGCCGCGCTCGCGCGGGGGAGCCGGCAGCTGGGAGAACCTGGTGGCCTGCTGCCTGCGCTGCAACAACCGCAAGAGCGATGCGACCCTCGCCGAGCTCGGCTGGGAGCTGCGGAGCGCGCCGACGCGTCCGGGCGGCCGAGGCTGGATCATCGGGGGCTTCGAGCGGCCTCTGCCCGAGTGGGGGGCGTACCTCGCCGCATGAACCGATGGTGACCGGAGCTCGAGCCGACCGTGCTGCGCGGGTGGATGCCCGCCTCGCCGCCATCGAACGGCGCGCCCGCGAGCGTTCCCTCGACGGCAAACGGGCGCCGATCCGCGTGTTCGGTGCGGTGTTCGCGGTGCCGGCCCTCGTCGCCACGGTCGCCCTGCCGGCCTACGGGTTCGCGGCCGGCGACGGGTGGCCGGCCGCGTCGCGTTTCGCCGCGGCCGAGGCGCAGGACGTGGACGTGTCGGCCCGGGTGACCGACCGGGCGATCTCGGCGGACGGGTATGCGGTGGTGACCTCCGCCGAGATCGAGCAGGCGCGTCTGGATGCGGAGGCCGCCGAGCGTGCCGAGCTCGCGGCCCGCGGCGGGGTCGGCGCCTATGCGCTCGTGACGGTGCAGGCCGAGGGCGACGATTACCCGTGGTGGGATCAGACGCCCGACGACTACGGCGGCGGGCTTTCGCCGCTCGGCTACTACTTCCGCGAGTGCGTGGACTTCGCGGCCTGGCGCCTGAACCGCGATGCGGGCGCGACGGGAGAGCCGTGGCGTTTCAGCTGGTCGTCGAGCGGGGCGGGCAGCGCGTATTCGTGGGCGGATGCGTGGGCGGGCAACGGATGGCCGACCTCGTCCGAGCCGGTGGTCGGTTCGATCGCGTGGTTCCCGTACAACCATGTCGCCTACGTGCAATCGGTGCCGGGCGACGGCACGGTGGTCATCGAGGAGTACAACCAGAACTCGGACCACTCGTATCATGTGCGCACGATCCCGGCCGGCGAGGCGCTCTACCTCTATCCGCCGGGCTGAGCGCCGGGGTTCACCAGGGCATCCGCATGACGCAGGCAGGGGCCGGCGTCGAAACGGTGTCGTGCACGCGGACGGGCACGCCGGCTTCGTCGAGGGCGAGGATCGCGATGGAGTCGGAGCCCTGGTCGGCCACGAGCAGGTACCGCTCGTCTTCGGTCAACTGCAGGTCGCGCGGGTGGCGCCCGCCGGTGGCGAGGGTGGCGAGGGCTTCGAGGCGGGGCCCTGCGGCATCGCGGACGAGTCGGAACGCGCGGATCGCGTCGTGGTCGCGGTCGCCGATGAGGACGACGCCGGTGCGGGTCTGGCGGATGCCGGAGCAGCCGAGCCCGCGGGGTTCGGCGTCGCCGATGGAGCCCCACCACAGTTCTTCGCCCCGGACGAGGTCGACGATGCTCGCGGTGCGGTCGAGTTCGTTGGCGACGATCGCGAGGTTGCCGTCGATGACGAGGTGGCGGGGGCCCGCGCCGGGGTGGATGACGATGTCGCGGTAGTCGGCGAGGGAGTCGGGGATCGCGTCGAGGGAGTGGACGTGGATGCGATCGGTTCCGAGGTCGGGCACGAGCAGGGTGCCGCGGGCGGCGTCGACGACGCACTGGTGCGGATGCGGGGCGCCCTGGCGGTCTGCGACGGGCCCGGAACCGGTGTAGGCGACGGTGACGGCGGCGTCGCCGGCGCCCTGCATGCCGAGGAAGTGGGCGGTAAGCGCGCCGCCGGCATAGTTGGCGACGAAGAGCCATTGCCCGTCGGGGCCGGCGAGGAGATGGCAGGGCCCGGCCGCGGTGCGGCCGGGGCCGTCGATCGGGCGGAGCACGCCGCCGCCGAGCGACCACGCGCTGACGAGGCCCTCGGCCTGTTCGTGCACGATGGTGAGGACGCCGACGCCTTCGGACCATTCGAGGTACATGGGGTTGGGGCCGACGTCGGTGGCCTCGCCGATCGACCAGGTGCCGTCGGCTTCGACGGCGAGCGGGCGGATGCCGGCCGCGACGCCGCCGAGCACGCCGGCCGTCGATGCGCCGATCCAGAAATCCGTGCCCTCGGTCATGTCCGCTCGACTTCCTGCGGCTCGGCCGCCTCGTGCCGGCCTTCGCCGGCGTCGGTCCGGGGCTCGCCCGCCCCACCGCCACGTTACCGGAGCCTGGCCGGACGGGACCCCGTGCGGGGGTGACGAGCGGCTAGACTCGACCGGTCAGCCTCTGTAGCTCAATGGAAGAGCATCTCCGTCCTAAGGAGCTGGTTGGGGGTTCGAGTCCCTCCAGGGGCACCGAATGGTGTCGGGTGGTGTCGATATGACACCGGAATGCTTGACGTGACACCAGAATGGTGTCACCATGGTGTCATGGACCTCACGGGATACGTCGACGACCTCCAGCAGCGACTCGCCTCGGCGGCCGCCATGGGCGGCGACGATGCCCGCGACCTCGCCCGACGGTTGAGCGAACCGCTCGACGCTGCCGTCCGGCTCGTGCTCTTCGAGGCCCTCGCCGCGGCCGCCGGCGAGATCACCGCCGAACTCGCACCGGGCTCGGTCGACGTGCGACTGCGCGGGCGCGAGCCCGAGTTCGTCGTCACCATGCCGGCCGGCCCCGACTTCGCCTCGGCCGAGGCCGCCGCCCTCGCCGCGGCACCCACGGCATCCATCGAGGCCGACGACGCGGCGACCACCACCCGCACGACCCTGCGCCTGCCCGACCACGTCAAGACCCGCGTCGAATCCGCCGCGGCGGCCGAGGGCCTCTCGGTCAACACCTGGCTCGTGCGCGCGGTCACCGCCGCCCTCGAGCCCGCCTCGAACCGGCGCGCAGCGCCCCGCGAGAGCCGCGGGCAGCATCTCACCGGCTGGGTGCGCTGAGGCGCACCCGGCGACACCGCACCGAACATCTCGCACGAACCGGCGGACCCCGCCGGGGCGCGAGCGACCCCAGAGGAGCGTCATCATGCCCGCATTCCCACACGACGGCCCCGTACGCGTGGTGCTCGACATCGCCTCCGGCGACGTCCGCATCGTCGCCGTACCGGACGGCGACCGCGCAAGCGTCGGGCTCCGCCCCGCCGACCCGGCCAAGAAGGGCGACGTGCAGGCCGCCGAGCGCGCCGAGGTCTCCTTCGCCGACGGCGTCCTCCGGGTCTCCAGCGCCGGCACCTGGCGTTCCGCGGCCATCTTCGGCGGCGGATCCCAGCACGTCGACATCGAGATCGAGGTGCCCGCCGGATCCCGCGTGCAGGGTGCGACGCGCTGGGGCTTCTTCGAAACCGAGGGCGAGCTCGGCACCGTCGACGTCCGCTCGAGCGGCGGCAATCTGCGCATCGACCGCGCCGACGGCCTCACCCTCCACGCCGCGGCCGGCGAGATCGCCATCGGCCGGGCCACCGGGCGCATCGCCCTCTCCTCGGCCGCAGGCACCATCCGCGCCCGGGAACTCGCCGGCGAAGCGACCGTGAAGAACGCCAACGGGCAGACCTCCATCGGGCGCAGCGACGGCGACCTCACCGTCAACGGCGCCCACGCCGCCGTCGAGATCCTCCGCGCACGAGGCCGGGTCACCGCCAAGACGGCTTCGGGAAGCATCACCGTGGAACGCGCCGACGGCGGGCAGCTCCGACTCGAGACCTCCTACGGCTCGATCGGCGTCGGCGTCGCGGCCGGCACCCCGACGTGGCTGGACATCGCCTCCGAACACGGCCAGGTGCGAAGCAGCCTCGAAGCGGCCGATCAGCCCGCCGCCGACGAGGCGGAACCGCTCGAGATCCGCGCCCGATCCACCTGGGGCGATGTGCGCATCCACCGGGCCGATGACTGAGCGGCCGACGCGGCGAACCATCCGAAGAACGGAGCAGACCATGACCACGACCGCCTCGCACACCGCCGCGATCGCCGCGACGGGCATCACCAAGGCCTTCGGCACGCTCGACGTGCTGCGCGGTGTGGACCTGAACGTCGAACCGGGCAGCATCCTCGCCCTGCTCGGCTCGAACGGGGCCGGCAAGACGACCCTCGTGAAGATCCTCGCCACCCTCATCCATGCGGATGCCGGAACCGCGCTCGTGCACGGCTTCGACGTCGCCGACGAGCCCGCTCGGGTCCGCGAGTCCGTCAGCCTCACCGGGCAGTTCGCGGCCGTCGACGAGGTGCTCACCGGCCGCGAGAACCTCGTGCTCGTCGCCCGGCTCCGTCATGTGCGCGAGCCGGCGGCCGTCGCGGCCGAGCTGCTCGCGCGATTCTCCCTCGCCGATGCCGCCGACCGTCGCGCCGGCACGTACTCGGGCGGGATGCGACGCCGGCTCGACATCGCGATGAGCCTCATCGGCGACCCGCCGGTGATCTTCCTCGACGAACCGACGACGGGCCTCGACCCCGAGGCCCGCCTCGAAGTCTGGGACGCCGTCAGGCAGCTCGCCGCGGGCGGCACCACCGTGCTCCTGACCACCCAGTACCTCGACGAGGCCGAACAGCTCGCGGATCGCATCGCGATCCTGCACGAGGGGCGCATCCGCGTCGACGGCACCCTCGCCGAGCTCAAGCGCCTCCTGCCGCCGGCCGAAGTCCAGTACGTCGAGAAGCAGCCGAGCCTCGAGGACGTGTTCCTGAGCCTCGTCGGCGCCCGCGGCCCCGAATCCGGCGAACGCGGCGCCGAGGCCGACGACTCCGAAAGGAAACCACGCTCATGACCACGCACCTCATCGGCGACACCGCCGTGCTCACCGGGCGCTCCCTGCGCCACGTCACCCGCAGCATGGACACCGTCATCACGACCGCGGTCACGCCCATCGCGATCATGCTGCTGTTCGTCTTCGTTTTCGGAGGCGCGATCGACGCGGGCGACGTGCCCTATATCGCGTACCTGCTGCCGGGCATCCTGCTCATCACCATCGCCACGGGCGTCGGATACACCTCGTACCGGTTGTTCCTCGACCGGCAGAGCGGCATCTTCGCCCGCTTCCGGTCGATGCCGATCGCCGGATCGTCGGTGCTGTGGGCGCACGTGCTGACCTCCGTCGTGGCGAACGCGGTCTCGGTCGTGCTCGTCGTGCTCGTGGCCCTGCTCCTCGGGTTCCGCTCGGGCGCCGGGGTGCTCGAATGGCTCGCGGTCGGCGGGATCCTCCTCGTCTTCACCCTCGCGCTGACCTGGGTGTCGGTGATCGCCGGCCTCACGGCCAAGACCGTCGACGGGGCGAGCGCGCTGTCGTATCCGCTCATCTTCCTGCCCTTCATCAGCTCGGCGTTCGTGCCGACCGAATCGATGCCGGCCCCGGTGCGCTGGTTCGCCGAGAACCAGCCGGTCACCTCGATCGTGGACTCGGTCCGGGCGCTCATGACCGGGCAGCCGGTCGGGTCCGAGCTGTGGATCGCCCTCGCGTGGTGCGTCGGCATCCTGCTCGTCGCCGCGGCCGTCGCCACGGCCACCCACCGCCGCCGCCGCGAATAGGAGCGGCCGCCCCGCAGCGCCGGACTTCGCAGCTTCGGCGCGGTGACGCGCGAGCGGGGGCATCGACCTGCCCGCCTCCAGGGCGTAGCTTGGGGGGTGGATGCCGCAGCGCGCGGCACGGAGGGGGAACGATGTCCGCACGAATCGTCATCGGCGTCAACGGGTCGCCCGCGGATCGGCGCACCGCGAGGTGGGCCGCGATCCGCGCGGCCGAGACCGGCGAGAGCCTCGAGTTCGTGCACGTCGTCGACGAGGCGATCCGCGCGACCGGCAATGCCGATTTCCTGCTCGCGGCCCAGTCGGCGGCGCGCACCTTCATCGACGAGGCCGTCGCGATCGCCCGGTCCATCGCGCCCGAGGCGACGATCGAGACCGAGATCGAGCAAGGCGATCCGTTCCGCATCATCGGCGAGCATGCGGAGGATGCGTCGCTGCTCGTCGTCGGCAGCGACTGGACGGGCGGCGAACGGCCCACCACACGCGGCACGAAGAGCCTGCGGTTCGCGGCGACCAGCCATGACGTGCCGGTCGCGATCGTGCCCGACATCGAGGTCGGCGAACGACCCGGCGTCGTCGTCGGCGTCGACGGATCCGAGATCGCCCAGCGGGCGCTCGAGTTCGCGGCCGGCGAGGCCGAGCGGCGCGGCGGCCCGCTCATCGTGATCCATGCCTGGACCATCCCGCTGCTGGCCGACTACAACTACGGCTTCGAGTACGCGTACACGGCCGACTACGCGAAGGACCTGGACGAGGGGGCGCGGGCCGAGCTCGACGCGGCCCTCGAGGGGTTCGCCGAACGCCACCCGGGCCTGGATGTGCGCAAGGTCGTCGTGCAGGACGACCCGGTCGTCGCGCTCACCGAGGCGGCCGGGCAGCGGGCGCTGCTGGTCGTCGGCACGCACGGGCGCGGGGCGATCGCCAGGCTGTTCCTCGGCTCGGTCAGCCACGGGGTGCTCACCAACATGGTCGCGCCGACCGTGCTCGTGCAGTAGGGGTCCGGTCTCAGCCCTCGGCGGCGCTCATGCGCCCGGGGCGGTGCGGCGCGCCTCGCGGCGGCGCAGGGCGCTCGAGAGCACCGCGAGCGGGATGAGGGTCAGCCACGACCACCGCGCCGCATCCGCACCCCAGATGTAGGCGACGCCGATCGAGGCGAGGAAGACGCCGACGGCGCACACGGCATCGAAGAGCCGGAGGATTTCGATCCGCGGAGACAGCCGGACCCGCAACATGCCCTGTGCCCGCGCGCACCAGTAGAGCGCGGAATTGGCGATGCCTGCCGCGGAGACGTCGATCGCATAGAGGGCGACGGCCAGTGGCGTCCCGGACGTGGCAGGGTCGCTGAGCCCCTGCGTCGTGAAGGGGATGAGGACGACACAGGCGAGGGCGACGAAGCTCACGACGATGAGCAGGGTCGTCAGCCCCGCCATGGCCGAAAGCAGCCAATGGTTCAGGCGCCAGAACACGGCCACGACGAGGAAGCTCATGGCGAATCCCAGCAGATGACCGCCGAGGCCGGCATCGAGCAGTGCGGGAAGCGAACCCCAGGCGGAGGCCGGAGGAGGTTCGACGTTGACGACGAGCAGGGTCAGGGCGAACGCGTATGCGGCGTCGAAGAAGGCGACCGCCCGGCCGTACTCGAGCGAATCGCGCGCGTAGCGATACATCGCCGCCCCCATAGGGCGAGTGTACGACGCGGGCGCTGCGCGGCCGGGCTCCTCAGGAGAAGTCGGCCGCGCGCTGCCAGGCGGCGATGTACGCCTTGTCGTTCGGGCCGAGGTGCACGCCGCGGCCGGGCACGGGCACGGGCGGCAGGCCGCACAGCTCGCGGATGTGGAGGATCGTGCCGCTGCGCACGGGTGCGTCGAGGTCGGCGAGGATCTCGCGCTTCAGTTCGCGGTCGAGGGCCGGCCACCAGGTGCCGACGGAGGGCAGGACGGGTTCGGGGATCCGGTGGGGGAGCGCGTCGCGGCTCGGGAGCGTGGTGCTCATCGGGGGCCTCCGTGGATCGCATTCGCCTGTCGGCGGGCGCGCGTCATCTCGTTCTCGGGCATTCGCATCTCCTCATGGACGGCTCGACACTGAGACCGGCCGCTATCGACCTTAGGCGAGACCGCCGACATCCGACAGGGCCGCGCGCCGAATCGCGCCGGGCCTGCGGTTTCGTCTCAGAGCGGGGTGCGCAGCCCCGCCGAGAGGGCGGTGTGATGCTCGAAGACGAGGTGCGTCTCGGTGAGTGCGACGGCCGGATTGGCCGAGAGGTTCTTCAGCACGAACTGGCGCACATGCGCGCTGTCGCGCACCCGGACGTGGATCAGGAAGTCCTCGGTGCCGCCGAGGAAGAACAACTGGGCGACCTCGGGTTCGCGGCGCAGTTCGTCGGAGATCTGCTCCATGAGGTGCCTGGCGCCGGGGCGGATGCGCACGCTCACGAGCGCCTGCAGGGTGAAGCCGAGGGCGGCGGGGTCGATCTCGGCGGTGTACCTCGTGATGACGCCGCGCTCGCGCAGCGAGCGGACCCGGGCGAGGCAGGTCGAGGGCGAGACGCCGACGGCGCGGGCGAGTTCGACGTTCGGGATCCTCGCGTTCTCGTGCAGCAGGGCGATGATCTCGCGGTCGATCGCGTCGAGCTGTGCGGGTGCGGCCGGCGCGTCGTCGTTCGGCAGAGCGGGCATCATCGGCCTCCGTTCCGAATGGATGCCGCGAAGGAGGCATCCATACCGAATTCTATGCGGTGAGTCTTCCGAAACGACGAACGACCGGTCACGATGAAGCCATCCACCCCAGCCTGCGTTCGGAGACCACCATGCTGATCGGCGTGCCCGCTGAGATCAAGAACACCGAGTTCCGCGTCGCCATCACCCCGGCCGGTGCGCACTCGCTCACCGCCCGGGGCCACCGCGTCCTCGTCGAGCACGACGCCGGTGCCGGATCCGGCTATCTCGATGCCGAGTACGCCGCCGCCGGCGCCGAGATCGTCGGCGACGCCGGCGACGTCTGGGCGGCCGGGCTCGTGCTCAAGGTCAAGGAGCCGATCCGGCCCGAGTACGGCTACCTCCGCCCCGACCTCACCCTCTTCACCTACCTGCACCTCGCCGCCGATCTGCCCCTCACGCGCGCGATCCTCGAGTCGGGCGTCACCGCGATCGCCTACGAGACCGTGCAGCTCGCCGACCGTTCCCTGCCGCTGCTGACCCCCATGAGCGAGGTCGCCGGCCGGCTCGCGCCCCTCGAAGGGGCTGCGCAGCTGCACGCTTCGGAGCGGGGCGGCCGCGGCATCCTGCTCGCGGGCGTGCCGGGCACCGCGAAGGCGAAGGTCGTCGTCATCGGCGGCGGCGTCGCCGGCGAGCAGGCGGCGGCGGGCGCGCTCGGCATGGGCGCCGACGTCACCGTGATCGATATCTCCCTGCCGCGTCTGCGCGAGCTCGACGCCCGCTACGGCGGGCGCATCCGCACCCTCGCCTCCTCACCCTACGAGATCGCCAGGCAGCTGCGCGACGCCGACCTCGTGATCGGGGCCGTGCTCGTCCCCGGCGCCGCGGCACCCAAAGTCGTCACCGACGAGATGGTCGCCGCGATGCGGCCGGGCGCCGTGCTCGTCGACATCGCCGTCGACCAGGGCGGCTGCTTCGAGGGCACACGGCCGACGACGCACGCCGAGCCCACGTTCCGGGTGCACGACGCCGTCTACTACTGCGTCGCGAACATGCCGGGGGCGGTGCCGGTGACCTCCACGCCCGCGCTCACGAACGCGACCCTGCCCTACGTGCTGAAGATCGCCGACGCGGGCTGGCGCGAGGCGCTCGCCGCCGACCCCGCGCTCGCCAAAGGCCTGAACGCATCCGGCGGCCGGATCGCGAACGCGGGCGTCGCCGCGGCGCACGGGCTGGAGGTCGAGGCGGTGCTGTGACCGGGCCGGCCGCCGCGCCCGTCAGCTGAGGGTGAGGAACAGCTTCTCGAGCTCGTCGACCGTGAGGCGTTCGTGCCCGGCATCCACTGCGTCGTCGGCGTCTGCTGCGGGCTCGGCGAGGCAGTCGCGCATCGCCTGCGAGATGATCGCGAACCCGGCCTTGTCGAGCGCGCTCGACACCGCGGCCAGCTGCGTGACGACCTCGCGGCACTCGCCGCCCGACTCGACGGCGTCGATGACGGCGTTCAGCTGCCCGCGGGCGCGCTTCAACCGGTTCAGCACGCGCCGGTCGGGCGCCTGGGCGTTCATTCGCGGCCGCCGATGACGACGGGCAGGCCCTGGCGGTGCCATTCGGTGATGCCACCGGTGATGTTCACGGCGTCGACGCCCTGGGCGGCGAGGAACTCGGTGGCCTGCGCGCTGCGGCCGCCGGAGTGGCAGAGGACGTGGACGGTGCGGTCCGTCGGCACCTCGCCGAGGCGCGCGACGAGTTCGCCGAGCGGGATGTCCAGGGTGCCGTCGAGGCGGGCCTGGGCGAGTTCGACGGGCTCGCGCACGTCGAGGATGAGCGCGTCCTCGCCCTTGGCGTGGACGTCTGCGGGGGTGATGTGCTGCATGTCGTGCTCCGTTCGGGGGTGGATGGTCGTGGTCAGGCCGCGCGGCGGGCTTCGCCGGCGAGTTCGGTCGCTCGGCGTCCGTCGCGCCAGCTCAGGTAGCCGCCGTCGAGGTTGCGCACATCGTGGCCGAGTTCGGTGAGCAGGCGTGCGGCGGTGTGCGCGCCCTGCCCGACGCGGCAGTGGACGATGACGGGCCGCCCGGCGAACTCGGCGTGCCGCTCGCGGAGGCGCTCGACGGGGATCCACTCGGCCCCGGGAATCGTACCCTCGGCGAGCTGGCCCTCGGCGCGGACGTCGAGCAGCACGGCGCCCCGGGCGATCTCGCCGTCGAGCTCGTGCCACTGCACGGTGCGGTCCTCGCCGTCGGCGAGGTTGCCGGCGATGTAGCCGAGCATGTTCACCGGGTCCTTCGCGGAACCGTACTGAGGTGCGTAGGCCAGCTCGACGTCGGCGAGGCCGGATGCGGTGACGCCGGCGCCGGCGGCGGTCGCGATGACGTCGATGCGGGTGTCGACGCCGTCGGTGCCGACGGCCTGCGCGCCGAGGATGCGGTCGTCGTCGGCGTCGATCACGAGCTTCAGCGACATCGGGCGGGCGCCGGGGAAATAGCCGGCGTGCGAGAGCGGGTGCGCGTGCACGATGCGTACGGCGCGGCCTTCGGCGCGCGCCTGCGTCTCGCCGAGGCCGAGCGAGGCGACGGTGAGCCCGGCGGCGTCGACGATCGCCGTGCCGAGCGCGGGGGCGACGTGCACGCGGCGCCCGGCGATGACGTCGGCGACCTGGCGGCCGTGGCGGTTCGCGAGCCCGGCGAGCGTGACGAGCCGGGAGCCGCCGGCGGCGTGGGCCTTCTCGGCGGCGTCGCCGATGGCGAAGATCGACGGGTCGCTCGTGCGGTGCCGGTCGTCGACGAGGATGCCGCCTGCGGGGCCGAGCTTCAGGCCGGCGGATGCCGCGAGCGCCGTCTCGGGCACGACGCCCATCGCGGCGATGACGAGCCCGGCGGGCAGGCGCTCCCCATCGTCGAGGAGGACGTGATCGGTGCCGACGCGTGCGACGGCGCGGCCGAGGCGGAGGTCGATGCCGACGCCGGCGAGGTGGTCGGCGACGGGCGCCGACATCTCGGGGTCGAGGCCGAGCAGGCTCGTGCCGCGCTGCACGAGCGTGACGGCGATGCCGCGCCGGTGCAGGGCGTCGGCCATCTCGACGCCGATGTAGCCGCCGCCCGCGACGACGGCGGGGCCGGTGCCGCCCGGCTGGCCGAGGCGCTCAATGATGCGGTCGAGGTCGTCGAGGGTGCGCAGCGCGAAGAGCGGGGCGCCGGGGTCGGCGGCCGGCCGGCGGGGCGCGGCGCCGGGGGAGAGGACGAGCTCGTCGTAGGCGAGCTGTTCGGTGCGGCCGTCGTCGAGGTTCCGCACGGTGACGGTCTTGGCCGCGGCATCCACCGCGACGGCCTCGGTGCGCACGCGTGCGTCGATGCGGAAGCGCTCGGCGAGGCGTTCGGGGGTCTGCAGTTCGAGGGCGTCGCGCTCGGCGATGTCGCCGGAGACGTGGTACGGCAGGCCGCAGTTGGCGAAGGAGACGGCGCCGCTTCGTTCGACGACGACGATCTCGCGCGACTCGTCGAGGCGGCGCAGGCGCGTGGCGGCGGACATGCCGCCGGCCACGCCGCCGACGATCACGGTGCGGGCGGAGCGGTTCGAGCGGTTCGGGTGGGGCATGACGCCAGCCTAGCGAAACCCCCTGGGGTATGCCTGAGCGGATGCCGGGCCGCAGCCGACCTCGCCCGAACGCGGCGCTGCTGCCCGGCATCCGGGCCCCGGCGACGTAGGGTGTCGATGTGTGGAGGCTCGACAAGCACGACGACCCGGCGGACGGCATGCCCGATCCGTCGGATGACGCCGTCCCCGCGCTGCCCGCCGCGGGCGGCGAGCACGCCGACCCGGGCAGCGTGAGCACCGGCGACCCCAAGCTCGTCGCCGGCAGCGTCGCCGAGCCCGCCCGGTCGCGCTGGCGCGAAGAGCTCGCAGCCATCGGCGGGCGCTCGCCCCTCGTCGGCTTCGACGACGACCCCCGCACCCGCATCGAACTCTCCACCACCCACCCGGGCGGACTGCCGCAGTTCATCACCGGCAAATCCACCCTGCTGTCCAGCCTCATCCGCGACGACCTCGCCCTGCGCAGCGCCAAGCTCGCCGCATCCGCCATCACCCAGAAGGGCATCGAACTGCGCAGCGTCCGCGGCATCGACGCCGTGCACCTGGCCATCGGCCTCGCACGCTGGCAGCACGGCGGCACGGACCACCTCGCACCGGTGCTCCTGCGGCCCCTCGCCATCCGCCGCTACGGCCGCGACTACGAGCTGAAGCTGAAAGGCCAGCCCTTCCTGAACCCCGCCCTCGCGCGCGAGCTCGAAGCCCAGTTCGGCATCGCCCTCGACGCCGACGCCTTCGTCGCCCTGGCCATCACCAACGGCGTCTTCAAACCGCAGCCCGTCATCGACCGGCTGCGAGGCCTCACCGGCCACCTGCCGTCCTTCGCGGTCGCCCCGCGCCTCGTCGTCTCCGCCTTCGCCGAGGTCGGGCCGGCGCTCGCCGCCGACGCCGTCGACCTCTCGCACCCGGTCATCGACGCGATCGCCGGGCTCCCGGCCGCACGGGCCGCCGCGACCGCAGAACGCGAGCCCGCCGCATTCGCCGAGCAGGACGTGAGGCCGCCGTCCACCGACACCCTCCTCCTCGACGCCGACCCCGAGCAGGAACGCGTCATCGCCGAGATCGAGGCCGGCGCATCCGTCGTCGTGCAGACCCTGCCCGGCACCGGGGGCACCCAGACCATCGTGAACGCCATCGGCGCCCTCATCGCCAAAGACCGCCGGGTGCTCGTCGCAGGCTCCCGCCGGTCGAGCCTCGAGGGCATCGCGCATCGCCTCGCCCAGGTCGGCCTCGGCGGTGCATCGGTCACGACGAAGACCCTGCGGCGGGATCTCATCCAATCCATCTCGCGCAACGAGAAGGCCGCGCGGCCCCGCACCGCCGACGTCGACGATGCCCTCGTCCGGCTCCGCAAGGTGCTGCTCGACTACCGCTCCGCACTGACGCAGGCCGAACCGGAGCTCGGGGTCTGCGCCCTCGACGCCCTCGGCGAACTCGCCCGCCTCGCCCTGCTGCCCGACCCGCCCTCGACGACCTCGAGGCTCGGCCGCGACTCCCTCGTGCGGCTCGCCGCCGACCGCGAGGCCGCGGCCGCCGACCTCGTGCGCGCGGCCGCACTCGGCGAGTTCCGCTACGGGCCCGGCGACTCGCCGTGGTACGGCGCATCCTTCACCTCCACCGAGGAGGCCGACCGAGCCCACGCCCTCGCCAAGCGCCTCGACGCGGCCGGCGTGCCCCGGCTCGTCGAACGGGCCCGCGCCCTCATCGCGCAGACCCGCCTGCGGCCCTTCGAATCCATCGCCGAACTCGGCGTCTTCCTCCGCCTTCTCCTCGACATCCGAGACACCCTGGACCGTTTCCAGCCCTCCGTCTACGACCGGCCTCTCGGCGAACTCATCGCGGCGACCGGCTCCCGACGCGACGCCGCAGCGATCACCAGGGCCAACCGTCGCCGGCTCCGCCGCCACGCCCTCGAATACGTGCGCCCCGGCGTCCACGTCGCAGACCTGAACGAAGCGCTCCGCGGCATCCAGCAGCAGCGCACCCTCTGGCAGCGCTACTCGGAGGCCGGGGCGATCCCGAGCGTGCCCGTCGGCATCGACGACGTGCACGTCGCCTACCAGCAGGTCACGAGCGATCTCTCCGCCCTCGACGCCCCGCTCGGCATCGCCGGCACGCCGAGGCAGCTCGCGCACCGTCCGCTCGCCGAACTCGCCACGATGCTCGCCGGCCTCGCCGAGGAATCCGAGGTGCTGCAGAACCTGCAGGAGCGCACCGCCGTGCTCGGCCGGCTCCGCGACCTCGGCCTCGATCCCCTGCTCGTCGACCTCTCGAAACGCCACGTGCCCGAGCAGCGCGTCGCCGCCGAACTCGAGCTCGCCTGGTGGCAGTCGGTGCTCGAACTCATGCTCGCCGAGGAGCGCGCCCTGCTCGGCGCGAACACGGGCGTGCTCGACCGCCTCGAAGCCGACTTCCGACTCGTCGACGATGCCCATGCGTCCGCCGCAGGCCCCGCCCTCGCCTGGCGGCTCGCCGAGAACTGGCACGTCGGCCTCGTCGACCACCCGGAAGAGGCCGCAGGGCTCAAACAGGTGCTGCGCGGCGACCGCCTCACCCCCACCGCCGTGCTCGAGGCCGCACCGCACCTCTTCCGCACACTCGCACCCGTCTGGCTGGCCTCGCCGTACGAACTGCCCGCGATCGACGACCGCATCGCCTTCGACACGGTCGTGCTGGTGGATGCCGGGGCGACGACCATCGCCGAGAACCTCGGCGCCATCCGCCGGGCCAAGCAGGTCGTCGCCTTCGGCGACCCCGTCACGCAGACCCCGTCCGACTTCGAGATCGCCGTCCGCGGCAGCGGATCCGCCGTCGCGACCGAGCTCGGCGTCGACGCCATGCACGCCGACTCGGCGCTCTCGCGCCTCGGCGAACTGCTGCCGACGCTCACCCTCACCCGCAGCTATCGGGCCGGCGGCGAAGACCTCGCCGAACTCGTCAACCACCGCTTCTACGGCGGACGCATCGACTCGCTGCCGTGGGCCGGCAGCTTCCTCGGCCACGGCAGCCTCGCCATGCACTACGTCGAAGGCAACGGCCTGCCCGACGCCGTGACCGGCACCGTCGAATCCGTCGACGCCGAACTCGTCAAGGTCGTCGAACTCGTCATGGAGCACGCCGTCAAACGGCCCCGCGAGTCGCTCATGGTCATCACCGCGAGCCAGCGGCACGCCGCACGCGTCTACCAGGCCGTGCTCGCCGCCTTCGCCAAACGCACCGACCTCACCGACTTCATCCTGAAAGACCGTGCCGAGCCGTTCACGGTGCTCACGCTCGAGCAGGCGGTCGCGCAGAGCCGCGACCGGGTCATCTTCTCGGTCGGCTACGGACGCACCCCCCACGGGCGGCTCCTGTCGAACTTCGGCCCCCTCGGCGAACCCGGCGGGGATCGGCTGCTGGCCGTCGGCATGACCCGGGCGCGACGGTCGATGGATATCGTCGTCGCCTTCCGGCCCGAGGAGATCGACGGGGACCGCCAGCGGCACGGCGTGCTGGCCCTCGCCGAGATCCTCACCGCGACCGCTGAACGCGAGGCAGCCCGGCCCGCCGACGCCCCCGTCGAGGCGATGCTGCTCGACCTCGCCTCGCGCCTCGGGCGCCGCGGCATCCGGGTCACGATCGGGCACCGCGGCAAGCTGCCGCTGGCCGCCGCGCACGCCGGCAAAGCCGTCGTCGTCGAGACCGACCGCGCCTTCGGGGGCCTCAGCCTGCGCGAATCCCTCCGCCTGCGGCCGGAGGTGCTGCGCCGCCTCGGCTGGCATTATCTGCGCGTGCACAGCTTCGAGCTGTTCGGCGACCCGGAGGGCGTCGCCGACCGGGTCGCGACGCTGCTCGGCAAGCCGCCGGTCGCCGCCGAGGAGACCGGGCCGATCGAAGCCCGGCGATGAGCGCGGGGCGCGCGGATGCGCCGGGGAAGGACGCGTCGGACGCCGATGCGCCGGCTCCGGATGCTTCGGGTGCGGATGCCGGCGATGGCGAACCCGGTGAGGCTCCGCGGCAGCGTGTGGAGCGCGCGAAGCGCGGACGCCGCGCGCGGCTGACGCCGGCACCGGGCAGCGATCCGAGCCCCGAGGAGAAGGTTCCGGGCGACGACGGCCGGCGCGGCTCGCGCGGCCCCGCATCGCCCGACGACGAACGGATCACCCGGGAGCGGCCTCCGCACTGGTGAGCCGGCACCCCGGCATCCACTCGGGGAAGGGAACGGCGCGGGTCAGTCGCCCGTGCCGCGCCCCCGCCGCGCATCGGCTGCGAGCAGGTCGCGGATCTCGGTGAGCAGCTGCGCCTCGCTCGGCGGCGGCGCATCCTCCTCGGGGGCGCCCTTGGTCTTCGCCCGGGCCTCCTGGTGCTCGCGGAGCGTGTTCATCGGATACACGAACACGAAGTAGACGACCGCGGCGACCGCGAGGAAGCTGATGAGCGAACCGATGATGGCGCCGAACTTGAACTTCGCGTAGCCGATCTCGAGGATGAGCGCGGTGTTCAGGCTCTCGGCGTTGAAGACGAGGCCGATCAGCGGATTGATGAGATTCTCGACGATCGAGGTGACGACGGCGGTGAACGCCGCGCCGATGACGACCGCGACCGCCAGGTCGATGACGTTGCCGCGTGCGATGAAATCCCGGAAGCCCTTGAGCACGAATCCCCCTCGGGTCGGTGGCGAGGCCGCGCGGCCCGCGCGACCTACGCCACGTTAGCCGAGGCCGCCGACGGCTTCGAGCCCGAGCCGGAGGAGGACGACGAGCCGCTGGACCCGCTGCCCGAGGAGCCGGAGTCGGATCCACTCGCCGAAGCGGCCGAGGAGCCGCCTGCCGCCCCGCCCGCGTTGCCGCTCGCCGCTCGCGAATCGGTGCGGTAGAAGCCGGAGCCGTTGAAGGTCACGCCGATCGAGGTGAAGAGCTTGCGGAGCGATCCGCCGCACGAGTCGCAGACGGTGAGCGAGTCGTCGGTGAACGACTGCTGGATGTCGAAGGCGTTGCCGCACTGCGTGCAGCGGTAGGAGTAGGTGGGCACAGCATCTCCGTGGAAAGGAAGAGGAGCCGGGCGACGGTGCCCGGGGTGGATCAGGCGGTGATCAGAACTCGAACACCCGGGTCGGGGTCACGACGCCGTTCACCGGCTGGTCGTGGATCTCCTGAGGCAGGGATTCGAGCAGTTCGCCGTCGAAGACGACGGCGTACACCGGAGGACATTTTTCCATCGAACCGAGGGTTTTGTCGAAATACCCCCGGCCCCAGCCGAGCCGTACGCCCGTGCGGTCGATCGCCGCGGCCGGGACGATGATGAGGTCGACGTCGTTGATCGCCATCGGCCCGAGCAGTTCACCGACCGCCTCGGGGGCGCCGACGGGGCCCTCGACCTCCTCGTGCTCCTCGCCGACGGTCCAGTCGAGCAGCCCGTCCTCGCGGGAGACGGGGAAGAGGACGCGGATGCCGCGCTCCTCGGCCCAGTTCACGAACGGCCGCGTGTTCGGCTCGTCGGGCATCGAGAGGTAGGCCGAGATCGAGCCCGCCTCCGACCTGGTGACGAGGTCCTGCAGGTTCGAGGTGATGCCGGCGGTGGCCTGTTCGCGTTCGAGCGCCGACATGTTCTTGCGCCGTTCGCGCAGCTCCGCACGGATGATGCGCTTTTCGACGTCGAGGTCCTCGGGCATGGCACACATCCTATGGGGCCTGCCGGGGCCCGTCTTCAGGGTTCACGGCGCCGGGCCGGATCCGCATGCCGTCGGCGGCTGCGGCTACGCTGTCCGCATGGCGAAACGTATCTCCAAAGCGGTCATCCCCGCGGCCGGTCTCGGCACCCGATTCCTCCCCGCGACGAAGGCCCTGCCCAAGGAGATGCTGCCGGTCGTCGACAAGCCGGCGATCCAGTACGTCGTCGAAGAGGCCGTCGCCGCCGGCCTCGACGACGTGCTCATGATCCTCGGCCGCAACAAGAACGCCCTCGAGAACCACTTCGACCGCGTCGCCGAGCTCGAGCAGACCCTCGTGCAGAAGGGCGACGAGACCAAGCTCGAGCGGGTCATGGAATCCACCGGCCTCGCCGACATCCACTATGTGCGCCAGGGCGACCCGAAGGGGCTCGGGCACGCGGTGCTGCGGGCCAAGAAGCACGTCGGCGACGAAGCCTTCGCCGTGCTCCTCGGCGACGACCTCATCGACGCGCGAGATCCGCTGCTGACGCGCATGATCGAGGAGCACGACAAGCGCGGCGCGACCGTCATCGCCCTCCTCGAGGTCGACCCCGACTCCATCCACCTCTACGGCGCCGCCGAGGTCGAGGCCACCGACGACCCCGACGTGGTGCGCGTCACGGGCCTCGTCGAGAAGCCCGCGAAAGAGGCCGCGCCGTCGAACCTCGCCGTCATCGGCCGCTACGTCATCCGCCCCGAGGTGTTCGAGGTGCTCGAGCGCACCGAGCCGGGCAAGGGCGGCGAGATCCAGCTCACCGACGCGCTCATGGAGATGGCCGACGACGTGGCCGGCACGGGCGGCGTGTACGGCGTCGTGTTCCGCGGCCGCCGCTACGACACCGGCGACAAGCTCGACTACATCAAGGCCACGATCCAGCTCGCTTCGGAGCGTGAGGACCTCGGCCCGGATCTGCGGGCGTGGCTCAGCGGATTCGTCGCCGGCTTCGAGCGAGAATAGGCCCGTGCCGGTCTACCCGTTGCCCACCCTCCGCGACGAGGACGTCGTGCTCCGGCCGGTGCGGCTGCGAGACGCGCGGGCCCTCGAACGCGAGCTGCAGGGCAATCGCGGGTGGCTGCGGCAGTGGGAGGCGAGCTATCCGGGCGGCTCCTCCGTGCTGGATGCCCGCGGCAGCATCCGCAATCTGCTCTCGCATGCGCGAGCCGGCACCGCGCTTCCCTTCCTCGTCGAATACCGCGGGGAACTCGCCGGGCAGCTGAACGTCTCGTCGATCACCTACGGATCCCTGTCGAGCGCGTCGATCGGGTACTGGGTCGCGCAGCGCTTCGCCGGCCTCGGCATCACGCCGGCCGCCGTCGCCCTCGCGACCGACCACTGCTTCTTCGAGCTCGGTCTGCACCGCATGGAGATCTGCATCCGCCCCGAGAACGGCCCATCGCTCCGGGTCGTCTCGAAACTCGGGTTCCGATACGAGGGGCTCAGGCGTCGCTTCATCCACATCAACGGGGAGTGGCGCGATCACTACTCCTTCGCCCTCGTCGCCGAAGAGGTGCCGCGCGGCGTGCTGCATCGCTGGCGTGTCGGCGCCGTCGACGAGTCGGTCGCCGTGCCGAACGCCGAGGACCGGGCCGCCGCGGGCTTCCCGCTGCGGTTGCCCGATCGTTGACACGCCCGCGGCGGAACGGCCGGGTGTCGGCGGTGCCTCGTAGCGTTGGGCCATGGACGTGATCGGCGGGGGAGTGCTCGCGGCTGTCGCCGCGGCGCTGTGGATCGCGTACCTGCTGCCGAGTTGGTTCCGCCGTCGGCAGTACCTCGCCGAGGAGCGCAACGTCGTGCGCCTGCAGCAGGCGCTGCGCGTCATCGCCGAGACGTCGGAGACGCCCGAGACCGTCGAGGTCGAGGTCACGGCGCGCGAAGTCGCCCGCCAGCAGCGGATCGCCCGCGAGCGCGAGCTCGCGCGGGAGGCGGAGCTGCGGCAGGCCGAGGCACGCGAGGCCGAGGAGGCCGCCGAAGCGCTCGTCGCGGCCGAGGCCGCCGAAGTCGCCGCCGCGCATGCGGTCGCGGCCGCCCGCGCCGTCGCCGCGCCGGAGGCGATCGCCGAGCCCGAGGAGCCTGCGGCCCCCCGAAGCCCGGCCCCGCTCGGTGCGCAGGCCCGGGCCCGGGTGAAGCGGGTCCGCCGTGCTCGCGGCACCTGCACCCTCGCCTTCCTCGTGGGGCTCGTGGTGCTCGTCGTCGGCCTCGCACTGCTCGGCACGGGTGCAGGCGTGTGGATGGCCGTCGGCGGCGGCGTCGCGATGCTCGCCGCATGCTCGGGTCTCGTCGCGCTCGCCGGGGTGAAGCCGGCCGCGGCCCCGGCGGCCGTCGCGCCCGCCGAGTCGCAGCCCTTCGAACCGATCGAGTTCGAGGCGCCGCCCGCCGAGGCGGTGCCGTGGACCCCGCAGCCGCTGCCCAAGCCGCTGACCCTCTCCCGCGGCACGATCGCCGCGACGGTGATGGCATCCATCGAGGAGGCCGAGCGCCTGAAGCGGGCCGCTGCCGACGCGGAGCTCGCCCAGCGCGCCGCGGCCCTCGAACCGGAGCTGCCGCGTCTCGACGAGAAGCGCCGCGCCGAAGCCGCAGCGGTCGCGGAGAACGCCGAAGCCGCAGAGGCCCCCGCCCCCGCCCCGGCCGCAGACAGCCGCTACGCGCGTATGGGCATCGTCGGCGACGCGCAGCCCGGCATCGACGACCTCGATGCGGTGCTGCGCCGCCGCCGCACCGCCGGCTGAGCCTGCAGTCGCGTCGGATCGGGCGTCCGCTCGATGGTCATGACCACCCCCGCCGGGATGATAGGCTCGTTGTCGCTCGGGCCCATGGCGCAGTTGGTAGCGCGTCTCGTTCGCAATGAGAAGGTCGGGGGTTCGAATCCCCCTGGGTCCACCGATTTGCACCGTTCGAACCCTGCCCCGCATCGCGGGGCAGGGTTCTTTCGTTGTGTCGGCCGCGTTCGGCAGGGAGGCGGCTGATCAACCTCTCGGTTGCGACGTCGGGTCTGCTGCGTCGGCGGTGACCTGCCAGGCGCGTCCGTCCATGGGTCTCCCTGCACATCAGGTTCGGGATCCTTGACGACGCGTTCCCGCCGTGCCTTAATGAAGTAATAGCCTAATTAAGGACATCATGAAATGCCTGCTTCCGACGAATTGAGCCTCGTATTCGCCGCGCTTGCCGATCCCACGCGCCGCGAGATCCTCTCGCGGCTCGCGGCCGGGCCGGCGACCGTCGGCGAGATCGGCGCGCCCTTCCCGATGAGCGCTCCTGCGATCTCCCAGCATCTGAAGGTGCTGGAGCGTGCGGGGCTCGTCACGCGCACGACGCAGGCTCAGTGGCGAACCCTCTCGATGCAGGCCGGGCCCCTCGACCGGGCATCGGCATGGGTGGTGGAGTGCCGACGTGAATGGAACCAGCGTCTCGACGCCCTCGAATCGCATCTGCAGCACATGAAGACCGGATCCGAAACGAACAAGGAGGAAGGATCATGAACACCGCGATCCCGCAGTTCTCGATCACCCGCAGCTTCGACGCTCCGCGCGAACTCGTGTGGCGGGCCTGGACCGATGAGGCCGAACTCGCCCAGTGGCTGCACCCGTTCGGCGTGTCGACCGACAGCATCGCCTTCGATGTGCGGGTCGGCGGCCGCTACCGCTACACGATGACGAACGTCGAGACGGGCGAACGCTTCCCGACCGGCGGCGAGTTCCTCGAAGTGGAACCGTTCGACCGGCTCGTCTTCACGTGGGGCGAACCCGACGCCCCCGTCGAGGGCACGCCCGTCATCACGCTCACGTTCTTGCCGGACGGCGATCGCACCGAATTCGTCCTCCATCTACGCGGGTACGACGGGACGCCGGGGGACGGCTTCGTGTACGACGGCTGGGACGAGGCGCTCACCAACTTCGGTCGGCATCTCGCGGGCGAACGGCTCGGCTGACCGGTTGAGCCGAGGCCGATCACTGCGGTGCATACGGGCCGGGGCGACGGCGGTCGAACCGTGGATATTCGCGGGCGGACCTCGCTATTCGACGGCGGTCGAACCGTGGAAATTCGCGTGTGAACCCCGTTCAGGGGGTGGAGTTCGCGGCCGAAACATTTCGTGACAGGATGACCTCCCGCCATTGGAAGGAGGCCCCCATGCACCCCGAAATCCTCTCCTCCCGCCGCCGATTCGCCGTCCCGACGGGCGACGGATGGATCCGCGGCAGCACCGTCGGATCGGCCCGGCCCGGGGCGGCACCGCTCCTGCTGCTGCACGGCGGCCCCGGCGTCCCGAGCGACTACCTCGAACCGCTCGCCGGTCTCGCCGACGAGCGCCTCGTCATCCTCTACGATCAGATCGGCTGCGGCCTCTCCGAGCCGGCCCGCGACGACTCGGCCTGGCAGCTGGACCGTTTCGTGCACCGGCTCGAACTCGTGCGCCAGCACCTCGGGGTCACGGGCTTCCACGTGCTCGGCCATGCCTGGGGCGGGATGCTCGCCCTCGCCTACGCCGACCGGTACCCCGAACGGGTCCGTTCCCTGTTGATGGCGAGCCCGCTCGTCGACGCCGAGGCCTGGAGCGAAGACGCGGCATCCCTCGTCGCGGCCCTGCCGCCGCGGCATCGCGAGGCCCTTCGCGCCGGCCCCCGGCATCCCGGATTCGCCACGGCTCGCGCCGAGTACACCCGCCGGCACTATTGCCGCAGCATTCCGCGGCCCGAGCCGCTGAAACGCGCCATGACCCACCGGGGCGATGCCTCGCAGCGCGTCATGTGGGGTGCGAGCGACTTCGCACCGACCGGGACCCTCCGCGGCGTCTCCTGCACCGACGCCGTCCGCCGGCTCGACATGCCGAGCCTGTGGCTCGGCGGCGGCGACGACGAGGTGCGGCCGACGACCCTGAAGCGGTTCGCATCCATGGCCCCGAAGAGCTCCCTCGCCGTCTTCCCCGGCGGCACGCACATGGTCCACCTCGAACAGGTCGCGCAGTACCGCGCGGTGCTCCGCAAGTATCTGCGGATGGTGGAGCCGCGAAAGGCACGGAAGGCTCGGGCGTAGGCTGAACCGAGTGAGCGCCGCACCGCAGACCCAGGACATCCCGCTGAGCCCCCAGCATAAACGGAGCGCCTTCTGGGTATGCGTCTCGGTTGCCGCACTCACGATCCTCGACCTCTCCAAGGTCAACGTCGCACTGCCGGCGATCGAGCACGCCTTCGGGTCGAGCTCGACCGAGCTGCAGCTCATCGTCTCGGGGTACGTGCTCACCTTCGGCCTGTTCCTCGTGCCGATGGGCCGCCTCGGCGACCAGCGCAGCCGCAAGACGCTCTTCGTCGTCGGCCTCAGCCTGTTCACGCTGACGAGCCTCGTCGCCGGCTTCGCGCCGACCGTCGAGGTGCTCCTGGCCGCCCGTCTCGTACAGGGCGTCGCGGCCGGCATCCAGATGCCGCAGGTGCTCGGCCTCATCCAGCAGCTGTACCAGGGGCGCGAACGCGGCCGGGCCTTCGGCCTGTTCGGGGCCACGATCGGGATCGCCACCGCGTTCGGGCCGACCCTCGGGGGGCTTGCGATCGCGCTCGGCGGGCCGAGCGACGGCTGGCGGTGGATCTTCTGGATGAACGTGCCGCTCGCTCTCGCCGCGATCGCGCTGGCCGTATGGCTGCTGCCCGAGACCCGCACGCGTTCGAGCCGCAAGGTCTCCCTCGACCCGGTCGGCATCGCCCTGTTCGCGGTCACGGTCGTGGCCCTCATGTGGCCGTTCCTGTTCACGACGGGCTCGCCCGGCGACGACCCGGCCCGCTGGTGGCTGCTCGTGGTGTTCGTGCTCGCGGCGACGGCGTTCATCGTCTGGGAACGCCGCTATGCCGGTCGCGGCAAGGATCCGCTCGTGCCGCTCGGCCTGTTCGGCATCACCTCGTATCGCAACGGGACGCTGCTGGCGACCGTGTACTTCGCGGCGATGCCGTCGTCGTTCCTGCTGACGACCCTGTACCTGCAGGACGGCCTCGGTCTCGAACCGGTCTTCGCCGGCATGGTGACGATCGGTTTCGCGCTGACGAGCGCATTCTCCTCGTGGCTCGGCGGCACCCTCGTCGACCGCCTCGGCCGGCCGCTCGTCGTCTGGGGCCTCGCGCTCGTGCTCGTCGGCATGGGCGCTCTGGTGCTGCTCGCCCTCACGATGCCGCCCGAGGTGACGCCCTGGGCGATGGCGGCGGCGATGATCGTCGGCGGCTTCGGCGGCGGCCTCGTGATCTCCCCGAACCAGACGCTGCAGCTGGCGGATGTGCCGGTGCGGCAGGGCGGACTTGCCGGATCGGTGAGCCAGCTCGGGCAGCGGATCGGCACCGCGGTCGGTACGGCGGTGACGCTCTCGCTGTTCTACGCGACGATCTTCCGCGAGGCCGACGGAGAGCCCGATCTCACCGTCTACCACCACGCCTACGGCATCGGCATGGCCGCGGTCGCCGTGCTCGTCGCGATCGCCTTCGCGATCGGCGTCGTCGACTTGACGTCCCGGCGCAGGCTCCGTCGGGTCATCGCGTCGTAGCGGCGTCTTCCCCGAGTGGATGCCCCGCGCCGGCATCCGCCCGCGAACCGTCGGAGAACGCCCCCTTCGGCACGAGGCACAGGGCGAGCGCGGCGGCCGCCGCGGTGAGCCCGCACACGAGCCACACCGTGACGTAGCCGGTGAAGGAGCCGGCCGTCGATGAGGCGGAGGCCGCGGCATCCGCACCCGCATGCGAGAGCAGGGCGATGCCGAACACGCACGATGCGACCGCGCCGCCGACGGTCTTCACGGTGTTCGTGAGGCCCGTGGCGACGCCCGTCTGGTGCGCGGGGGCCGCAGCGGCGGCCGCGGCCGGCAGGGCCGCGACGAGCGCGCCGGAGCCGAGGCCGACGACGACCATGTTCGCGATGACCTGCCCGTAGGCGTCGTGGAACGGCAGGAACAGCAGGAACCCGGCAGCGACGAGGCCGCTCGCGCCGACGAGCGCGATGCGCGGGGCGACCCAGCGCGTGACGAACGGGAACAGCATGGCGCCCGAGATCATGCCGATGAGGTAGATCCCGATGATGAGCGAGGTCGCGAACCCCGTCGTGCCCAGGCCGTACCCGGCGACGGCCGGGTCGGTGCGGGCGAAGGTCGACAGCGGTGCCTGCGCGCCGAGCACGCTCACCCCGAAGAGGCCGGCGGTGAGGAACACGGGCCACAGCGCCGGCGAGCGGAACAGGCGCACGTCGATGAGCGGGTCCGGGTGGCGGAGCTCCCAGCGGGCGAACGGCCACACGGCCAGCACGCCGAGCACGATGAGCGACCACGACAGCCAGTCGCCGGGCCCGTTCAGCCGCATGAAGCTGAGACCGCCGGTGAGGGCGAGGAGGGCGAGGGTGATGAGCGTCAGCCCGACGGTGTCGAGGCGGCCGCCGGCGAGATCGGGCGACTCCTCCACCCCGAACAGCACGACGACGAAGCACGCGACCACGGCCAGTGCGGGGATGAGGAGCACGACGGTCAGCGGCAGCGCGTCGATGAGCGCCCCGCCGAGCAGGGCGCCGGTGATCGCCCCCGCTTCGAGGGCGGCGACGAGGAGGCCGGCGGCCTTCGCGGTGATCGCGGCGGGGCGTTCGGCGGTGCGGCTGCGCGACCAGATGAGGGCGACTTCGAGCGGCAGCCAGACGACGTAGAAGCCCTGCAGCGCCCACGCCGCCAGGAACACCCAGAACTGGTCGGTGAACGGCAGCACGAGGCTCGCGGCCGCTGTGATCGCCGTCGACACCAGCAGGATGCGTTTGTGCCCGATCATGTCGCCGAGCTTCGCGAGTGCCGGCACGACGAGGGCCGACAGCATGAGCTGCGAGCCTTCGAGCCAGTTGACGTCGGCGTCGTGGATGCCGAGATGGCGTGCGATATCGGTGAGCACGGGCGTGTAGTAGCCCTGCAGGATGCCGCTGGTGAACTCGACGAAGGCGAGGAAGCCGACGACGGCGGCGACGGTGCCGAGGCGGGCGGCATTCGAATGCTTCATGGTGGTGCTCCTCAGGCCACGAGCGCTTCGAGGAGCGCCCGGTGGAAACGTTCGCCCCGTTCGAGGCTGTCGATCTCGACGTATTCGTCGACGCCGTGGATGGATGCCCGTTGGCGCGCGTCCATCGCGAGCGGCGCGAAGCGGTACACGGCCGGCGCGAAGCGGTGGAAGTGCCGCGAGTCGGTGGCGGCCATCATCACGTACGGGGCCGTGATCGCCTCGGGGTAGGCGACGGCGACGGCATCGCGGATCGCCGCGAACTGCGCCGTGTCGACGGGGGATTCGGGGGAGGGCTCGCTGCCCTCGAGCAGTTCGAACTCGATGCCCGGGTCGGCGACGCGGCGGCGGAGCCGGCCGATCGCCCCGTCGACGGTCTCGCCGAGCGCGATGCGCAGGTTGAGCGTCGCGCTCGCCTGCGAGGGCAGCACGTTCGGGGCGGTGCCGCCGGCGAGCATCGTCGGGGCGACCGTGGTGCGCACGAGTGCGGCAGGTTCCCCGCCCATGCGCACGAACACGCGGGCGGTGACCGGCGGCAGTGCCGCGAGCGCGGCGAGCAGCAGCTTCGCCGGGCCGCGGGTGTGGGGTACGAAGCCCGCGAGCATGGAGCGGATGGATGCCGGCATCCGCACCGGGAACGGATGCCGCGACAACCGCCCGACCGCGCCTGCGATCCGCGCTGCCGCCGTCGTCTTCGGGGGCGCGGATGCGTGCCCGCCGTCGCCGCGGGCGGTCATCCGCACCGTCATGACGCCCTTCTCGCCGACGCCGACCATCGCGGCCGGCACGCGCACGAACGGCAGCGGGGCATCCACCACCGCCCCGCCCTCGTCGAGCACGAGCCACGGGGTGATGCCGCGCTCGCGGAACGCGTCGGCGATGCGTGCCGCGGCCTCGCCGTAGCTCTCCTCGTTGCCCCCGAAGGAGAGGTACACGTCGCGGGCGGGCCGGAAGCCGGCGCCGAGGAGGTTCTCGACGGCTTCGAGGATGACGGCCAGCGGCCCCTTGTCGTCGAGGGTGCCGCGGCCGTACACGCGGCCGGCGTCGACGACGCCCGCGAACGGCGGATGCGTCCACTCGTCGTGCTCGTCGACGGGGACGACGTCGTAGTGCGCCATGAGCACGACGGGGGCGGCATCGCTTGTGCCCCGCCAGCGGTACAGCAACCCGAAGTCGGTGATGCGCTCGCGTTCGAGCCCGGCGGCCACCCGCGGGTACAGTTCGCCGATGAGCTCCGCGAACGCTTCGAAGGGCGCGGCGCCGCGCGTCTCGAGCTCGGCGGAGACGGTGGGCAGCTGCACCATGCGGGAGAGGCGGTCGGCGACGTCGGGGCGCACCGTGAGGCGGGCGGGCATGAGGTCAACTGTAAGCCCGCCGCCGCGGCCCGCCGGTCGCGCTTCATGCGGCGGCAAGCCGTCGGCGATCCAGACAGGTTCGGCAGCTCAGCCGGCGTCGTCTTCCAGGAGCTCCCGCACGCGGGGCACGACCTTCGTCGCGTAGAGCTCGATGCTCCGCATCATGAGTTCGTGCGGCAGGGTGCCGTTCGAGAACTTCAGGTCGAAGCGCGCGGCGCCGATCGCGCGGATCGCGCCTGCCATCTTCTGCGCGACGGTCTCGGGGGATCCGGCGTAGAGGGCGCCGTGCGGGCCGGCCTCGTCGGCGAAGTGCTCGCGGGTGATGGGGCCCCAGCCGCGCTCGCGGCCGATGCTGTCCATGATGGTGCGGTAGTTTGGCCAGAGCTCGTCGAGGGCCTGCTCGTCGGTGTCGGCGATATGGCCGGGCGAGTGGATCGCGACCGGCTGCGGATCCTTGCCGAACTGGGCGAGGGCCTTGCGGTAGAGCTCGGCGAGGGGCGCGAAACGGGCGGGGCTGCCGCCGATGATGGCCAGCACGAGCGGCAGGCCGTAGTGGGCGGCGCGCACCACGGATTCGGGGCTGCCGCCGACGCCGACCCAGGTGCGCAGGCGCCCGTGCTCGACGGGCGGGTATACGAGCTGCTCGGTGAGGGCGGGCCGGAGCCGCCCCGACCAGGTGACCGGCTCCTGCGTGATGAGGGCGGCGAACAGGGCGAGCTTCTCCTCGAACAGCTCCTGGTATTGCGAGAGGTCGTAGCCGAAGAGGGGGAACGATTCGGTGAACGATCCACGCCCGAGGATGATCTCGGCCCGCCCGTTCGAGAGCCCGTCGAGTTCCGCGAAGCGTTGGAAGACCCGCACCGGGTCGTCGCTGGAGAGCACGGTGACGGCCGAGCCGAGGTGGATGCGTTCGGTGCGTGCCGCGATCGCGGCGAGCACGACCTCGGGGGAGGAGACGGCGAACTCGGCGCGATGATGCTCGCCGATGCCGAAGAAGTCGAGCCCGAGCCGATCGGCGGCGACCCCCTGTTCGACGACGTTGCGGAGCACCCGGGCGTGGCTCAGGAGTTCGCCGTCCGGCCCCCTGGTCACATCGCCGAAGGTGTCGAGGCCGAACTCGATCGACTGCGGCATGGCGCGTCCCCCGTTCCGTGTGCGTCCCTTCCGAGACTATGCCCTCGGGCGGGCCGCGCCCGGGCATCCGCCCGGGGGAGCGGGGCGGGAATGCCCTGGCCGCGCCCGGCGTTGCACCACTCGAATGCGCCCGCCAGGGCGCGTGAAGGAGCGAGGAGCACTGTGAGCGTCATCGGCATCTACGGGGCCGGCAAGGTCGGCACGGCGCTCGCCCGGCTCCTCAACGATGCCGGCTACGAGGTGCGCATGACCGGTTCGGCCAGGCAGACCGCCCTCGAACTCCTCGTCGGCGTCGTCGCCCCCGGTGCCACGGTCGCCTCGGCCGAGGAGCTCGCCGAAACCGCCGACCTCGTCATCATCGCGGTGCCGTTCGGCAAGGCGCAGACGGTGCCGTGGGCGCTCTTCGGCGGCAAGATCGTCGTCGACGCCATGAACTACTGGCCGCCCGTCGACGGCAACATCCAGGCGGTGGATGCCGACCCGCGCTCCACGAGCGAGATCCACGCCGCACTGAACCCCGGGGCGCGGCTCGTGAAGTCGCTGAACCATCTCGGCTACCACGACATGGAGGACGACGCGCTGCCGGCCGGGTCGATCCTGCGGCGGGCGCTCGCCGTCGCCGGCGACGACGCCGAGGCACGCGCGGCGGTCGCCGAGATCATCGACGCGATCGGCTTCGACCCGGTGGATGCCGGGCCGCTCGCCGCCGGCCGGGTGCTGGAGCCCGGCGGGCCCGTCTTCGGCCGCGAGCTTTCGCGGGGCGAGCTGGAGGGCATCGTCGCCGGGCGCGGCCTCGCCGCCTGAGCGGGCGGCAGCCCGATCGACGGCGGGGGCGTCAGCGCATCGTCACCGCCGTCGACATGTCGACGACGGTCGATCCGCCCTCCTCGCCGACCGAGAACCCGGTGCGGATGCCGCCGAATTCGCCGAGCGCGCGCACATGCGTGCCGCCGCACGGGATCCGCGCGGTGCCCTCCGGCAGTTCGCACACCCAGGTGCGGCGGTCGGTGAGGCCCTCGCCCTCGCACTCGACGCGGACGGGTGCGGCCGAGCCGACCCAGATCGCCAGGCGTGCTTCGACGTCGGCGTCGAGGCCCTGAAGGGCGTCGAGGAAGCCGGCGGCGTCGAAGCCGGCGCGTCGCAGCGACTTGTTCAGCCGGTAGCGGTCGAGCGAGCCGTATTCGAGGATCGTCGAGCGCGAGTTCGCGGCCGAGTCGAAGTCGGGGCTGCCGAGGCTGTCGCGTCGCGGCTCCTTCGTCCAGCGTTCGGCGACGGCGGCGTTCAGGGCGAGCGCGGCGAGATGGCAGGCGGTGTGCCCGGCCGAGACGGCGTCGCGGAACGCTTCGTCGGCCGCGGTCGTGAGCTCGTCGCCCTCGGCGATCCCGGCGTCCTCGGGCACGAGGTGGGCGACGACGAACGCCCAGCTCTCGGTGCCCTTCCGCACCGGCACGGCGTCGCCGACGAAGAGGGCGAGGCCGTCGGTGGCCGCGACCACGGCATCCACGATGGGGATCTTCTCGCCGCCCGCGGTCTCGAACCACGCCCGGTCGGCCGGCTGGTCGGGCCAGGCCGGGTCGAGCGGATGCACGCTCGTGACGTCGGTGAGCACGGCGGCACGGCCGTCGCCGAGCGGCTCGACGTGCAGCACCCGGGCGCGAGCGGTGAGCTCGCCGGCCGGGTAGACGACGCGGGTGTCGGCGGCGGGCAGCGTCATCAGGAGTGGTCGGATCGGCCGTAGACGTTGATGGGCAGCATGAGCGCGACGGTGACGCACAGGATGCCGGCGATGAAGACGATCGTCTCGGCGCCGGCGACGCCCGGTGCGACCCCGAAGAGCCACATGCCGAAGCCGAACAGCGCCAGCGAGATCACGAAGAGTACGGCGTTCATGCGGGATGCCCTTCCGCCCGGCGCACCTCGACGGGCTCGCCCCAGTCTATCGAGCGGGGGCCTCGCCGACCGGGCCGAGCCAGGCGTTCGCGACCGTCGCGTGGGCGGATTCGTCGTCGGAGGGGTGGAAGATGCCGGCGAGCACGTCGCGATACAGCCGCCCGAGCTCGTTTCCGGCGAAGTAGCTGCCGCCGCCGGCGACGCGGATCGCCTGGTCGACGACCTGCCTGGCCGTTTCGGTCGAGCGGATCTTGACCCCCGAAAGCTTGGCGAACCACCGGCCGCCGTGGTCGGCGAGCGTGTCGACGTCGCGGGCGAGGGCGGTCAGCTGTGGTTCGAGGGCGTCCTGCGCGATCGCGGCGTCGGCGATGCGCCAGCGGATGTCGGGGTCGTCGGCGAGGCTCGCGCCCGTCTTCATGGAGGTGCGCCGGCGCGCCGCCTCGACGGCGAGTTCGAGCGCGCGCGCCCCGATGCCCGCGTAGACGGATGCGAGGAGGATCTCGAAGCTCGCGAAGATCCCGAAGATGAAGGGGTCGGCGTTGGGGCCGGGGTCGAGGCGCCGCACGATGCGGTCGGCGGGTGCGAAGGCGCCGTCGAGCACGGTCGTGCACGATTGGCTGGCGCGCATGCCGAGCGTGTCCCAGTCGTCCAGCACCTTCACGCCGGGGTCGCCGCGGTCGACGAAGCCGTAGACGATCTTCGGCGCATCCGCCGACGTCGAATCGAGCCCCATGGTGCCGAGCCTGGTCCATGCCGGCGAGAGCGAGGTGAAGATCTTCCGCCCGCGGAAGCGGATCCCGCCCTCTTCGGGCGTCGCCTCGGTGCGGGAGCCGAAGAGCATGAGGTCGTTGCCGGCTTCGCTGATGCCGAAGGCGAACACCTCGCCGGCGGCGGCTTCGCGCTGCACGAACTCGAGCGCATCGTCGCCTCGATCCCGGAGCACCTTCGCGACGCCGAGCCACACGAGGTGCATGTTCACGGCGAGCGCGGTGGCCGGGGCGGCCCCGGCGAGCCGCATCTGCGCCCGTACGGCGTCTTCGAGCCGCCAGCCGTGGCCGCCGAGCTCGGCCGGGACGAGGGCGCGGAGGTACCCGGCCGCCTCGAGCTCGGCGAGGTCCTCGGTGAAGAAGGCGTTCTCGCGGTCGTATCGAGGCGCCCGTTCGCGGATGCGGTCGAGCAGGGCGTCGTCGAGCAGGGACTCCGGCGTGGCTGCGCTCATGGTCGAAAGCCTACGCCCGGCCTCCGACGCCGCCGGGCCGGGCCGGAACCGCCGCCGGCGCCCAGTCGGCGCTCAGTCCAGATCGGGGTCGCGGCCGGTCCGCTCGCCGTTGGCGAGGCCGGCGACGGCATCCATCTGCTCGGGCGTCAGGGCGAAGTCGAAGACGTCGAGGTTCTCGCGGATGCGCGCCTCGCTCGACGCTTTCGGGATGGCGATGTTGCCGAGCTGCACCTGCCAGCGCAGCACGACCTGGGCGACGCTGCGGTCGTGGTCGGCGGCGATGCCGGCGAGCACGGGCTCGGCGAGCATGCGCCCGCGGGCGAGCGGCGACCATGCCTCGGTGCGGATGCCGTGCGCGTCGCCGAAGGCGCGCACCTCGTCCTGCGGCAGCCACGGGTGCAGCTCGACCTGGTCCACGACCGGGGTGACGCCGGTTTCGTCGATGAGTCGGCGGAGATGGTGCGGGTGGAAGTTCGACACGCCGATGGATCGGACCCGGCCCTCGTCCCGCAGCCGGATGAGCGCCCGCCAGGTCTCGACGAAGAGGCTCTGCGAGGGCACGGGCCAGTGGATGAGGTACAGATCGAGCCGTTCGAGCCCGATCCGTTCCATCGTGGCGTCGAAGGCGCGAAGGGCCCGCTCGTAACCGTGGTCGTCGTTCCAGAGCTTGCTCGTGACGAAGAGCTCGTCGCGGGGCAGGCCCGAGGTGCGGACGGCCTCGCCGACCTCGGCCTCGTTGCCGTAGAGGGCGGCGGTGTCGAGGTGGCGGTAGCCGGCGTCGATCGCGGTGCGGCAGAGGCGGGCGGTGTCGGCCGGCGGGATCTTGTACGTGCCGAAGCCGATCTGCGGGATCACGGCACCGTCGGCCAGGGGCAGGAGGGGAGCGGGCGGGAGCGGGGCGGTCATGTCGTCCTCCTTCGTGCCGGGTGCGGATGCCGTGGCGCGCGGATCCGCACCGCGCCGGCGTCATCCGGGCTGGATCGAGACGGGTTCGGTGTCGGGGATGGGCCCGGCGTCGCGGCCGCGCAGGTCCGGGGTCCACGGCCGGCCGCCGAGGGCCACGAGGAAGCCGGCGAGCGCGAAGCCCGCGGCGACCCAGAACGCGCCGACGGCGCCGGAGCCGTCGATGAGGAAGCCGGCCAGGGCCGAGCCGATGGCGGCGCCGATGAGCTGGCCGGTGCCGACCCACCCGTACGCCTCGGCGGTGTCGGAGAACTTCACGCTCGACGAGACGGTCGCGAAGATGACGGCGAAGACGGGGGCGATGCCGACGCCGGCGATGAAGAGGGTCGCGGCCAGCCACCAGAACTCCATGACGAAGGCGGCGAGGGCGGTGCCGGCGAAGATGATGAACATGCGCCGGGCCATGGCCCACGGGCCGATCGGCAGGTGCCCGAAGGAGAGGCCGCCGACGAGGCTGCCGACGGCGAAGACGGCCAGGACGAGGCCCGCTTCCGCGCCGCCGTGGCCGAAGACGGCGACGACGCCGGCTTCGATCGCGGCGCTCGCACCGACGAGCAGGAAGCCGATGATCGTGCCGAGCAGCACGGCGGGCCGGGCGAGCACGACCCCGAAGCGCCGCTTGGAGCGGGGGATGCGCACGAGCCCGAGTTCGGGGGAGGAGATGAACCAGAGGCCGCCGCCGATCATGATGACCGCGGCGAGCAGGATGCCCCAGACGGTGCCGACCTGGGTGGAGACGAACGTCGTGACCACGGGCCCGAGCACCCAGATGATCTCCTGCGCGCTCGCGTCGAGGGAGAAGAGCGGGGTGAGCTGCTTGGAGTTGACCATCTTCGGATAGATGGTGCGCACGGCCGGCTGCACGGGCGGCGACGACAGCCCGGCGATGAACCCCACGATGAGGTACACGGGCATGAGCGGCGGGATGAGGCCGATGACGACGACGGCGACCGAGCAGACGGCGAGGGTGATCCAGAGCACCGGACGCATGCCGTGGATGCCCATGAGCCGGCTCGTGAAGGGGCCGGCGATGGCCTGCCCGATGGAGGTGGCCGCGAGCACGAGGCCCGCGAGGCCGTACGAACCCGTCTGCTGCTCGACATGCAGGAGGAACGCCAGCGAGAGCATTCCCGACGGGAACCGCGCGGTCAACTGCGCGGCGACGATGCGTGCGACGCCGGGCGATTTGAGGATGTCCGAGTAAGCGCTCACTTGCCCCAACTGTAGCGAGCGGATGCCGTGAGTCGGCCGAACCCGGGCGCACCCGAATCGTTATCCGCCGGAAACGTCATTCGGCCGGCTCTGTATTAGTCTCGGCGTGTCGGTGACGTCCAGGGGTGCGGGGTCTCGCCGGCCGCCCTGTCCCATGACCCCTGAGGAAGTGCCCATGCGTCACACCCGTCTCCTCGCCGTGCCGGCCGCCCTGGCCGCGGCGGCTCTGCTGCTCACCGGCTGCGTCGACAACTCCGCGGGGGCCGGCGACGCGTCCGAGAAGCCCGCCGCGAACGGATCCGTCACCGTCGACGAGGCCGCAGCCGCCCTCCTGCCCGATGAGGTCGCCGAGTCCGGCAAGCTCATCGTCGGCACCGACGGCGCCTACCCGCCCAACGAGTACAAGGACGCCGACGGCGAGCCGACCGGCTGGGGCGTGGAGCTCGCCGAGGCGCTCGCCGCGAAGCTCGGCCTCGAGGCCGACATCCAGATCGCGAGCTTCGACAACATCATCCCCTCGGTGCAGGGCGGCAAGTTCAACATCGGCATGTCCTCGTTCACCGACACGGTCGAGCGCGAGGAGCAGGTCGACTTCGTCAACTACTACGAGGCCGGCATCATGTGGGCCTCGGCCGCCGGCAACGACGTCGACCCCGAAGACGCGTGCGGCCTGAAGGTCGCCGTGCAGGCCACCACCTACGAGGACACCGACGAGGTGCCGGCGAAGTCGGAGGCGTGCGTGGCCGCCGGCAAGCCCGCCATCGACAAGGTGCAGTTCGACACGCAGGACCAGGCGACGAACGCCGTGGCCCTCGGGCAGGTGGATGCCATGAGCGCCGACTCCCCGGTCACCCTGTACGCGATCTCGAAGACCGGCGACAAGCTGCAGGCGGCCGGCGAGTCGTTCGACGTCGCGCCCTACGGCGTGGCGGTCGGCAAGGACTCGGGCCTCGTCGAGGCGATCCAGGCGGCCATGCAGGCCCTCGTCGACGACGGCACCTACGGCGAGATCCTCGAGGCCTGGGGCGTCGCCGACGGCGGCATCGACGAGATCACGATCAACGCGGCGGGCAGCAACTGATCGTGCCCGATCCCAGCACCACCCCGCCGGCACCGGGCGTCGCCCCGGTGCCGGCGTCGGCCGTGTCCCGGGAGCCGATCAAGGCGGTGCGCCTGCGGCATCCGTGGCGCAACGTGTTCGCCGTCGTGCTCCTGGCCGTCGCGGCGCTCTTCATCATCGACGCCGCCGGCCGCCCGGCCTACGACTGGCCGACGGTCGGCAAGTACCTCTTCGATCAGCGCGTCTCGCAGGCGGCGCTCGTCACCCTCGAGCTCACCGTGCTCTCGATGATCATCGCGATCATCCTCGGAGTCGTGCTGGCCGTCATGCGGCTGTCGCCGAACCCGGTCGTCACGTCGATCGCCTGGGTGTACCTGTGGGTGTTCCGCGGCACGCCCGTCTACGTGCAGCTCGTGTTCTGGGGGCTCGTCGCGATCATCTACCAGACGATCGACATCGGCATCCCGTTCGCCGAACCGTGGGCCTCGTTCGAGACCAAGGAAGTCTTCGGGCCGTTCTGGCTCGCGGTCATCGGCCTGTCGCTGAACGAGTCGGCCTACATGGCCGAGATCGTCCGCGCCGGCCTCCTCGCCGTCGACAAGGGCCAGGAGGAGGCGTCGAAGGCGCTCGGCATGAGCTGGTGGCAGACGATGCGCCGCGTCATCCTGCCGCAGGCGATGCGCGTCATCATCCCACCGGCCGGCAACGAGGTCATCTCGATGCTGAAGACGACCTCGCTCGTCACCGCGGTGCCGTTCTCGCTCGAGCTCTACAGTCGCACGCGCGATATCTCCGCCGAGACCTTCAACCCGATCCCGCTGCTCATCGTCGCCTCGATCTGGTATCTGCTGTTCACCTCGATCCTCATGGTCGGTCAGTACTTCCTCGAGAAGCGCTTCGGCCGCGGCATCGGCGAACGGCCCGAGGCCCGGCGCCGGCCGGGCGAACCCGCCGGGCCCGATGCCGTCGTCAGCCCGGAGCCGAGCGGAGGGCGAACCCCATGACCGAGACCATGATGAACGCCGCACTGCGAGCCGAGCCGATGGTCCGCGCCGAGCAGGTGACGAAGCGCTTCGGCTCGAACGAGGTGCTGAAGGGCGTCTCGCTCGAGGTGCAGCGCGGCGAGGTGCTGTGCCTGCTCGGGCCGAGCGGGTCGGGCAAGTCGACGTTCCTGCGCTGCATCAACCACCTCGAGCAGGTCACCGCCGGCCGGCTCACGGTCGACGGCCTGCTCGTCGGCTACCGCGAGTCTGGCGGCAAGCTCTACGAGCTGCATCCGCGCGAGGCCGCCAAGCAGCGACGCGACATCGGCATGGTGTTCCAGCGCTTCAACCTGTTCCCGCACATGACGGCGCTCGAGAACGTCATGGAGGCGCCCGTGCTCGTCAAGGGCGTGTCGAAGGCCGCCGCGCGGGCGAAGGCGCATGAGCTCCTCGCCCGCGTCGGGCTCGACGACCGCGCCGACTACTACCCGGCCCACCTCTCCGGCGGGCAGCAGCAGCGCGTCGCGATCGCCCGCGCGCTCGCGATGGAACCGAAGCTCATGCTCTTCGACGAGCCCACCTCGGCGCTCGATCCCGAGCTCGTGGGCGAGGTGCTGGACGTCATGCGCGAGCTCGCCGAGGACGGCATGACGATGATCGTCGTCACGCACGAGATGGGCTTCGCCCGCGAGGTCGCCGACTCGCTCGTCTTCATGGACGGCGGGGTCGTGGTCGAGTCGGGCGCCCCCCGCGAGGTGCTCGCCGACCCGCAGCACGAGCGCACGAAGGCGTTCCTCTCCAAGGTGCTCTGAGCCAGGGCGAGCCGAGCAGAGGCGAGCTGAGCCGGGTCGGGCGGGTGCGGATGCCGCGCCCGCCCGGTCAGGCCGCCAGCGCTTTGCGGATGCGCTGCACCGAGACGGGTTCGGCGGTGCCGAGGCGCTGGGCGAACAGCCCGATGCGGAGCTCCTCGAGCATCCACCGCACCCGCACGAGCCGCGGGTCCGCGTCCGGGTCGATCGGGATCGTGCCCCCGGCCTGCTCGTACGCCTCGCGCGCCTCGTCGATCTCGTTCATGCGCTGCCGGTCGCGCCCGGGGTTCTCCTGCAGATCGGCGACGCGCGCGGTGATCGCCTGCAGGTAGCGCGGCAGCCGCGGCAGGCGTTCGAGCCCCGTGTCGCGGATGAAGCCGCGATGGACGAGTCCTTCGAGGTCGCTTCGCGCATCCGCGAGCGCGGCCATGAGCGCGAGGCTCGACGCCTTCGAGATCGCCTTCTCGGCCGTGCGCGCCTCGCGCAGCACGGAGGTGACGGTGCGGACCACGTCGAACATGCGATCCACGATGCCGGCCGAGACCGCATCGCGCACGGCCTCGAACTCGGCGCGGGTGCGGAGCACCCCGGAGGGGTGCCGGGCCCGCAGCTCGGCCTCGATGCAGGCGAGCAGGCAGTCGTCGAGCAGGGCTCGAGGGCCGGGGTAGGGGCTCGCGGCGAGCGTCAGCTTCTCCTCGTTCGAGAGGTGCTCCTGCACGTAGGCGACGGGCGTCGGGGTGGCGAGCACGAGCAGGCGCAGGATGCCGCGGCGCGTCGCACGGTCGCGTTCGGCGGCCGTGGCGAGCATCCGGAGCGACACCGCGTCGCCGTCGTCGACGAGCGCCGGGTAGGCGCGTACCGTGTTGCCGGCCTGGGTGCGGTCGACGTGCTCGGGCAGCTCGTTCCACTCCCATGCCGTGATGCCGCTCCGCTCCGGCAGCCCGCCCGTCGGGGTCGCCGCCGCGACGTCGCCGGGGGATGCCGCCCCGCCGCGCCGGCCGCCCGGGCCTCGCCCGCGCCCGCCGCCCGGGGCGCGGCCGCCGTCCGGCCCGCCGACCGCGCGGGCGACGGCCTCCCGCGTCCGCTCGGCCAGGCGCGCCTGCAGGGCGCCGAGATCGGTGTCGCTTCCGAGCGTCTTGCCACGGGCATCCACCGCGCGGAACGTCATCGTCAGATGACCTGGGATGCGCGAGGCGTCGAAGTCCTCGGCCGTCACGGGCGCATAGGTGAGCCGTTTGACGATCGCGGCGACGACGGCGGCGAACGGTCCGCGTTCCGCCCCGCCCTCGGGGCCGGCCGGCAGCTCCTCGGCGATCTTGGCGGCCCATTCGGCGGCGGGCACGACCTGGCGGCGGATGACCTTCGGCAGGGTGCGCAGCATCGCCTGGATGAGTTCGTCGCGGAGGCCGGGCACCTGCCAGTCGAAGCCCGCGGGGTCCAGGCGCGGCAGCAGCACGAGCGGGACGACCACGGTCACGCCGTCGTCGTCGGCGCCGGGCTCGAAACGGTAGGCGAGCCGGTACTCCTGATCGCCCTGCCGCCAGCGCTCGGGGAACGCGTCGGCGTCCGGGGCGCCCGCCTCCTCGCCGAGCAGTTCGGCACGGGTGACGGTGAGCAGCTCCGGCCGGGTGCGGTATTCCTCCCGCCACCAGCGTTCGAAGCTGCGGGCATCCGTCGCCTGCCCGGGCACGCGCGCCTCGTAGAAGCGCACGATCGCCTCGTCGCCGGCGAGGATGTCGCGGCGCCGGGTGCGTTCCTCGATCTCGCCGAGCTCGCGGCGGGTGCGGCGGTTGTCGGCGATGAACGCGAAGACGCGCCGGTCGAGCTTCGACCAGTCCCACTCCTCCTGCACGAGCGCGTGGCGGATGAAGAGCTCGCGCGCGAGCTCCGGGTCGGCCCGGGCCAGCCGCATCCGCCGTTTCGGTACGATCGGCAGCCCGAACAGCAGCACTTTCTCGTCGGCGACGGCGGAGCCCTGCTTCTCGTCCCAGCGAGGGTTCGAGAAGCTGCGTTTGGCGAGCGGGCCGGCGAGCGCTTCGGCCCAGGCGGGGTCGATCGCGGCGTTCATGCGGGCGAAGAGCCGGCTGGTTTCGACGAGTTCGGCGCTCATGACCGCCTGAGGCGGTTTCTTCGCAAGCGCCGACCCCGGGAAGATCGCGAAGCGCGTGCCGCGGGCCCCGAGGAACTCTGGCCTGGCCCGCGGCCCCTTCGGGGTCTTCGGGTTCTTCGCGGTGGATGCGGCGGCGCGGTCGTCCCGCAGGCCGATGTGCGAGAGCAGGCCGGCCAGCAGCGAGCGGTGGATGCCGTCGGCCGCCGCTCCGGCCGCGCGCCCCGCGGCATCCGCACCCGTCGCTCCGGCCGCGCGCCTCGCGGCATCCGCACCCGTCGCTCCGGCCGCGCGCCCCGCGGCATCCGCACCCCGCTCGCCGCCCGCCCCCAGGCCGAGGGGCTTCGCCGCGCGCCGCAGCTGCCGCACGAGGTCCTGCCACTCGCGCACCCGCAGGTAATTCAGGAACTCGGTGCGGCACATCCGCCGGAAGGCGCTCGAACCGAGCTGCCGCTGCTGCTCCTCGAGGTGGTTCCAGAGGTTCAGCAGCGTCACGAAGTCGCTCGTCGGGTCGACGAAGCGGGCGTGCATCGCATCGGCCTGCTCGCGCTTGTCGAGCGGCCGCTCGCGCGGGTCCTGCACCGTGAGCCCGGCGACGATCGCGAGCACCTCCTCGGTGACGCCGTGCACGCGCGACTCGACGACCATCCGCCCGAAACGCGGCTCGATCGGCAGGCGCGCGAGCTGCCGCCCGATGCGCGTGAGGCGGGGCCCCGCGTCGGCGGCAGGCCCCTCCTCGAGGGCGCCGAGCTCCGCGAGCAGCTCGAGGCCGTCGCGCACGCCCCGCGGGTCCGGCGGGGTGAGGAACGGGAAGTCGGCGACCGGCCCGAGGCCGAGCGAGGCCATCTGCAGGATGACGCTCGCGAGGTTCGTGCGCAGGATCTCGGGGTCGGTGAACTCGGGGCGCCGCTCGAAGTCGTCCTCGGCGTAGAGGCGGATCGCGATGCCCGCGCTCGTGCGCCCCGAACGCCCCGATCGCTGGTTCGCCGAGGCCTGCGAGATCGGCTCGATCGGCAGCCGCTGCACCTTCGCCCGCGTCGAATAGCGGCTGATGCGCGCGGTGCCGCCGTCGACGACGTAGCGGATGCCGGGGACCGTCAGGCTCGTCTCGGCGACGTTCGTGGCGAGCACGATGCGGCGGCGGATGCCGGGCTCCCGGCCGGGCTCGAACACCCGGTGCTGGTCGGCGGCCGAGAGCCGGCCGTACAGCGGCAGCACCTGCGTCGTGCCGTAGCCGGCGCTGCGGCCGGCGTAGTGGCCGCACACCGCCTCCTCCGCGTCGCGGATCTCCTGCTCGCCCGAGCAGAACACGAGCACGTCGCCCGCCGCCTCCCGGTCGAGCTCGTCGAGGGCGGCGAGCACGGCATCCGTCGGGTCGTCCTCGCCGCGGTCCGCGCCGCCGCGCCCGCGCGCGCCCGCCGGCCGTGCGGCATCCACATCCTCGTCGCCGTCGTCGGCGCCGGCCGGCGGCCGGTATCGGATCTCGACGGGGAAGGTGCGCCCCGAGACCTCGATCACCGGGGCCGGCCGCCCCTCGGCATCCGCGAAGTGCTCCGCGAAGCTGCCCGGGTCGATCGTCGCGCTCGTGATGACGAGCTTCAGCTCCGGCCGCTTCGGCAGCAGCCGCTTCAGATACCCGAGCAGGAAGTCGATGTTCAGGCTGCGTTCGTGCGCCTCGTCGATGATGATCGTGTCGTAGCGGCGCAGGAGCCGGTCGCGGTGGATCTCGTTCAGCAGGATGCCGTCGGTCATGACCTTGATGCGCGTCGACTCGCTCACCCGGTCGGTGAAGCGGACCTGATAGCCGACGAGCCCGCCGACCTCTTCGCCGAGCTCGTCGGCGATGCGTTCGGCGATCGTGCGCGCCGCGATGCGGCGGGGCTGGGTGTGGGCGATGGATCCGCGCCCGAGCTCGAGGCAGATCTTCGGCAGCTGCGTCGTCTTGCCGCTGCCGGTGGCGCCGGCGACGACGACGACCTGGTGCGCTTCGAGGGCGCGCGCGATCTCGTCCCGCTGCGCGGAGACCGGCAGCTCGGGCGGGTAGGTGATCGCGGAAGGCATAGCCCTCCATCGTAGGCCGCGCGGGGCGCCCGCGCGGTGCCGGCGCGGTGCCGGCCGGCTGCCGGTGCGGTGTCTGCCGACCGGGGGTCGCCGCCGGAATCGGCCCAGCCGAATAGGCTGTTCGCCGGGCCGCTCGTGCGCGGCCGGAGAGCGAGGCGCCCGTGACCGCACCCGAGATCAGCCTCGCCCGTCATTCGGACACGCCGGTCTACCGGCAGATCGTCGCGCAGCTCGCCTTCACGATCGAGGCCGGGCGTCTGCTCGACGGCGACCGGCTGCCCGGGGCGAGGCTTCTGGCCGCCAACCTCGGCATCAATCGCAACACCGTGGCCCGCGCCTATGCGGAGCTCCGGGATCTCGGCCTCGTCGAACCGCGCGGCCGGAACGGCATGGTCGTCTGCGGCGCCGAACGGGCCCGGGCCGCGTCGTCGGCGCGCGAACGGGGGCGCGGCATCCTCGAGGAGGCGGTCGGCCGCTGCCGCGAGCTGGGCCTCGGCGACGACGACATCCGGGCCCTGCTCGGCGGCGCCGCGGGCCCGGGGGCCGGGCCCGCGCCCGAGATCTCCTTCGTCGAATGCAACCGCGACCGGGCGGAGTATTTCGCCGGGGCGCTCGCCGCCGAACTCGCCGTGCCGGTCGACCCGCTCGTGCTCGGGGAGTTCGAGGCGGGCGGCGTCTCCTCGGAGCTGGTGCTCACGACGTTCTTCCATCTCGCCGAGGTGCGCCGCCGCTTCCGCGGCACCGGCGCCGAGGTCATCGCGATCGTCGTCGCCCCGCATCTGCGCACGCTCGTCGAGATCGCGCAGCTGCCCAAGGGGCGTGTCGTCGGCGTGTGGTGGACGAGCGAGGATCAGGCCGTGAGCGTCCGCGACTCCTTCGCCCAGGCCGGGGTGACGGATCTCCGAGTGCTCACGACCGGCGACGACGCGGAGCTCGAGGGCGTCGAGCTCGTCGTCGTCCCGACGGAATCGCCGGCCCTCGCACGGCGCCTGGAGGGCCGGGTGCGCGTGCTCGAGTACGGCAACGTGCTCGATGCGGCCTCGGTGCGGATGGTGCGCGAGGTCGTGCGCGAACATCGTGCCGGACGGACGTTTACCGGCGCGAAATAAACGGCCTATAGAGTTGGGCCGAAAACGGCGCGCCGCGCCGGCGGCAAGGAGGCACACATGGACGTAACCGAGTTCTGGGCGAACGCCGATCGGCACCTGGTCCGCTACGGCCCGCGATTCACGCCCCGGATCATCACGGGCGCATCCGGCGCCCACGTCATCGACGCCGACGGCACCCGCATCCTCGACTTCACCTCGGGCCAGATGAGCGCCGTGCTCGGCCACTCGCACCCCGACATCGTGCGCACCGTTTCGGACTCCATCGCCACGCTCGATCACCTCTACAGCGGCATGCTGAGCGAACCCGTCGTCGACCTCGTGACCCGGCTCGCGGCCACCCTGCCGCCGGCCCTCTCCAAGACGCTGCTGCTCAGCACCGGCGGCGAATCGAACGAGGCCGCGATCAAGATGGCCAAGCTCGTCACCGGCCGCTACGAGGTCGTGGCCTTCGACCGCTCCTGGCACGGCATGACCTCCGGCGCCGCCTCGCTCACCTTCTCCGCCGGCCACCACGGCTACGGCCCGTCCGTCCCCGGCAGCCTGACCCTGCCGACCCCGAACGCCTACCGTTCGCCGTTCCGCCACCCCGACGGCTCGTACGACTGGCGCAGCGAGCTCGACTACGGCTTCGCGCTGATCGACGCGCAGTCCAGCGGCAGCCTCGCCGCCTGCCTCGTCGAACCGATCCTCTCCTCGGGCGGCATCATCGACCTCCCCCTCGGCTACCTCGCCGAGCTCAAGCGCAAATGCGAGGAGCGCGGCATGCTGCTGATCCTCGACGAAGCGCAGACCGGCCTCGGCCGCACCGGCACCATGTACGCCTTCGAGCGCGACGGCGTCGTGCCCGACATGCTCACCCTCTCGAAGACGCTCGGCGCGGGCCTGCCCGTCGCCGCCCTCGTCACCTCCGCCGAGATCGAGGAACGCGCGCACGAGCTCGGCTACCTGTTCTTCACGACCCATGGAGCGGATCCGCTCGCCGCATCCGTCGCCGGCACCGTCCTGCGCGTCATCGAGCGCGACGGACTCGTCGAGCGGGCCGCCGTGCTCGGCGGCGTGCTGCGCGAACGCCTCCTCGCCATGCAGGAACGGTTCGACGTCATCGGCGACGTGCGCGGGCGGGGGCTGCTGCAGGGCATCGAACTCGTCCGCGACCGCGGCACGCGCGAACCCGCCGAAGCGCTCGGCGCCGCCGTCACCGACGAATGCCTGCGCCGCGGGCTGCACATGAACATCGTGCAGTTGCCCGGCATGGGCGGCGTCTTCCGCATCGCGCCGCCGCTCACCATCGCCGACGCCGAACTCGAAGCGGGCCTCGACATCCTCGAAGCCTCGCTCGCCGAAGCGCTCGTGCACGCCTGAGCGCACCGTGGTGGGATGAGAGCATGACGAACGTTCCCCGCATCCAGCTCAACGACGGCAACACGATCCCGCAGCTCGGCTTCGGCGTCTTCCGGGTCGACCCCGCCGAGACCGATCGCATCGTCGCCGACGCCCTCGACGTCGGATACCGGCACCTCGACACCGCCCGCATCTACGCGAACGAACAGGGCGTCGGCCGCGCGATCGCGGCCTCCGGCATCCCGCGCGAAGAGCTCTTCGTCACCACCAAGCTCTGGAACGACGACCAGGGCACGCAAAGCGCGTTCGACGCCTTCGACGCCAGCCTCGATCGCCTCGGACTCGACTACGTCGATCTGTATCTCATCCACTGGCCCGTCGCCGAACGCGGCCTCTACGTGCCCTCGTGGAAGGCGCTCGAGCAGATCCGGGAGAGCGGCCGGGCCCGATCCATCGGCGTCTCGAACTTCCTCGTGCACCATCTCGAGACCCTTCTCGCCGAAACCGACGTCGTGCCGGCCGTCGACCAGATCGAACTCCACCCGTACCTGCAGCAGCCGGCCGTCGCCGACTTCGCGGCACGGCACGGCATCGCGATCGAAGCCTGGGGGCCGCTCGGCCAGGGCAAATACCCGCTCTTCGAACTGCCCGAGGTCGCCGGCTCCGCCGCCGCCCACGGCGTCTCGCCCGCGCAGGTCGTCATCCGCTGGCACCTGCAGCGCGGACACATCGTCTTCCCGAAGGCCTCGAGCCGCGCCCACATCGAGCAGAACTTCGACGTCTTCGGCTTCGAACTGAGCGACGCCGAGATGGATGCCATCACCGCGCTCGAACGCGACGGGCGCGTGGGATCGCACCCGGACGAGGTGAACTGAGGCGCCTTGCCGCAGGAGGCGCGTCGCGGAGCGCCGCTGGTACCCACCGGTGGTTCGGGGTCCAGTGACGGTCAAGCGGGCGGTGCGACGCGGTCCGACGCGATGCGTCGCCCCGCTCCTGCTCCGCCTTGCCGCAGGAGGCGCGTCGCGGAGCGCCGCGCCGACCTGCGGCGACACGCCCGGGATGCAGAGCCGATTTGGCCCGGGGCGCCGGGGCCGCGTAAGTTCTTACATGTCGCCGCGGCGAGCCGGAGAAAGCGAGAAGCGCTCCGCAGCCGGACGACGAAGATCCTAGCCAAATAACCTCGAAGGCGCATTGCGACTCGGTGATTTCAAGCCTAGGATGGAACTTCCCACCTCACCCAGCGGGTCGGCTCTCGAGCCACGGCCCGGAGTCTGAGAATCAGCCCAGCACGTGGAGCTTCGTCTCCCGGCCGGTCTGAGAGGTGGTAAGGTAAAGAGGTTGCCCTGGGGGCAGGCCGCGAGGCCGCAACCCCGGTGCGTCCGTTTCTTGAGAACTCAACAGCGTGCACTATGTTCAATGCCAATTTTTTGAACCCCGACCAGCTTCGGTTGGTGGGATTCCTTTGATTGATGGACAATTTGATTTTTTAGTCAGTTGTTTCTCTGTCGGAGATTGAACTCCTGGATGCCTCTTCGGGGGTGTCTGGAACCATTTTTTTTTGGAGAGTTTGATCCTGGCTCAGGACGAACGCTGGCGGCGTGCTTAACACATGCAAGTCGAACGATGATCCCGGGTGCTTGCACTTGGGGGATTAGTGGCGAACGGGTGAGTAACACGTGAGTAACCTGCCCTGGACTCTGGGATAAGCGTTGGAAACGACGTCTAATACCGGATAGGACCTTGCACCGCATGGTGCGGGGTGGAAAGTTTTTTCGGTTTGGGATGGACTCGCGGCCTATCAGCTTGTTGGTGAGGTAATGGCTCACCAAGGCGTCGACGGGTAGCCGGCCTGAGAGGGTGACCGGCCACACTGGGACTGAGACACGGCCCAGACTCCTACGGGAGGCAGCAGTGGGGAATATTGCACAATGGGCGCAAGCCTGATGCAGCAACGCCGCGTGCGGGATGACGGCCTTCGGGTTGTAAACCGCTTTTGTCAGGGAAGAAGCCGCAAGGTGACGGTACCTGGAGAAAAAGGACCGGCTAACTACGTGCCAGCAGCCGCGGTAATACGTAGGGTCCGAGCGTTGTCCGGAATTATTGGGCGTAAAGAGCTCGTAGGCGGTTTGTCGCGTCTGCTGTGAAAACGCGAGGCTCAACCTCGCGCCTGCAGTGGGTACGGGCAGACTTGAGTGGTGTAGGGGAGACTGGAATTCCTGGTGTAGCGGTGGAATGCGCAGATATCAGGAGGAACACCGATGGCGAAGGCAGGTCTCTGGGCACTTACTGACGCTGAGGAGCGAAAGCGTGGGGAGCGAACAGGATTAGATACCCTGGTAGTCCACGCCGTAAACGTTGGGCGCTAGATGTGGGGACCTTTCCACGGTTTCCGTGTCGTAGCTAACGCATTAAGCGCCCCGCCTGGGGAGTACGGCCGCAAGGCTAAAACTCAAAGGAATTGACGGGGGCCCGCACAAGCGGCGGAGCATGCGGATTAATTCGATGCAACGCGAAGAACCTTACCAAGGCTTGACATGACCGAGAACACTCTGGAAACAGGGGACTCTTTGGACACTCGGTTACAGGTGGTGCATGGTTGTCGTCAGCTCGTGTCGTGAGATGTTGGGTTAAGTCCCGCAACGAGCGCAACCCTCGTCGCATGTTGCCAGCACGTTATGGTGGGAACTCATGTGAGACTGCCGGGGTCAACTCGGAGGAAGGTGGGGATGACGTCAAATCATCATGCCCCTTATGTCTTGGGCTTCACGCATGCTACAATGGCCGGTACAAAGGGCTGCGATGTCGTAAGGCGGAGCGAATCCCAAAAAGCCGGTCTCAGTTCGGATTGAGGTCTGCAACTCGACCTCATGAAGTCGGAGTCGCTAGTAATCGCAGATCAGCAACGCTGCGGTGAATACGTTCCCGGGCCTTGTACACACCGCCCGTCAAGTCATGAAAGTCGGTAACACCCGAAGCCGGTGGCCCAACCTTTGGAGGGAGCCGTCGAAGGTGGGATCGGTGATTAGGACTAAGTCGTAACAAGGTAGCCGTACCGGAAGGTGCGGCTGGATCACCTCCTTTCTAAGGAGCACTGGAGATCTTCGGGTCTTCCAGGAGTGCCGGGTCAGACCGAACGTGTCTGCCGGTGGCTCATGGGTGGAACATTGACATAGGCATCGTCTTCGAGGGACAGCATTTAGTACGCCGGGAACGGTTGGAACGGTGGGGTTCTGCGGGGGTGGTGCGTGCACGCTGTTGGGTCCTGAGGGACCGGACGCCGCATCTTCGGGTGTGGGTTGGTTTCTTGCAGGCCTTCGTGGTGCTGACTGGTTTGGTTGGTGGTGCGGGGGTGCTGTTCGTCTGTTGAGAACTACATAGTGGACGCGAGCATCTTAGATTGACGCCCTTTTTTGGGGTGTTGGTCACAAGATTTGTTCTTGGATGCCTGAGCCTTTCGGGGTTTGGGTGTCTGGACTAATCATTGGTCACCGCCGGCCCTTCGGGGTTGGTGGTTTCTGAAAACTCATGTGATTTTCAAGTTTCTAAGAGCAAACGGTGGATGCCTTGGCATCTGGAGCCGAAGAAGGACGTCGTAATCTGCGATAAGCCTCGGGGAGTTGATAAACGAGCTGTGATCCGAGGATTTCCGAATGGGGAAACCCCGCCAGGCCTTTCGAGTGACCTGGTGACTCCCGCCTGAATATATAGGGCGGGTAGAGGGAACGTGGGGAAGTGAAACATCTCAGTACCCACAGGAAGAGAAAACAACCGTGATTCCGTGAGTAGTGGCGAGCGAAAGCGGATGAGGCTAAACCGGTCATGTGTGATACCCGGCAGGGGTTGCATGGTCGGGGTTGTGGGACCTTTCGGGCTGTTCTGCCGGACAGCCACGGTGACGCGTCGGGTATAGACGAATCGGATTGAAAGCCGAACCGGAGTGGGTGTGAGTCCCGTAGTCGAAATGCCTGGCGGCCCGGAGAGGTATCCCAAGTAGCACGGGGCCCGAGAAATCCCGTGTGAATCTGTCAGGACCACCTGATAAGCCTAAATACTCCCAGATGATCGATAGCGGACAAGTACCGTGAGGGAAAGGTGAAAAGTACCCCGGGAGGGGAGTGAAATAGTACCTGAAACCGTTTGCTTACAAACCGTTGGAGCCTCCTTGTTGGGGTGACAGCGTGCCTTTTGAAGAATGAGCCTGCGAGTTAGTGATCTGTGGCGAGGTTAACCCGTGTGGGGGAGCCGGAGCGAAAGCGAGTCTGAATAGGGCGATTCAGTCGCAGGTCCTAGACCCGAAGCGAAGTGATCTATCCATGGCCAGGTTGAAGCGACGGTAAGACGTCGTGGAGGACCGAACCCACTTCAGTTGAAAATGGAGGGGATGAGCTGTGGATAGGGGTGAAAGGCCAATCAAACTTCGTGATAGCTGGTTCTCTCCGAAATGCATTTAGGTGCAGCGTTGCGTGTTTCTTGCCGGAGGTAGAGCTACTGGATGGCCGATGGGCCTCAACAGGTTACTGACGTCAGCCAAACTCCGAATGCCGGTAAGTGAGAGCGCAGCAGTGAGACGGTGGGGGATAAGCTTCATCGTCGAGAGGGAAACAACCCAGACCACCGACTAAGGTCCCTAAGCGCGTGCTAAGTGGGAAAGGATGTGGAGTTGCACAGACAACCAGGAGGTTGGCTTAGAAGCAGCCACCCTTGAAAGAGTGCGTAATAGCTCACTGGTCAAGTGATTCCGCGCCGACAATGTAACGGGGCTCAAGCACGCCACCGAAGTCGTGGCATTACCATTATCGATAGGCCTTCGTGGTCCAGTCGTGGTGATGGGTAGGAGAGCGTCGTGTGCCGGGTGAAGCGGCGGAGTGATCCAGCCGTGGACGGCACACGAGTGAGAATGCAGGCATGAGTAGCGAAAGACGGGTGAGAAACCCGTCCTCCGGAAGACCAAGGGTTCCAGGGTCAAGCTCATCTTCCCTGGGTAAGTCGGGACCTAAGGCGAGGCCGACAGGCGTAGTCGATGGACAACGGGTTGATATTCCCGTACCGGCGAAGAACCGCCCACATGAATCCAGCAATGCTAACCATCCGAACCATGCACCGTTCTCCTTCGGGAGGGCACCGTGTGGGGAGCGTGGGACCCGAGTCTGGTGGAGTGAGCGTATTAACAGGTGTGACGCAGGAAGGTAGCCCAGCCCGGGCGATGGTTGTCCCGGGGCAAGCGTGTAGGCCGAGTCGTAGGCAAATCCGCGACTCATACAGGCTGAGACGTGACGCGGATGAAAAGTGGGTGATCCTATGCTGCCGAGAAAAGCATCGACGCGAGGTTCTAGCCGCCCGTACCCCAAACCGACTCAGGTGGTCAGGTAGAGAATACCGAGGAGATCGAGAGAATCGTGGTTAAGGAACTCGGCAAAATGCCCCCGTAACTTCGGGAGAAGGGGGGCCGGATCGTTGTAGGCACTTGCTGCCGAAGGCGTGAAGGCCGCAGAGACCAGTGGGAAGCGACTGTTTACTAAAAACACAGGTCCGTGCGAAGTCGCAAGACGATGTATACGGACTGACGCCTGCCCGGTGCTGGAAGGTTAAGCGGAACGGTTAGCTCTTCGGAGCGAAGCTGAGAAGTTAAGCCCCAGTAAACGGCGGTGGTAACTATAACCATCCTAAGGTAGCGAAATTCCTTGTCGGGTAAGTTCCGACCTGCACGAATGGCGTAACGACTTCCCAGCTGTCTCAACCGCGAACTCGGCGAAATTGCATTACGAGTAAAGATGCTCGTTACGCGCAGCAGGACGGAAAGACCCCGTGACCTTTACTACAGCTTGGTATTGGTGTTCGGTGTGGCTTGTGTAGGATAGGTGGGAGACTGTGAAGTCGGCACGCTAGTGTCGGTGGAGTCATTGTTGAAATACCACTCTGGTCACTCTGGATATCTAACTTCGAACCGTGATCCGGTTCAGGGACAGTGCCTGGTGGGTAGTTTAACTGGGGCGGTTGCCTCCTAAAGAGTAACGGAGGCGCCCAAAGGTTCCCTCAACCTGGTTGGCAATCAGGTGGCGAGTGTAAGTGCACAAGGGAGCTTGACTGTGAGACTGACAGGTCGAGCAGGGACGAAAGTCGGGACTAGTGATCCGGCAGTGGCTTGTGGAAGCGCTGTCGCTCAACGGATAAAAGGTACCTCGGGGATAACAGGCTGATCTTGCCCAAGAGTCCATATCGACGGCATGGTTTGGCACCTCGATGTCGGCTCGTCGCATCCTGGGGCTGGAGTAGGTCCCAAGGGTTGGGCTGTTCGCCCATTAAAGCGGTACGCGAGCTGGGTTTAGAACGTCGTGAGACAGTTCGGTCCCTATCCGCTGCGCGCGTAGGAAATTTGAGAGGATCTGACCCTAGTACGAGAGGACCGGGTTGGACGAACCTCTGGTGTGCCAGTTGTTCCGCCAGGAGCACCGCTGGTTAGCTACGTTCGGGATGGATAACCGCTGAAAGCATCTAAGCGGGAAGCCGGCCTCGAGATGAGATTTCCATACCCTTCGGGGTGAGAGGCTCCCAGCCAGACGACTGGGTTGATAGGCCAGATGTGGAAGCACCGCAAGGTGTGCAGCTGACTGGTACTAATATGCCGATAACTTGATAATCATTACATTCATCAGTGTTTGCAAAAGGCTTGATGGGTGGCATTGGTTGCTCGCGTCCACTCTGTGGTTCCCGATAGACGAACAGGGAACAACACAATAGTGTTGAATACAAGAGAACAGTGAAACACTCATACCGGACCAGGTCCGGGTGGGTGTGGTAACGAAAGTTTCACCTACACACAGGTGTGGTGGTGGCAAGAGTTACGGCGGTCATAGCGTGAGGGAAACGCCCGGTCACATTCCGAACCCGGAAGCTAAGACTCACAGCGCCGATGGTACTGCAGGGGGGACCCTGTGGGAGAGTAGGACACCGCCGGACAACTTTTCTCAGAACGGGCACCCGAGGTCGGGTGCCCGTTCTGCATTTAACCGGTCGCCCAGCCGTAGGCTGAGGGCATGGCCGAACGACTTCGCGGGTCGACGAGCCCGTATCTCCTCGCCCATGCCGACAATCCCGTCGATTGGTGGCCGTGGGACGAAGACGCATTCGCGGAAGCACGGCGGCGCAACGTCCCCGTGCTGGTCTCCATCGGATATGCGACGTGCCACTGGTGCCACGTCATGGCCAGGGAGAGCTTCTCCGACCCCGAGATCGCCGCGCTCCTCGGCGAACGGTTCGTCGCGATCAAGGTCGACCGCGAGGAACACCCCGAAGTGGACGCCGCGTACCTCGCCGCCGCCGGCGCGTTCACCTCGCAGCTCGGCTGGCCGCTCACCGCGTTCGCGAACGGCGACGGCGCCGTCTTCTACGCCGGCAGCTACTTTCCGCCCCGTGCCGCGCACGGCATGCCCTCGTTCCGCAATGTCCTGGATGCCGTGTGGGAAGCCTGGACCGAACGCCCCGACGAGGTCGCCGAAACCGCCGACGGGCTTCAGGAGGCGCTGCGGAAGGCGGCCGAAGCCGGCACCGGACCATTCGCCCTTCCCGCCGCAGAGCAGCTCGACGCGGCCGCCGGGCGGCTCCTCGCCGGTGAGGACCGCGCGCACGGCGGTTTCGGCGGCGCCCCGAAGTTCCCGGCCGCACCCATGCTCGAATTCCTCGCCGGCTCGGGAGACGAGGCGCGCGCCGCCGTCGACCGTGCCCTCCAGGCCATGAGCGCTTCGGAGCTCCGCGATCCCGTCGAAGGCGGCTTCTTCCGCTACGCGACACGAGCCGACTGGACGGTACCGCACTACGAACGGATGCTCACCGACAATGCGCAGCTCCTCGCCCTGCTGCTGCCCGCAGCGAGCGACGGCGCCGAATGGGCGCGCACCGCAGCCGAAGGCATCGCGGGATTCCTCACCACCACCATGCGGCTGCCCGGAGGCTGCTTCGCGAGCGCCCAGGACTCCGAGAGCCTCGTCGACGGCCGGTCGAGCGAGGGCGGCTACTACCGGCTGAACGCCCGGGAACGAGCGGAGCAACCGTCGCCGAAACTCGACCGGAAGGTGCTCACCGGCTGGAACGGACTCACGATCGGCGCACTCGCCGACGCCTCCGTCGCGCTCGAGCGCCCCGAACTCCTCGTCATCGCCCGGCGCACCGCCGAAGCGGTCCTCGACGCACACCTCCGGGAGGATGGCACGCTCGTCCGGTCCAGCCTCGACGGCCGGCCCTCGGCGGCGCCGGCGACCCTCGAAGACACCGGCATGCTCGCCGGCGGCCTGATCCGCCTCGCGCTTGCGAGCGGCGAACCGCGCCACGCGGTCACGGCGCGAAGCCTGCTCGACGGAGCGATCGGCACCGACGGGCGCCTGCGGGGCGGCCGCGACCCGGTGCTCGCCGCACACGGCATCGCCGGAGCGGACGATGCCGTCGAAGGGGCCGTGCCCTCGGGGGCGGCCGCCGCCGCGGATGCGGCCTACCGCCTCTGGGCGCTCGGTGCCGGCGAACGTTTCCGCGATGCCGCCGAACGGACGATCGCGCCGCATACGGCGCCGGCGCTCGAGCGGCCCGCCGCGTACGGTGCGATCCTCGCGGTCGCGCGCCGGCTCGCCGAACCCCTCGTGCAGCTCGTGACGGTGACGGCGGCGGAGGGCGAGGCCGGCGGCGAACTCGTTCGGGCGTCGCGGGGCGCCACGGCATCCATCGCGGCCGTCGTCGACGAGGCGCAGGCGCGCGCATGGGCCGATGCCGGCTTCGAACTCTTCGCCGGGCGCGGCGCCGTCGGGGGAGCGAGCACCGCCTACCTGTGCCGTGATTTCGTGTGCCGTCTGCCGGTCACCGACGCGGCCGGTCTGCGCGCTGCGGCGGCCGGCTGACGATCACCAGGGCGAGGGCACGCGGTCCAGGAACGACCACACGGCCGGGCTGAGCTCGGGATGCTCGGTGGCGATACCGCGGAGCAGCTCGAACTCGAACCGCTCGGCCTCGCCGTCGCGGGCGGCCGGATGATACGCCCGTGCCCGTGCGTTCGACCATTCGGCCCACTGCAGGCGCTCCTCGCGCAGGGTTGCGACGACCTGCTCGTCCACCGACGGCAGGTCGGGCAGGAACGACCACGGATCCTCGCCGAGCCGGCAACGCAGATCGATGAGCGCGGCGAGCTCGTCGCGCGCCTCGCGCCTGAGCTGCTCCAGAACCGTGGTCCCCATGCGACCTCCCCTCCGCCAGTCTCGGCGTTCGTCACGCTACGCGCAACATGTGACATGGGGGTTACGGGTGCATGGCGCCCGATGACGACGCCTCGTACGGATACGGCGCGGCGGTGCCATACCCTCGAAGCATGGGGTTCGCCGACATCTGGGGCGTGGACGCAGGCTCGGTGCCCGCGGCCGGGCTCGCCGCATTCCGCACCGATCTCGCCCAAGCCGGCTACACGGTCGACGGGCTCGAACACCTGCTTCGCGACGAGGCCACGGGGGTGGATGCCGGTGCGGCGCTCCGACGCGGCTCCCGCGTGCCCGCGATGCGGCTGCTGCACGACGACCGCACGCCGGCGGCGCTGCTCGCGCGACTGTTCTTGCTCGGCGACACGCTCGACGAGCGGGAACTGGATGCGGCGCTGCCGCGGAGCGGGCGCGCCGCGGCATCCGCACTCGGGATCGTCGAGCCCGTCGCCGGCGGCATGCGGGCCGCGATCGACGTACGCCCCTACGCCTTCACGGACGCCGTGGGGGAGGGGGCCTGGTGGGTCGCCTCGGACCTCGGCGAGCTGCAGCTCGGCGACGCGCTGCCCGAACGGCACGTGCTCGGCGTCGGCGGCGCCTCGGCGACCCTCGCCGGGCAGGTGCTGCAGCAGCCGGTCGGCAGCGCCCTCGACCTCGGAACCGGAAGCGGCATCCAGGCCCTCCACCTCGGCCGCCTCGCCCGGCACGTCGTCGCCACCGACCTGTCGGCCCGAGCGCTGGCCTTCGCCCGCTTCACGCTCGCGCTGAACGAGGTGGGCAACGTCGAACTGCGCGCCGGGAGCCTCTTCGAGCCGGTCGCCGGCGAGCGATTCGACCGCATCGTGTCGAACCCGCCGTTCGTGATCACCCCGCGCGCCGACGGCGTTCCGGCCTACGAATACCGCGACGGCGGCATGACCGGCGACGGCATCGTCGAAGCCGTCGTGCGAGGCGCCGCCGCCCACCTCGAGCCCGGCGGCACCGCCCAGCTTCTCGGCAACTGGGAGACGATCGGCGGCCGGCCCGGGCTCGAACGGGTGCGCGGCTGGGCCGAGGACGCCGGCCTCGAATACTGGATCGTCGAACGCGAACTGCAGGACCCGGCCGAATACGCCGAGACCTGGATCCGCGACGGCGGCACGAAAGCCGGCACCGCCGCCTTCGAGGACTTGGAGGCCGCCTGGCTCGACGACTTCGCCGCGCGCGGCGTGACCGCGATCGGCTTCGGGTACGTGCTGCTGCGGCGCCCGAGCGGCATCCACGGCACGACCGGCATCCACCGCCTCGCCCGCGCCGAAGCCGTGCACACGAGCGGCAACGAAGCGCTCGCCGCCCACTTCGGCGCCGTGCTCGCCGCCGCCGAACGCATCGCCGGCCTGAGCGACGCCGAGCTCGCCTCGCTGCATCTGCGCGTCGCGCCCGACGTCACCGAAGAACGTCACCACCTGCCCGGCCACGACGAACCGAGCTCGATCCTGCTCAGGCAGGGCGGCGGCTTCGGCCGGGTCGTGGATGCCGGCACGGCGCTCGCCGCCTTCGTCGGCGCCGCAGACGGAGAACTGCCCGCCGGCGTCATCGCCGACGCGATCGCCGAGCTGACCGGGGTGGATGCCGCAGCCCTCCGCGCCGAGCTCGCGCCGCAGCTGCGGGAGCTCGTCTTCGCCGGCATGCTGCTCGTGCCGTGATCGACGGCATCGCCTCTCCTGTCGGGTAGCGTGAGAACCGCGCGTACGCGAGGGGTGTGAAATGGATCGGCGTGGCTTCCTGTTCGGATCGGCAGCGGCCCTCGCCCTCGCGCTGGCCGGCTGCACCCCCGAACCGCCCGCGCCCACCCGCAGTACCTCGCCGACGCCGACGCGGACGCCGACTCCCGGGGAAGTGCCGGTGCCGGCCGGGCTGCAGCGCTCGAAATGGAGCCGCAACCCCTTCTTCCGCGGCGCCTTCAGCTACCCGGGCGTCGGCTCCGACCGCGGCGACCGCGAACGCCTCGGCCGGCCGATCGACGAACGCGTCTTCTTCGCCGGCGAGGCGACGAGCCTCGACGCCCCCGGAAGCGTGCAGGGCGCCCTCGACTCCGCAGTGCGCGCAAGCGACGCCCTCCTGGAGATCTCCGGCGCCGGCGAACGCGTGCTCGTCGTCGGCGCCGGGATCGCCGGGCTCGCGGCCGCGCGCATCCTCACGAGCGCCGGGCACCGCGTCGTCCTGATCGAAGCGAGCGAGCGGATCGGCGGCCGCATTCGCAGCGAGGGCGACGACGACTGGCCCGTGCCCGCTGAACTCGGCGCCGCCTTCCTCGGGCCGACCGCGACCTCCTTCGACGCCCTCCTCGGAGGCTTCGGCGTGCGCACCCGTGCCTTCCGGCCCGCCCCGCTGTTCCGCGGCGTCGACGGCGAACGACTCGACTACGACGACGTCGGGGTGCGGGCGATCGAACGCGCCCTCTCCTGGTCGGAGGACGTCTCCATCGACCTCTCCGTCGAAGCGGCGCTCGAACGGTCCGGGGCGGCCGAAGCGGCCACGGCCGAACCCGGCGGCGGGATGTGGCTCGCCCACGCCGCGACCGCCGGGCTCGGTCTGGCGACCGGCGCCGCACCGAAGTCGGTGTCGGCCCACCAGGCTGCGAACCGCCTCGTTCCCGGCGCCTCGTTCGGACTCGGCGGCGACGAACTCCGCCGCGTCACCGGATCGTTCCAGGCCCAGCTCGCCGAAGCCGCCGGCGACCTGAACGTCCTCACCGGCTCCGTCGTGCAACGCATCGCGCACGACGAGGACGGCGTGCGCGTGCGCCTCGACTCGGGCGAGTCGCTCTCGGGCGACCGCATCGTCGTCACCGTGCCCGTCGGGGTGCTGAAGAGCGACGCGATGCGCTTCTCGCCCCCGCTGCCGCTCGCCCACGCGAGCGCCATCGCCCGCATCGGGATGGGCCACGTCGAAATGTGCTGGCTGCGCTTCGACGAACGGTCGTGGGACTCGGGCCACGAGAACGTGTGGACCGCCGTCGGCGGCGACGACCCCTTCGCGATCTGGCTCGACTACGGGGCGATCACCGGCGACCCCGTGCTCGCCGGCATCTCCGTCGCCGGCAGCGCCGAAACGGTCGCCGCGATGGACGACGGCGAACTCGTCGACGCGGCCCGTGCGTCGCTCGCGCCGTTCATGGGGTGACTCCGGCAGGGGCGGGCGCCGCGGCATCCGCACCCGAAACCCGGGCCGCCGCGCCGCGACGCGTACCGACCCGGTTCAGCTGCACGAGCATCCACGTCACCGCCAGCAGGATCGCCAGCACCAGCGTGCAATACACCAGGATCCCCGGCCAGCCGCCGACCTCGTACGGATCGAGGAAGAAATACGGATACCAGCCGACCTCCGCACCGCGCATCAGCGTGAACACGAGCCACACCACCGGGAACGGCACCGCAGCCAGCACCGCCCGCCGCGGGATCGGCCGCGTGTGCGGCAGCAGCCACGACTCGATCGCCCAATCCACGAGCAGTGCGGCCGGCACGACGAAATGCAGCAGCACATCCGACCACGGCACATCCACCCGGTAGTCGCGGGTCGACGCCTGCGCGGCGATGATGCCGAACACGATGCCCGACACGAGGGTGTAGCTCGTGACCGCCGCCCGAAGCGCATGCAACCACACCCGCTGCTCGGCGCCGGTGAGCGCCCGGATGCCGGAAACGATCAGCACCCCGATCGCGAAGAACGCCGACTGCACCGTGAAATAGCTGAAGAAGTTCTCGGCCGCGAAACTGCGGAAGCCGAGCACATAGCGGAAGTTCGCCACGAGCGCCGCGATCGCGAGGGCCGCCAGCACGAGGCGGGTCACGCCCAGCGCACGGCGCAGGCGTCGCCCGCCCCGCTCGCCGATCCACCCGCGCATCCCTCCACGGTACGCGGGAAGGTGCTGCGGGCGGCCGTGCTCCGGGCCGCGGGGCGAGTAGTCTCGATGGGTGCCCGACGGTCCCTTCTCCGAGTCGCCGTATGCGGTGCTCCGCATCGAGGCGACGGCCACCGACGCCGAGCTGAGGCGTGCCTACCGGCGCGCCCTGCGCGAGGCCCACCCCGACACCGGCGGCGACGTCGTCCGCTTCCACGCCGTCCAACTCGCATGGGAGCTCATCGGCACCCCCACCGCCCGCGCCGACTACGACCGCCGCGGCGCCGGCGCCGAACCCGCTCACGAGAGCTGGGCGCCCGCCCCGCCCCGGCCGCGACGGGACTCCCGCCCCTCGCCCGCTCGCACGGGCACCCGGGCGGCTGGCGTCGCGAACGCTACCTGAACCTCATCCGCGAGTTCGCCGGACGCGGCGTCACCCTCGACGACCCCTACGACCCGGCGCTCGTCAGATCCGCCCCCCGCGACATCCGCCACACCCTCGCCGACGCGCTCGCCGAAGAGGCCACGGCACGCTCCCTCGCGAGCCTCGGCATCGCGTTCACCGTCTGGCACGACCTCGCCACCGACGCCGCCGGCCCCGGCCTGCCGCCGAAGCTCGACCACCTCGTGCTCGGGCCGACGGGGCTGTTCGCGATCCAGTCGGAGGACTGGGGCGGGCCCGTGCGGATCCGCCGCGGAGAACTCATCGGCGAAGCGCTCGCCGGCGAACGCCCCGTGCGCGCCCTCGCCGCCCGTGCGAAAGCCGTCGGGCGGGCCGCGAAGGTCAAGCCCACCGCCCTGCTCGTCGTCGTCCCCGACGACGCCGCCGAGGAACCGCTCGCCGAGATCGGCCGGGTCCGCGGGGCCGCCGTCGCCCTCGTCCGGCGCTCCCGGCTCGCGAGCGCGGTGCGCGAAGGCATCCCTGGTTCGGCCTCCATCGGCGGCACCGAGCTCATGGAAGTGCGGACGCGCCTGCAGCAGGCCGTGCGATTCGCGTAGGGACCGGCTGCCGGGTGCGCCCGTGCGGGCGCCGGCCGACGCGTGCGCGCCAGGGCATCCGCACCCGAAGCCGTCAGTCGCGCGGGATGATCGTCAGCACCCGGGTGATGAAGTCCGCGAAGCCCTGCATGAACCCGGCGAGGAACTCGCGCGTGCCTTCGACGGTGACCTCGCCGTCGTCGGTGATGAGGCCCGGGCGCATGTGGATGTACACCTCCGGTGCGTTCATCTGCGGGGCGTTGCAGAAACTCAGGATGCTGCGGAGCTGCTGCTGCGCCACCGCCGTGCCGATCGCGCCGATCGACGCGCCGGCGACCGCCGTCGGTTTGCGCGTGAACGCGTTCGTGCCGAAGGGCCGGCTCGCCCAGTCGATCGCGTTCTTCAACGCGCCCGGCACGGAACGGTTGTACTCCGGCGTGACGAAGAGCACCGCGTCGACCTCGGCGATGGCCTGCTTGAAGTCGCGCGCGGCCGGCGGATAGTCGATGTCGAAGTCGCGGTTGTAGAGCGGCAGATCGCCGATCGGGATCTCGTGCAGCCGCAATTCGGCCGGCGCGAGGCGGATGAGCGCGCTCGCCAGCGTGCGGTTGATCGACTCGACCGAGAGCGAGCCGATCAGCACGCCGACGGTGTACGGCGGTTCGTGTTCGTTGATGAGCACCATGCGTCCCCCCAGAGCATTTCGCGTACCTTCCACTCTGCCCTGCCGCGGCGCGGGTGTCGAGGGTCGGCGGGCGCCGAGGGCCGGCGGGGTGTCGCGGATGCGCCGCCGGGCGGCCGGCGGATGCCGGTGAGCGGCGGGATTGCGACGTGCACCCCTGCCGGGCGTCCCGTGGCCTCGCCTGCGCTCGGGTGCGGATGTTTGGATGGTCGCATGAGGCAGACCGACTCCGTCATCGACGACCTCGCCGCATTCGTGCAGGCGTCGCCGTCGTCGTTCCACACCGCGGAAGAGGTCGCCCGGCGCCTCGTGGCCGCCGGCTACACCCGCGTCGAGGAGACCGAGGCATGGCCGACCGGACCGGGCCGATGCGTCGCCGTGCGCGACGGGGCGGTGATCGCCTGGGTCGTGCCCGTGGGTGCGGATGCCGTCACGCCCTCCCGCATCATCGGCGCCCACACCGACTCGACCGGGTTCAAGCTGAAACCCGGCGGCACCGTGCGCCAGGCAGGCCTCGCCCAAGCGGGCGTCGAGATCTACGGCGGACCGCTGCTGAACTCATGGCTCGACCGCGAGCTCGCCCTCGCCGGCCGCGTCGTGCTGCGCAGCGGCGAATCGCGGCTCGTCCGCACCGGGCCGCTGCTGCGCATCCCGCAGCTGGCGATCCACCTCGACCGCGAGATCTCCAAGGGCCTCCTGCTCGACCGGCAGCGGCACACACAACCGATCTGGGGCACCGAGGACGCCGGCGAGATCGCCGAGGTCATCGCCGCCGCCGCCGGATGCGAAGCCGACGACATCGCCGGAACCGACCTGTTCGCCGTCGACACGCAGGCCCCGGCCCGCTTCGGCGCGGGCGGCGTCTTCCTCGCCTCCACGCGACTGGACAATCTGAGCTCGGTGCACGCGGGACTGCGGGCGCTGCTCGGCTCCGACGACGCCGACGGCATCCGCGTGCTCGCAGCCTACGATCACGAAGAGGTCGGCTCCGAAACCCGCACGGGCGCCGCCGGCACCTTCCTCGTCGACGTGCTCGGCCGGATCTACGACGGACTCGGGGCGAGCGACGCCGAACGGCGGCGGGCGTTCGCGGCATCCTGGTGCGTGTCGAGCGACGCCGGCCACGCCGTGCACCCGAACTACCAGGACCGCCACGACCCCGAGGTGCGGCCCGTGCTCGGCGGCGGCCCGCTGCTGAAGCTCAACGCGAACCAGCGCTACACGACGGACGCGGCCGGATCCGCACTCTGGCGTCGCGCCTGCGCGGCGGCGGACGTGGCGACGCAGGCCTTCGTCGCCAACAACGCCATTCCGTGCGGCTCGACGATCGGCCCGCTGCAGGCGACGCGCCTCGGCATCCGCACCGTCGACGTCGGCGTGCCCCTGCTGTCGATGCACTCCGCCCGCGAGCTCGCGCACGTCGACGACCTCGTCGCCCTCGGGGACGCGCTGACGGCGTTCTACGCGGGGGCGTGAGGTCGGCCGCGTTCTACGCGCGGGAGCCGAGGCGCCGGGTGACCAGAGTCGCCGGAGCCTGTCGGGCTCGGCTTGGCGGGATATCGCGGGGCGATGACCGGATCCGCCGGGCCCGGCGCGGCCGGCGCCGGGCATGATGGGCGCATGACGCATTCGCCCGCCAACGCCCCGCATGCCGCCGTCTTCGCCGCCGCGCCCGACGCGGCCGCCGCCGCCCGCTACTACGCCGAACGGCTCGCGATGACGACGGACCCGTCGGATGTGGCCGCCGAGCTCGCCGCCGGCGACGCCGGATTCGTCATCGTGGATTCCCGGAACCGGGGCGCCTGGGATGAGGGACACATCCCAGGCGCCCTGCACCTCCCCACGCGCGAGATCGCCGAGCGCGCCGCGGAGCTGATCCCCGTCGGCACGCCCGTCGTCGTGTACTGCTGGAGCCCCGGCTGCAACGGCGGCATCCGCGCGGCGCTCGAGTTCGCCCTCGCGGGCCACCCCGTCAAGGAGCTGCTCGGCGGCTTCGAATACTGGGTGCGCGAGGGATACGAGTTCGAGACCGGCGACGGCGGCCGCCACCGCCACCCGGTGGATGCGCGCACGGGCATCGCGCCGGGTGCGCTCGCGGCGGGTGCGGCCGGAGGCGCCGCGGCCGGAGGCGCTACGGTCGCCTGCGGCTGCTGACCGTTTCGGCGGTGGATGCCCGGGCGCGCCGGGTCAGGCGGCGTCGGCCGCGACCGGCCGCGCCGGGTCGGCGAGCCACTCGTTGAGCGAACCGTCGTAGACGGCGACGCCGCGATGCCCCGCGAGCTCGAGGGCGAAGGCGGTGCCGGCGGCGGCGATCCCGGACCCGCAGTACACGACGACGCGTTCGTCGGCGGGGCGGAGCTCAGCGAGCTCGGCGGCCGGGCGGTGCAACCCCGTCTGCCGGTCGATCGTCGCCGCGAACGGGATCGTGCCGCTGCCCGGGATGCGGGCGGCGCTGCCGCCGGCCGACGTCGCCCCGGCAGGCAGGGCGCACACCAGGGTGCCCGTCGCCGTGCCGGCGACGATGGCCTCGACCTCGGCGACGTCCGCCCAACGGCCGGGCTGCTCCTCGACCGTGAGCGCGCCCGCCGTGCCCGGGGCGACGTATCCCGTCTCGAGCCCGCGGCCCTCGGCCCGCCAGGCGCCCAGGCCCCCGTCGAGCACTGCGACGCGCTCGAACCCGAAGGAGCGGAAGATCCACCAGAGCCTCGCAGCCCACTGGCCCTGCCCGGAGTCGTAGACGACGACCGTCGAACCGTCGTCGATGCCGAGCCCGCGGGCGGCGCGGACGAAACCCTCCGCATCCGGCCGCGGGAACCCGAAGGAGCCGGACGGATCCGAGAACTCCTCGAGGAGGTCGGCGAAGCGGGCATCCGGAACATGACCGTCGATGAGGTAGCGGTCGAGGCCGCTGAGCCACGACAGGCCTGATTCCCCCTTGACCCCGAGCACGGTCGCGTCGAGCACGACGAGGGTCTCGGCGCCCTGATGGTCGGCGAGCCACTGCGTCGACACGAGCGGGGTGAACAGTTCGAGATCGGCCATGCCGGCAACGCTAACCGAGGGCGCGGCACCCGTCGACGGGCGCCGCAACACCGCGTCACCGGGGCGACGCGCGGCGTCATCCGCACCTGCGGTCTGGCCGCACCTGCGGCGTGGCCGCGCCGCGGGTTCGGATGGGTGGGGCCGGATCCATCCGGACTCGTGGTTATCTCCGGAGTGGTGGTTTTCTCCGGAGTCGTGGTGGCGCCCGCAGGGGTGGACGGGGGCAGGGGCGGCGTGGCTGCGTCGTGGTTTCGGGGATCGCCACGGATTCGGATGGATGGGGCTGGATCCATCCGGAATCGTGGTTATCTCCGGAGCCGTGGTGGCCAGCTGGGGAGGGTGCGGGGGAAGGAGAGTGCGCGGGAGGAGGGTGCGGGGAGAGAGAGTGCGGAGTGGGAAGCGTGCGGGGTCAGCACTCGACGACGTTGACGGCGAGGCCGCCCTCGCTCGTCTCCTTGTACTTCGTCATCATGTCGAGGCCGGTCTGCCGCATCGTCTCGATGACGGCGTCGAGGGAGACGAGGTGCGAGCCGTCGCCGTGCAACGCGAGGCGCGCCGCCGACACCGCGGTGGACGCGGCGATCGCGTTGCGTTCGATGCACGGCACCTGCACGAGGCCCCCGACCGGGTCGCAGGTGAGGCCGAGATGGTGCTCCATGGCGATCTCGGCGGCGTTCTCGACCTGCCGGGGCGTGCCGCCGAGCACGGCGCAGAGCGCCCCCGCGGCCATCGCGCACGCCGAACCGACCTCCGCCTGGCAGCCGCCCTCGGCGCCCGAGATCGACGCGTTCTTCTTCACGAGGCTCGCGATCGCGGACGCGGTGAGCAGGAAGGTGCGGATGCCCGCGGCATCCGCACCCGGCACGAACCGCAGGTAGTAGTGGCCGACGGCCGGGAGGATGCCGGCAGCGCCGTTCGTCGGGGCTGTGACGACGCGCCCGCCCGCGGCGTTCTCCTCGTTCACCGCGAGCGCGTACGCGTGCAGCCACTCGGTCGAGGTATCGCGGCCGGCATCCACACGCCCGTCGTCGCAGGCCTCGAGCCGTTCGCGGATCTCGGGGGCGCGGCGCTTGACGCGCAGGCCGCCCGGCAGCGTTCCGCGTGTGCCGAGACCGTGCTCGACGCACTCGTGCATCGCCGCCCAGATCGCATCGAGCCCGGTGTCGATGCCGGACTCGCCGTGCACCGGCACCTCGTTGTAGCGGGCGATGTCGGCCAGGCCCACCCCGTACTCGTCGCACAGGGCGATGAGCTCGGCGGCCGTGTCGTAGGGGAGCGGATGCCGAAGCGCCTCGGCCTCGGCAGCGGTCTCGCCCTCGCGGCGGATGAAACCCCCGCCGACCGAGTAGTAGGTCTCCTCGACGAGCGGCAGCGGCGACGCGCCCGCCCACGCGCGCAGGGTGAGCGCGTTCGGGTGTCCGGGCAGGCGCGTGCGCGGCTCGAGCGCGATATCGGCCGGCGACATGCGGATCTCGCGGGTGCCGAGGAGGCGGACGGGGGTGTCGGGATCCATCGCCGACCAGCACCCGCGCACCTCGTCGGGGTCGCAGTCGTGCGGTTCGAGCCCGCGGAGGCCGGCGACGACCGCGTCGGGCGTGCCGTGGCCGAGGCCCGTCGCGCCGAGCGAACCGTACAGGGTGACCTCCACGCGGTCCACACGATCGAGCAGACCGAGTGCGGCCATGCCCGCGGCGAAGGCCCGGGCCGCCCGCATCGGGCCCACGGTGTGGGAACTCGAGGGGCCGATGCCGATCGAGAACAGGTCGAGCGCTGAGACGAACGCGGTCACCCCTTCAGGCTACGTCCGCGGGCGCGCACGGAAGCCGCGCATCGTCGCAGATTCCTGCGCCGATCAGGGCCGGCGCGCATCCGAACCGCACGATCTGCGCGCGCGACTATCGTTGATCCGTCATGACTGCCGCACCTTCCCCGCGCATCCGCATCCGCCCCGCACACCCCGCGGAATTCGCCGAGGAGGCGGCGCTCGTCGAACGCGCCTTCCGTGCCGGCCCGTACGGGCATCTGCCGCCCGCCGAGGAGCGCCTCGCCTTCGAGCGCGACACCGCCGGGCGGGCCGCGTCGGGCGTCGTGCTCGTCGCCGTGGATGGCCCGGGTGCGGATGCCGGGGATGCCGCGGATGCCGCTGGTGCTGGTGCTGGTGGTGGTGCTGGTGCTGGTGCTGATGCGGGTGCGGATGCCGGTGCCGAACGCATCGTCGGGGCGGCGAGCGTGCTGCGCGCCCTCACCCCGTACGCGCGGGTCGCCAGGCCCGGCGAAGCCGAGATCCGCCTCCTCGCCGTCGACCCGGCCGGGCAGGGCACCGGCATCGCCACCGCCCTCATGCGCGCCGCCCTCGAGACCGCCCTGGAATGGGGCGCCGAAGCCCTCGTGCTCGACACCGGCTCGAAGAACACGCGTGCGCAGGCGCTCTACGAACGCCTCGGGTTCGAGCGCGTGCCCGAGCGCGAACCGGCCGCGAGCGGCACCGTCACGCCCTACGTGTACCGCTTCGCCCTGCAGGAACGCGCCGATGTGCGCGTGCGCCTCATGCTGCCCGGCGAAGCCGAGGAGGTCGGTGCGCTCACGGCATCCGCCTACGAGCACGACTACGAGATCGGCGAGGGATACCGGGCGCAGATGCTCGCGGTCGCCGAACGTGCCGAACGGCATCTCGTCTGGGTCGCGGTGGATGCCGCGAGCGGCGAACTGCTCGGCACCGTCTCGACGCCGCGCCCGGTGGAGACGATGTCGGCCCTCGCCCGGCCCGGCGAACTCGACTTCCGGCTCCTCGCCGTCGCACCGGACGCCCGCCGGCGCGGCATCGGCGCACTGCTCACCCGGCACGTGCTGCGGCTCGCGAGGCTTCGCGGGGTCGGCCGCGTCGTCATGAACAGCGGACCGGAGATGACCGGCGCCCACCGCCTCTACGAATCGCTCGGCTTCACCCGTATGGACGAGCTCGCCCACACCGTCACGCGCGAAGACGGCACGACGTTCGACGTCCTCGCGTTCGGGCGCGACGTGGACGCGGATGCGCCGGAGCCGGGCGCCGGGGCATCCGCTCGGCCCTGAACAAGCTCGCGTTCAGGCGGCCGGGGCCGCCGCCTGCCACGCGGTGATCTCGAGCTCACCGCCCGTGATATCGGTGTCGATCGGCACCATCTGCCGCACCGCGCCCGCGTAGGGGGCGATGTGCAGGAACCCGGCCGGGTCGCGGTCGCTCGCCGCCGGGGCATCCCACGACAGCCACGTGACGGCCTCGCCGCCGGGCACGACCTCGATGCGCACCGGTCCCGCATCCCGCTCGGTGGCATGGCCGTCGCCGTGCAGCACGTGCGACTCGAAGCCGTTGCCGACCGGGTCGCTGAACGCGACATCCGGGTAGCCGTCGAGCACGCAGGGCGCGCTGCTCACGTTCCGCGCGGTGATCTTCATGCCGCGATGCATCATCGCCGAATCGGGGGTCGAGGGCGTGTACTCGAGCTGGTTCTCGGTGCACCATTCGGGGTCGATGTTCCACTCGCCCGGGGCGACCTCGGGGATCGGAACCCCGACCGGCTCGGGCACCGGAGGTTGCTCGGCCGCCCACTCCGCCTGGTCCGCCGCCCGCTTCGCATCCGTCGCGCCGATGCCGGCGATGACGACCGCGACGAGGCCCGTGACGGCGACGACGGCGATCGCGGCGATGAGGGCCGCACGGCGGCGAGGGGCTGCCGGGTGCGCTGCGGCCGCCGCCGGTTCCGGCTCGGGTTCGGCGCCCTCCGCCGCGGCCGGCGTCGTGGAGGGCGCTGCGGCCGCGGCCGGCTTCGGTGCGAGGAGCACGGCGGCCAGCGCCGGCATCCACCCCCACAAGACGCCCCAGTAGGCGGCAAGGCCGATCGAGACGACGTCCGCCGCGGACGCTGCGGCGACGGGATCGAGCACCCCGGCGATGATCGACACTGCGACCGGGACGCCGGCGACCAGAGAGCCGGCCAGCACCGCGGCGAACCAGCCCGCCGCGAACCCGGCCGCCCCGCGCCCGGCACGGAACACGAGGGCGAACACGGCATACGCGGCCGCGACCGCGACCACCGTCGCGAACGCGAGCCAGCCGCCCCAGCCGCCCGGTGCATCCACCGGCCCGATGAGCGCACCCGGCGCGATCAGGCGGAGCGCCTTCGACACCGTCGTCGAGAACGACGCGGCCGCCGCCTCGGCGATCCGGTCGGAAGCGAACCAGGCGGCCACGGCGAGGATGGCGGGAACGAGCACACGGACGACACGCATGGGGGAAGCCTAGGGGCACGCGTGGCCGGCTCATCGCTTTCGACACCGGATTCCCGAACGCAGGAAGCCTCGGGGCACGCGGGGCCCAGGCCGCAGCATCCCGCGACCGGGCACCGGGAACTGCCAGACTGCAGACGTGACCGAAGCCGCAGGAACCGCCCGCCCCCGCCGCGCCGGCCGCCGGATCGCCGGCGTGCTCATCGCCCTCGCCGGAGTGCTCGTGCTCGTCATCGTCGCCTTCGCGGTGTGGGCGCACATCCTCTACCCGGGAGAACGGGCCGCCTCCCTCGACGCCTGGCGCGACCCGGCGATCCGCATCACCGAGACCGAAGCGTCGTTCGTGATCGAACCCACCGACCCCGACCACGCCTCGGGCGACGGCCTCGTCTTCCTCCCCGGCGCACGCGTCGAGCCCTCCGCCTACCTCGCGAAGCTCCGCGACCTCGCCGGCGAGACGGGGGCGACCGTCGTCATCACCAAGCCCACCCTGAACCTGGCGTTCTTCGACACCCGCCCGCTGTCGGCCTTCATCGACGGCATCGACGACGTCGACCGCTGGTTCGTCGGCGGGCACTCCCTCGGCGGCGTCAAAGCCTGCATGCTGGCCGAAGATCCCGCGGTCGCCGGGCTCGTGCTGCTCGGCTCCTACTGCGCGAACGACCTGTCCGGCACCGACCTCGCGGTCGTCCAGATCGCCGCATCGGAGGATCGGCTCTCATCCGAGGCGGATCTCGCCGCAGCCGCCCACCTGCTGCCGCCGACGACCGCCCTCGTCGAGATCGACGGCGCGAACCACGCGAGCTTCGGCGACTACGGCGTGCAGCCCGGCGACGGCGTCGCCACCGCGAGCGACGACGAGGTGCGTGCCGCGATCACCCGCGCCTGGGTCGCCGTCACCGGGTAGACCGAGCCCGGTTCGCGATCCGGTCATATGCAAAGCCAGTTGACATATGACCAGAACGTGTAAAAAAAATGGCGAAAAATTTATATATAACGCGCCACTCGGCGGTAGAGTGCCGGTGTGACTTGGCGACCCGACGAACCGTACAACATGCTTCCGGCACTCCCTCCGGTGGCCCGGTTGGAGACGGCCGTCGTCCTCAAGTCCGTCGTCGAAGCCAGAGCGGCGCTCGCTGCCCTCGATCAAGCCGCACGACGGATGTCGAATCCGGCCGTCTTGCTCAACTCGATCCCGATCCTCGAAGCGCAGGCGAGCTCGGAGATCGAGAACATCGTGACGACGACGGACGACCTCTTTCGGTTCGCAGACACAGACTCGGATCTGGCATCACCCGAAACGAAGGAGACGTTGCGCTACCGCGCAGCGCTCTTCGCGGGACTTCACAGCATCCAGACGAGACCCTTATCCGCCACGACGGCGATCGACATCTGCTCGACGATCCACCGACGAGACATGGACGTGCGAACACTCCCAGGGACGATCATCGCGAACCCCGCGACGCGGCGTGCGATCTACACGCCTCCGAGCGGCGCCGCGGTCATTCGCGAGAAGCTCGCCAACTGGGCTGATTTCCTCCACGATCCGGACGACCTCGACCCTCTCGTCAAGATGGCTGTGGCGCACTACCAGTTCGAGGCGATCCATCCGTTCACCGACGGAAACGGGCGAACCGGGCGCATCCTGAACATCCTCGTGCTCGTCGCAAACGAACTGCTCCAAGAACCGATCCTCTATCTGTCGCGGTACATCATCGCGCACAAGGAGGAGTACTACCGGTTGCTCCTCGACGTCACTCGTGAGGCCGCATGGGAGCCATGGGTGCTCTATATGCTCGATGCCGTTCGGGGGACCGCCCGCGCCACCCTCGCCAAGATCGACGCGATCCAGGTGCTGCAAGCGAAGGTGCGCGACGAGATCCGTACGACGAGCGCGGGTTCGAACTCCGACTTCCTCGACGTCCTCTTCGAGCAGCCCTATTGCCGAATCTCGAATGTCGTCGCGCGCTGCAAGGTAAGCAGGCCGACCGCGACGAAATGGCTGCATGAACTCGTGGTTGCCGGGGTTCTCGAGGATCACAAGGTCGGGCGCGAACGTCTCTTCATCAACCGCGAGTTCTTCGAGGTCCTCGTCCGCGACGATCCTGACGATCTCTAACGGTGGCTGCTCGGCACTCCGCCGGGTGTTCGACAGATCACCCACGACCGAAGTCGATCTTGATTCGGCGGGCGGAGCCCTGAGCATCCGCCGCAGCGTCAATCGACGGCGAGCGGCCCTGGTTCGTCGGCGGGCACTCGCTCGGCGGCGTCAAAGCCTGCATACTCGGGCGTGTCGCGATCACCCGCGCTTGGGGCGCCGTCACCGGTAGAGGGCGCGCGTGGGCGGGCGGGAGTAGCCTCCCGGCATGACGAACGCGACGACGCGGACCCTCGACTGGCTGCTCGACTCCGACCCGGCGATCCGCTGGCAGGTCGAACGCGACCTGCTCGGCTCGCCGCCCGAGACCTGGCGGGCCACGCGCGACCGGGTCGCCGTCGAAGGGTTCGGCGCCGCACTCCTCGCCGAGCAGGACGGCGACGGCCAATGGGCGGGCGGAGCATGCTTCCCCGCCGGATGGAGCCGCGCCGACTCCGACGGAGAACCGTGGATCGCGACCACATGGGTGCTGAAAGACCTTCGCGAATGGGGTGTGGATGCCGGGACGCTCGGCGACACCGCCGGCAAACTCGACGCGAACTGCCGGTGGGAGTACGAGGACATGCCCTTCTGGGGCGGCGAAATCGACGTCTGCCTCAACTCCTACACCCTGGCCAACGGCGCCTGGCTCGGCGCCGACGTGTCGAGGCTCGTGAGCTGGTTCCCCGAGCACCGGCTCGCCGACGGCGGCTGGAACTGCGAAGCCGAAGAAGGGGACTCCGTGCGCTCGTCGTTCCACTCCACCCTCAACGCGATCACCGGCATCCTCGCCTACGAACAGGCCGCTGGCGACGACTCGATGCGGGAGGCGCGTCACAGCGGCGAGGAATACCTGCTCGAACGCCGGCTCATGAGACGGCGATCCACCGGAGAGCCCGTCGGAGCCTTCGTCACCGACCTCATCTACCCGACACGGCACCAATACAACCTGCTGGCCGCACTCGACCACTTCCGCGCCGCATCCACCCACGACGGCACGGCGCCCGATCCGCGGCTCGCCGACGCCGTCGCGCACCTCCGAACCGCCCGACGCCCCGACGGCACCTGGGGGCAGGGCAACACCCTGCCTGGTCAGGTCTGGGTCGAGGTCGATGCACCGAGCGGCGAACCCTCGAAATGGCTCACGCTCATCGCGACCCGCGTGCTCGACTGGTGGGACGGGCGGGCGTCGGTCGAGTAGCGACGGAGGAGCGTATCGAGGGTGCGGGTCTCGATACGCGAGCTGGCGCTCGCTACTCGACCGGCGGAGGGTGGCGTCGGTCGAGTAGCGACGGAGGAGCGTATCGAGGCCTGTTCGGGTGGGGTCTCGATACGCGAGCTGTGCTCGCTACTCGACCGGCGGGGAGAGGGGCGCTCGCTCCTCGACCGGCGGGGAGGTGGGCGGGGCGAGACGAGGTTTTCGGGCCAAGGCCGGGAGCAGCGCGTAGTCGCCGGCGATGAGCGCCTCGCGTTTTCGGCGACTCCACCCCTGCACCTGCTTCTCGAGGCGGTAAGCCTCGTCGATCCGGTCGAAATCCTGACGGAAGGCGAGCCGAACCGGCAAGCGACGCCGCGTGTAGGCGGCGCCGACCCCGCTCCGGTGTTCGGCGAGACGCCGCTCCAGATCGCGGGTACTGCCGACGTAATACGAGCCGTCGGCGCATTCGAGGATGTAGACCGTGGGCATGCGACGAGTGTGCCGGACACTGCAGCCGGAATACGGCGAGGCGTGGGATCTGTGGAGAACCGCCCGGCGGTGGGGGTGCGGGGAGGAGAGGTTCGTCGGGGTGGGCGTGCGTCGGTCGAGTAGCGACGGAGGAGCGTATCGAGGCCAGCTTGGCGGAAGGGTCTCGATACGCGAGCTGTGCTCGCTACTCGACCGGCGGGTGGATGGGCGTGCGTCGGTCGAGTAGCGACGGAGGAGCGTATCGAGGCCAGCTTGGCGGAAGGGTCTCGATACGCGAGCTGCGCTCGCTACTCGACCGGCGGGGTGGGTGCGGGGTCTCGATACGCGAGCTGCGCTCGCTACTCGACCGGCGGGGTGGGGTGCGGGGTCTCGATACGCGAGCTGCGCTCGCTACTCGACCGGCGGGGCGGGGTGCGGGGTCTCGGTACGCGAGCTGTGCTCGCTACTCGACCGGCGGGGAGGGGGTGCGGGGTCTCGATACGCGAGCTGGGCTCGCTACTCGACCGGCGGGGAGGGGTGCGGGGTCTCGATACGCGAGCTGTGCTCGCTACTCGACCGGCGGGGAGGGAGGGAAGGGCGGGTCAGCGGAGGGTCTTGCGGGCGGTGATCTGACCGGTGTCGAAGCCGAGGAGGTGGAGGCCGCCGTGGAAGCGGGCGTGCTCGACCTTGATGCAGCGGTCCATGACGACGGTGAGGCCCTGCTCCTCGCCGTAATAGGCGGCCTCTTCGTTCCAGATGCCGAGCTGCACCCAGATCGTCTTCGCGCCCGCGGCGACGACCTGGTCGACCACCGCGGGGATGTCGCTTCCGCGCCGGAAGACGACGACGATGTCGGGCACCTCGGGCAGGCTCGCGAGATCGGGGTACGCCGGCCGGCCCAGGATCTCGCTCGCGTTCGGGTTCACGAAGTACAGGCGGTAGTCGCTCGACTGCGACAGGTACGTGCCGACGAAGAAACTGGAGCGCGTCGGATTCGGCGATGCGCCGACGATCGCGACCGACTTGGCCGCCCGCAGGATCCCGAGCCGGGCCTTCGCATCCGGGCCCTGCCAGGTGCGCTGCGACTTCAGGAGCTTCGCGAGCGGCGAAGAGGCCGGGACCGAACAGCTCAGGCCGTTCGCGAAGCGAACCGTTTCGGAGGAAGGATCGGTGCCCGTGGCGGGTGCGGTGCTCGCGGCATCCACCGCGGACGTCGTCGTGTCGGTCATCGTGTGCCTCCCGTGGCGGCGCTGAGCGCCTGGTCGAGATCGTAGATGATGTCGTCGGCATCCTCGATGCCGACCGAGAGCCGTACGACGCCCGGCAGCACGCCCGCCTCGACGAGCTGCTGCTCGGTGAGCTGCGCATGCGTCGTCGACGCCGGGTGGATGATGAGGGTCTTCGCGTCGCCGATGTTCGCGAGATGGCTTGCGAGATCCACCGACTCGATGAGCTTCTGCCCGACCTCCCGGCCGCCCTTCACCTCGAAGGAGAACACCGAACCCGGGCCCTTCGGCAGGTACTTCAGCGCCCGCTCGTGGTGCGGATGGTTCGGCAGGCCCGCCCACCACACGTTCTCGATGCGGGGGTCGGCGTCCAGCCACTCGGCGACCGCGCGCGTGTTGTCGATGTGCGCCTGGATGCGGTATGGCAGCGTCTCGACGCCCTGCGCCAGCAGGAACGCCGAATGCGGCGCCAGCACCGGGCCGATGTCGCGCAGCTGCTCGGCGCGCAGACGCGTGAGGAACGCGTACTCGCCGAAATTGCCCGACCACTCCAGGCCGCCGTAACTCGGCACCGGCTGGCCGAACAGGGGGAACTTCTCCGAATGCCAGTCGAAGCGGCCCGACTCCACGACGACGCCGCCGAGGGTCGTGCCGTGGCCGCCGAGGAACTTCGTCGCCGAATGCGTGACGATATCGGCGCCCCACTCGATCGGGCGGTTCAGGTACGGGGTCGCGATCGTCGAATCGACGATGAACGGGATGCCGGCGGCATGGGCGACGTCGGCCAGCGCCTCGAGGTCGGCGATCTCGCCCGACGGGTTCGCGATGGTCTCGACGAAGAGCGCCTTCGTCTCGGGGCGGATCGCGGCCGCGTAGTCGGCGGCGTCGGAGCCCGACACGAAGGTCGTCTCGACGCCGAAACGGCGCAGGGTCACATCGAGCTGCGTGATCGAACCGCCGTACAGCTGCGAGGAGGCGACGAGGTGATCGCCGGTGCCGACGAGGCTCGCGAAGGTGATGTACTGCGCGCTCAGGCCGCTCGCCGTGGCGACGGCGCCGAGGCCGCCCTCGAGGCTCGCGACGCGCTCCTCGAAGCTCGCCACCGTCGGGTTCGCGACGCGCGAGTAGATGTTGCCGTACTTCTGCAGGGCGAAACGCGCCGCCGCATCCGCCGTGTCGTCGAAGACGAACGCGCTCGTCTGGTAGATCGGCAGGGCGCGCGAGCCCGTCACCGGATCGGGGATGTTGCCCGCGTGGATCGCACGCGTCTTGAAGCCGTATTCGCGGTCTGCCATGCGGGTCAGGTTACCGAGCCGGCGCGGGGCATCCGCATCCGACGCGTAACCCGGCGACACGCTCGCGGTGCGCCGGCCGGTCGCGGCCCTCAGGCTCGTTCAGCGGGGTCGGTTCATTCGGCGGGGGCCGTTGCCGGCGCCGACTCGCTCGGGGCCGCCGGGGCGGTGGATGCCGGAGCATCCGTCTCCTCGGGTTCGGCCGGCTCGGTCGTCTCGGCAGGCTCGCTCGGCTCCGAGACGTCGGCGCCGACGGCATCCGCCCACGCGTCCTCGGCGATCGGCGTGACGAAGACGAGACCCGCCAGGCCCACCGCGGCGATCACGAGCGTCACGAGGGAGAACACGCCGCGGAGCGTGCGCGGCTCCTCGGCGGCCGGGTCGGGAACGAAGAGGTCGTCGAGCGCCTCGGTGCGGGCCAGGCCGTACGGGTCGACGTAGACCTCGGCCTCGATCGGGCGGGCGACGAGCACACCGAGGAGGGCGGGGACCCAGCCCCACAGCACCCCCCAGTACGCGGCGGACGCGACGGCGGCGGCGCTCGCCGTGACGTCGTCGCCCGAGACGAGGGCGCCCACGGCATCCACCGCGATCGGCACGCCCGCGGCCAGCACGCCCGTCAGCACCACCCCCATCCACAGGGCGGCGAACCCGGCCAGGCTGCGGCGCACGCCGGCGACCGCGGTGAAGAACCCGGCCAGGCCGAACACGGCCACACCGGCGGCCGTGCCGTACAGCACGCCCCACGGCAACGGGGCATCGCGGGCGACGGACATGGTGTCGGGGGCGACGAGCCCCAGGATCTCGGCGATCGCCGGATCGGAGGGACGCAGACCGGCGAGGATGTCGCTCGCGAACCACGCGGCGACGGCGAACAGGGCGGGGAGGATCACGCGGAGGGGACGCATCCCGGAAGATTAGCCGACCCCCGTTCGGGTGTCACGTTCGGAGGGTGCGCGGTGGGCGAGGGCGGCAGGTTCGCCGAGCCGCGCTGCTTCGGGTGTCACGTTCGCGGGCTCGTGCGCCTCACACGAGCGACGCGGTCTCCACGACGCGTGCGAAGCCGCCGCCGGCGAGGTTCACCGCCGTCGCCCGGGCGAGCTCGTCGGCCGTGAGCGAGGGGCCGCCGGGGGCCGCGAGATCGAAGGTGCGGGTCGCATCCATCGGCACGATGACGTCGAAGCCGAGGTTGCCGCCCATGCGTGCGGTCGTCTCGACGCACATGTTCGTCTGGATGCCGCAGACCACGATCTGACGGATGCCGCGTTCGGTCAGCCACGCCTCGAGCGAGGGCTCGCCGATGAACGCGGAGTTCACATGCTTCGTGACGAGCAGATCGCCGGTCACCCCGTCGAGGACGTCGGCGAAGGCGTTGCCGGCGGTGCCGGGCGCGAGCGGCGAACCGGGCGTGCGGGAGTCGTGCCGAACGAGGACGACGGGGCGGCCGGCATCCGCCCACGCCGCCAGGAGCCGCGCGAGGTTCGCCTCGGCGTCCGGGTTGTTCGGGCGGCCCCACGAGGGGTCGGCGAAGCCGCGCTGCACATCGATGACGACGAGGGCGGCGTTGCGGGCGAGTTCGGGGCGGTCCGGCATGTCTCCATCATCGTGGATGCCCGGGCGCGGCCGCCCCCGTCACGGCAGCCGGACTCGCGCGACATCCTGCCGCGCCGCGTCCTGCCCAGGGCCTGCCCAGAGGCGGCGGCTAACCTGGTGGGCAACCGGCATCCCCGGTTCCGGACGAGGGCACCCAGTACCCGGCACGCGACAAGACTGGCGATGGAGGAATCGTCATGTCGTGGATCGTGCTCATCGTCTCCGGAGTGCTCGAAGCCGTCTGGGCGACCGCACTCGGCAAGTCCGAGGGCTTCACGAGACTCTGGCCCTCGGTCGTCTTCTTCGCCGCGCTCGCCGCGAGCATGGGCGGCCTCGCCTTCGCGATGCGCGAGATCCCGACCGGCACCGCCTACGCCGTCTGGGTCGGCATCGGCGCGGCCCTCACCGTCGTCTGGGCGATGGCCGCCGGCGACACCGAGGTGTCATGGGTGAAGATCCTGCTGCTCATGGGCCTCGTCGGCTGCATCGTCGGCCTGAAGCTCGTCGACACCGGGCACTGAGGCGGGAGCGGCCCGCGCAGCCCGCGCCGCCCGCGCGAGCACGATCGCATACGCGAGGCACGCCCCCGAGGCGGCCGCCCCCGCGAGCGGCCACACGGTCGGTAGCGCTCCGGCCGACCACAGCCAGGCCGCGACCGTCGCCGCGAGCAGGCAGACGCCGAGCCAGGCGTCCAGGGGCCGGCGGATGCTCGCGCCGAGCACGAGCACGTGCACCGTGACCGCCGAAAGCACGATCGGCAGGGCCGGCCACCAGACCCCGGTGACGGCGCCGAGCACGAGCGCGGCGGCCAGGGCGACGCCCTCGAGCGCCGCGGTGACGGCGATGAGCCGCACGCCGAGCGGCCCCGGGGCGCGGGCACGACCCCCGAACGACGCCTGGACGCCGAGGCCCACGGCGAGCACCCCGGCGCCGAGGGCGACGGCCGCCAGCGCCGTCCACGGCGACCCGGCGACGAGGAGCGTCGCCGCGTAGAGCACCGCGTAGGCGGCGAGCAGCCGGTGCGGGTTCACGAGAACGGGTGCGGCAGACGCCGCGGTTCGGGCTCGAAGCCGAGCAGTTCGCGTGCGAAGCGGGCCGGGGCGGTGGATGCCGCGGCGCGCTGATTGCCCCAGCCGAAGTCGAGCTGCGAGAGGCCGGGGGCGATCACGGCGACCGTCTCCAGGCCGAGTTCGCGTTCGAAGGCCGCGGTCTGCACGCGGGCGAAGGTTTCGACGCCGCGCGCTGCGAGCGCCCCGACGAGGCGGGCGCGCACGGCATCCGCACCCGAAACCGCATCGGCGCCCCAGCTCTCGTCGACATGGGCCCGCACGGCCTCCTCGAACGCGACGGCCCGGCCGGTGCCGGCGAGCTCCGCGTAATCGGCCGGGCCGCCGGCCGCGGCCAGCAGGGGGTGATCGTCGATGCCGTGCACGAGCGCGGGGTCGGCGAGCAGCGCCGCCGCACGTTCCGGTTCGGCGCGGATCGCCTGCTCGCGGTCGGGGGCGTAGGAGACGGCCTCGGCGAGAGCGCGTTCGGCGGCGACGGCCGGCACCGGGTGGCATGCGGCCCCGATCGAACGGATCGCGCCCGTGTCGACGCAGGCGACGAAGACGGGCAGGCCGAGCGGCGTGCGCAACAGCCCGAGCTCGGGCTTCCAGCCGAGCAGGCCCACCCGCCGCCGGAGCGGTGCGAAGCGCGCGCCCGGGTCGATCGGGATCGCCGGAACCCGGCCGTACCAGGAGTTCACGAACGCGTCGCGCTCGATGAGTTCGAGGAGCCCGAAGAGGGCAGCCTCGCCCGTCGTCGACCCCGTCGCACAGCCCGAGGAGGTGCCGAGGCCCCACCGCGATCGCGCGACCGGCGCCCCGTAGTGCACGAGCTCGCGCGGCACCCACACCGGCTCGCCGGTGACGAGCGAGCGCGCCCGCACCCACTCGTGCGGCTCGGCGGGGTCGTAGCGGGAGCCGCCGTGCCGGAAGAAGGCCTCGGGGTACGCGTCGAAGTCGTCGGGGGTGAGCACCCGCCCGGGTAGGCCGGCGCCCGGCGCGACCGTGACGGTGCCCTCGAGCTGCAAACCGCCGACGAGGCGCTCGATGCCCTCCACGAGGGCCGCGATGCGGGAGGTGCGGAACGATTCGGCATGCCCCGACCAGGTGAGGCGGCGCACGAGGCTGCCGTTCCACGCCGGCGACGAACCGGAGGCCGGGGCGAGCGTCGGCCAGCCGATCTCCGGGTTCGGCTCGCCGCCGAGGCGGGCCGCGAGGCCGTTGACGAGGCCAGCCGACTCGAGCGGCCCGGCGAGCTCGTCGAGCCGTCTGGCACGGAGCGGATCGCCGCCCGGCGCGGGAGCGCCGTCCGGGGCGGCACTCCCGATACGGGGCGGATCGGCATCCGCACCCGGATCATGCGAGACGACGAGCCCGTCGCTGCCGAGCCGCAGCCGGGCGCGACGCACATGCGCGCTCACCCGGTCGACCTCCCACACGTGCGCCGCTCCGGCATCCACCGCGTCGGCGAACGCCTGCAGGGCCTCGAGCTGGGCCCGGCCCGCGCCGACCCCGACGAGCGCGGTCGAGCCGGCATCCACCGCCTCGGTGTCGTGCATCGCAGCCTCCCCCTGATGCACCGGCCGCGTGCGCAGCCACTGGGCACGCAGCTCGGCGCGCATGCCGGCATCCGCCCCGGCGAACCCGGCCGCCGCCACGAGCGCCGTGGCAGACGTCAGCCACGCCCGCGACCCGGCGGCAGACTCCGCCTCCCAGATGCCGTGCACCGTCACATCCAGCGCATCGTCGCACGCCCGGCCAGGAACAGCACGGCCCCCGCACCGACGAGATACGCGAGACCGAGACCGCTCGTCGCCCACTCGCCGAGACCCGTGAGCGTGAACGTGATCGCCTCGCGCATATGGTGCACCGGCGTGAACGGCGCCAGATCCTGCACCCATGCCGGCATGAACTCCAGCGGCATCATCGCACCGCCCGCGAAGCCGAGGGGGATGACGATGATCATCGACAGCATCGTCACCGCCGTCGTCGACGGCACCGCGTTCGCCAGCAGCACGCCCAGGCAGAAGAAGAGGACGAACCCGGCCGCGATCGGCACCAGCGCGAGCGGCGCCGTGCCCGCCAGCGTCATGCCGAGCCACGGCGTCACCGCGATGCCCACGAGCAGCACCGACTGCAGCACCGCCCACAGGGAACCGACGCCCGCCTGCGCGCCGAGGATCATCGCCGGCGTCACCGGCGCCGAGCGCAGCACCCGCATCATGCCGTTCTCACGCCAGGCAGCGATATGCGAGGCGCCGGCGAAGATGCCCACGAACGCGGTGCCGAAGGCGATCACATTCGACGAGACCTCGTTGACGGAATCGCCGCCGTGCGGCGACGGCAGGCTTCCGAACGCCGTAACGAGCGCGATCAGCAGCCCGGCCGGGAACGCGAAGGTGAAGAACAGGGTCGCGAAATCGCGCAGGTCCGCGGTGAACATCACGCGCGAAAGCGCGGTGCGGGTGCTCATGCTTCGTAGCTCCGTCCGGTCAGGGTGAGGAAGACGTCTTCGAGGCTGCCGCCGCGCACCTGCGCGTTCGCGGTGTCGACCCCGGCGCCGGCGAGATCGGCGAAGGCGCGTGCCGTGTCGACGGTGCGGACCGTGACGCCGTCGTCGCCGACGTCGATGCCGGTCACGCTCGGCAGGCCGGCCGCCAGATCGGCCTGGTGCAGGGCGGCCGGCAACAGGATGGATACGCCGAGCCGGGCCTCGCCGATGAGTTGCGCCGGCGACTTCGTCACGAGCGTGCGGCCCCCGTCGAGGATCGTGACGACATCGCAGAGACGCTCGGCCTCTTCGAGGTAATGGGTCGTGTAGATCGTCGTCATCTCGCTGAGGTCGGCCCCGCGGAGCAGCTCGACGAGGTTGCGCCGGGCGCCGGGGTCGAGGCCCGCGGTCGGCTCGTCGAGGAAGAGCACCTCGGGTTCGTGCACGAGGGCCGAGGCGATCGCGAGGCGCTGGCGCTCGCCGCCCGAGAGCTTCTCGGCACGGGTTCGGGCGTGCGGGCCGAGGTCGAGGGCCTCCATGAGCGTGTCGATCCGCCGGTGCGAGGCGCCGAAGAGATCGGCGATCGCCTCGAGATGCTCGATCGCGGTGAGTTTCGGGAAGAACGCGGTGCGCTGCGGCTGGATGCCGACGCGCGCAAGCAGTTCGATGCTGCGCGGGCGCGGGGCGCGGCCGAGGAGGCGCACCTCGCCGCCGCTCGGCGCGCGGAAGCCGAGGAGCACGTCGAAGAGGGTGGATTTGCCGGCCCCGTTCGGGCCGATGATGCCGTGGAACGAGCCGCGTTCGACCGTGAGGTCGACGGCCTCGAGGATGCGTTTGCGGCCGATCGCGAGCGAGACGTCTCGCGCCGACGCGGCGATGGGGTCTGTGTGGGTCATTGCGCTCTCTCTGTTGCCGGGCCGGGTGCGAACACCCGGCCCGGGTCGTACTGGGTTCGCGGTTACCGCGTGCGACGCGACCGGTTCCCGCACGGGCGGGTGCGCGATAGCTTCGACACGGTGGTCCTTTCACCGCCGAGGGGGCTGACGCGATCACCCCGCGTCGGCCCCCGCCTGATCACGCGGTCGCGCAGGACGACGTCGAGGTGCAGCACGAGGTGCACGTCGACGAACACGAGGACGACGACGACGAGGAGCACGTCGACCCGAAGGCCATCTCCGAGTAGTCGACGTAGTCCTTGACCTCGAACGTCTCGGCCTCGAAGGCGTCGAGCTCCGCCGCGAGGAGCGACATGTTCTTCATGGTGGTTCCTTTCTGTGTGTGCGGATGCCGCGGGGCCGGGATCGGCCTCACGGCAGTACCGACCGGATGGCCGGCACGCTGAGCGCCGCCGTCGCCAGAACGGAGGCGGCGAGCAAGAACGGGTAGGCCCGGATGACGGTCTTCGCCGCCCCGGGCAGGGCGCGCGGGATCGAAGACGGCCGTACGAGCGCGCGGAATGCGACGGCCTGCACCTGATCGACCGAGCCGGCGACCTCGAGCAGACGCGTCGCATCCGTATTGGGGAAGAACGAGAGCGACAGCCAGTTCACGGCCGCTCCGAGCACGACCGCGGCGGCGGCGGCCAGGCCGGCAGGGCCGGCCGGATCGGCGGCGAACACGGCCGCGGGCACGAGCATCGCCGCGAGCGAGACGAGCGGCCCGGCGGCGACCACGCGCGCCCGTCGCCCGGGGGAGAGGAGGGCGAGGCCGGCCAGTTGCGTGTTCGGCATCGGCACGACCCCGAGCATCGTGATCGAGAGCCGTGCGGCTCGGCCCGACAGGCGGCGGAACACGGCGGCGTGGGCGGCCTCGTGCGCCCACGTGACCGCGCCCGTCCACGCAACGGCCGCGAGGATCGCCGCGACGAGCCAGGCGCCGGCGGCACCGCTCGTGACGGCCGCCCACGCGGCGGGCAGCGCGAACACGGCGGCCGCGATGCCGGCGGCCGCCGCGACGCCGAGCACCGCCATCGCCGGGGCCGCGGCGAGCATCCCGAGCGGGTCGCGTCGCCTGGCCGCGCCGGCCCAGACCTCCGGCCGGGTCGCCGGGGCCGTGGCGGCGTCGCGGTCGGCGCGGGCGACGCCGGCGGTCTCGACCGCGAAGGGCCGCTCCAGCAGCCCGTGCATCACGAAACCGTTCAGGATCTGCGTGAGCGCCGCCGGCGGCAGCGGCGTGCCCTGCCCGGCGAGTTCGGCGGCGATCGCGCCGGGGGACCGTTCGCCGTCGACGAGCTCCAGCACCATGCGCTCCCGCAGGCCGAGCGTCAGGATGCGCTCGTGGCCGTCGCAGGAGGCGTCGGTGACCATGCGCGCACCGTCCCAGCGGGCCGGCCCGACGCGGAGCCCCGCCGCCGGCGCCGGCCGCCACTCGCCGCCGCTCATCGCGCGCCGCCCATCGCCTCGGCGATCTGGAACGCGATGAACGCCTCGTCGGCGACCGACACCATCATCCGGTTGTTCGTCATATGGATGAGGGAGTGCGCGAGCGACCACGATGCCGCCGTCGCGCTCTCGGCGAGGCGGACGCCGTCGTCGTAGGCGAAGGTGAGGCCGGGGCCGCGATGCGCCTCGCGGATGTCGGCGGCGACGCGCGCGTTCATCCGGCCCCAGTCGGCGAGCCACGACGGCAGGGCGTCGAAGTCCGCGCGCGCTGCGGCATCCATCAGCGGAGGGATGCGTTCGGCCATGGCCCGCACCGTGCCCGCATGCTCCCGGCGACCCGCGTCGGCCGTGTACACGGCGCCTTGCCCGTACCCGGCGACCCAGCGCCGGTGGTAGGCGACGAAGAAGTCGTGGACGAGCTCGCGATCGCCGCCGAGCAGGCACGCGGCGGTGAGGAAGGTCAGCTGGCTCGCCACGCCCAAGAGGATGGTGCGCACGTCGAGATTGCCGAGGCGCATGAGCCGGGCCGCCTGCGCCGTCGACTCGACGAAGTGCCGTTCGGCGATGAGCATCCCGGTCGGGCCGCCGTACCGCGACCATTCGCGCTCGTACGGGCGGCGGTGCACGGAGTTGTTCGGCATGAACCGAGGCCGGCCCGCCGCATCGAAGTAGCGCGGCCGGTCGGCCTCGGTGAACTCGCCCGCGAACAGCCGGTCGTAGAAGCCGTTGTCGGTGAGCTCGGTCATCGGGTGCAGCGACGGGGAGGCCGCGAGGTACGCCTCGATCTCGCGATGCACCCGGTCGTCGACGGCCTGCTCGGGCACCCCGTACGGCACGCGCACCCGCAGGCGCACATGGCTGCCCTCGAGCCAGTAGTTGATGGTGAAGTACTCGGTGGCGACGCCGTCGGCGACGAGGGCGTCGGCCAGCGGCAGCAGGCATTCCGAGAGCAGCACGATCGGCGCGCCGCCGTAGAACACGTGGTACGCCTGCCAGCGGTGGCCGGCGTCGAGTTCGCGTTCGCGCGCGATGCGTGCGGCTGCGGCGGGCGGGGCGAGGGTCATGCGGTCTCCTCCTCGGTGAGCACGGCGGTGACCATCGACTCGGCGACATGCGCGGCGCCGTCGACGAGGATCGTGGCCGTATCGGGATGGGGCAGCGCCTCGACGATCTCGAGCGAGGTGCCCGGCTCTGCCGCCCGCAACCGGCTGTGCAGGTTCGAGACGGCGACGATGAGCGTGACGTCGAAGAAGAACGGCTTCTGCCGGCGGCCCTCGCCGAGCAGGCGCAGATACACCCGCTCCGGGATGCCGTGGCGCGCCCAGAACCGCAGCCACTCCGCGTATCCGGCGGCGGTGAGCGGGTCGGCGCTCGGCAGATCGGCGGCGGCGAGGAGCACGGCAGCGCGCGAGACGACGACGCCGGCCATGAGCATCCGCGGGCGGACGACGAGCTCGCCCGGCTCCGGCCGCTCGGGGTGCAACTCGGCGGGTTTGCGGCTGAGCGTCGCCGACGGCGTGAACAGCGAGAGCACCTGATGCGTCTTCGGCGTCGCCGCCGGCACGAGGTACCCCGCATATTCGGGGTGCACCGTCATGCCGCTCGCACGGTCGACGAGCACGGCCCGGCCCTCGGAGAGGCGGGCCTCGAGGCCGGCCGGGTCGATCGCGCCGGCCGCGCCGGTGGGCGGGTCGCCCGGCACCACGATGGATCGCGACAGCAGCCGACCGTGCAGGTTGAGATTCGTGAAGGCCGCGCCGCCGCCGAGTTCGGCGAGCACGACCCCGTGCGCCTCAGCCGTGCGTTCGAGGCCGGCCGTGAACGAAGCCGCAGCCCCGTCGAGGGCGTGCGCGAAGCGGGAGACGTGGAAGCCGACGCCGCCGAAGCAGTCGTTCAGGACGACGGCCGGCTCGCCGGCCCCACCCGCCTGCACGAGCAGGTTCGCGGCGCGGAACGCCCCGTGCATCCGCGGCGCCGTCTCGAACACGGCCGCCCCGCCTACTTCCGCACCCTGGCCGGCGAAGCCCGCCGCGACATCCGCACCCGACAACGGCATGCGCGCCGTCTGCGCGCGGAGCACGTCGACGAGCCGCCGGCGGGCCGCCTCCCACCGCCACGCCCCGCCCCAGCGCAGCCACGGGTCGTCGGCGAGCGCATCGTCGGGGATGCCGGTCGTGTCGTACGCGAGGAAGGAGTCGAGCAACTCGCTCGAGAAGCCGCGCACGAGCGGGACGACCGGGGCGGTGCCGCCGGCCCGCTCGAGGTAGCCGGCCAGCAGCGCCCGGCGCACATGCGATTCGTCGAGCAGGTCGACGAAGCGCACGAGCCGGACGAGCCCGTCACCGTCCAGGGACGGCGCCGGGGCGTCGACGCCGACCGCGCCGCGCACCACATCCTCGTACACGACCGAACGCGGCAGCCCGGCGTCGAGACCGGCCGTGTCGTAGAGCTCGCGCACCCGTTCCCGCACCGCCGTGATCGCGGCGACCCGCTCGTGCCCGGTGGCCGCACGCGCCACACGCTCCGCATCCGCGAGGTATGCGCGCATCCGCTCGGCAAGCTCCGCACCCCGCACCGAGGAGGCCGCGAGCGGGGCGATGACCTCGGTTCCGTCGGCCCCGCCCAGCGCATCGACCGCGAGCGCCGGAACGACCACGACGCCGAGCCGGATGAACGAGAGCGCGAGCCGCTCCGCCCGCGCGGCCCCGAGGCCCGTGTGCCGGTCGATGCCGGCCACGAGCTCGTCGAATCGCATCGGCGCATCCCCGATGACGGACGCGACCAGCGCCGGCACGAGCCCGACACCGATCTCGACCTCCGACTCGGTGCAGTTCGCGTAGTCGTCGCGCGTGGCCAGGTCTTTGAACACCCATGTGGTGCGGTCGGTGCGGATCGACCCGTCGGGCTGCGCCCGCAGGTGCGGGCTGCGCCGCACCTCGAGGCCGGCGATCGCGTCCGGGTCCTCGGCGAGGGCGTTCAGCACCCGGGCGACGGGGTGGATCGACCATCGGGAGCGTCGGATGCTCCCGGTCGACCCGGCAGCGGGCGCGCCGGCCCGCGGGAAGGCCACCGGCCCCAGGCTCGAGAACGGCGTCGTCTTCGCCGCGGCCCGCAGCAGATACGACAGCACGGAGCGTTCGACGCGTTTGCCTCTCCGGTCGACGGCGTCGATGCGCGCCCCGTAGCGGTCGAGCCCGGCGATCAGCTCGGGCGAGGCGATCGCGAGCCCCAGCCGGAACGATTCGTCGCAGGCCGCGAGCAGACGACGGCGCTCCGCATCGAGCAGGCCCGCGAACGCCGCGTCGAGCTCCGGTTCGAAGGTGAGCCAGATCGCGAGCTCGCCGGCGGCATCGCCGAGGGCGTCATCGACCGCGGCCCGCGTCGACCGCCCGACGGAGGCCAGCGCGGCGCTCGCCGCGGCGCGGTCGAGGGCGTAGAGGGCGCGACGGAACCGCACCAGGCGCCGCCGGTCGCCGTCTGCCGCGTCGAGGCCGCCGATCACCCCGTGCAGCGCCTCGCTCAGGCGCTCGCGGCCGGAGACGAGGCGGGCGAGGGCGCGGCGGTGCCGGGCGACGGCATCCCGGTGCCGCTCGTCGCCGAGTCCGTCGATCGCGGCGACGGGCAGGCCGCCCAGCCGCAGCTGCGGGTGCGGATGCAGGCTCGCGCGCACCGCCGGAACGGTGCGGTCCGGTGCGTCGGCGGTGAGGCTCACCGGCGGCCTCCGATCCTCGGGCCGGATGCGGCTGCGATCGTCGTCGCGGAGACGTCGAGCCGCCCGGCGCGCGGATCGTCGCGGCCGAGCATGATCATGAGCAGCGGCGAGGTTTCGCCGAGGTCGAGGCCGGCGTGTTCGGCGTGCGCCCTGGCATCGAAGCCGAGCGCCGTGCCCGAGCCGATACCCGCCTCCGTCGCGGCCGCGAGGAGCGCCTGGCAGCCGGCGCCGATCGCGGCGTTCGCGAGCCGATAGCCGCGCACGCCGTCGCGTTCGGCGAGTTCGAAGACGTTCGCGCACAGGACGACGGTGGCCGCCGCCCGGCGCCCGTCGTAGTTCTGCAGGAAGTAGGTGGAGGCGAGGAACGCGTCCTGCGGTTCGGGGTCCAGCCGCTCGAATCGGCCGTCGCGCCAGAGGTGCAGGCCGGCCGGGAGGCCGTCGACGGCCGTCGCCGAGACGAGGGCATCGAAGCGGACCGTGCCGCCGGCGAGCGCGCGGGCGGCCGCCGCGCCCGCTTCGAGGGCGGCTCGGACGGCGCCCGCTGCGACGGCTTCTCCCGTGAAACGCCCGAAGCTCGTCTCGCGGGCGGCGAGCGCCGCGATGCGCGCGGCCCGATCGGCGTCGGGGGTGAGTACGGGGGCGAGCGTGCGGGCGACGGCCCGGGTCGGGGGCGGGGATGCGGCATGGTCGCGTTGCAGGGCGAGCGTCGTCGGGAAGCGTTGCGGGCGGTGCGCGCCGCGGCGGATCGGGTAGGCGCCGGCTGCGGGCACGGGCACAGGCACGGGCAGGCCGGCGGCCGCTGCCGGCGCCCCGCGGTCCGGCCGGGTCGCCGGGGCACCGCCTGCGGCATCCGGAGCCGGCCAGGCCTGCACCGCGTACACGCCGTCGTCGCGGGCGTCGATGCCGAGCACGGCGGCCAGCGCCGGCTCGTCGAGCGTCATGTTCCAGGTGCCGGCGACGTCATCGCCCACGAGGCGGTGGAAGGTGCCGAAGAGCGTTCCGGCATCCATCGCCGTGGCCTGGTAGGCGAAATCGTGGTACTTGAACGCCGACTGCCAGTAGTCGATCGTCGTGACGAGGTAGCGGTGCGCGGCGCGTTCGTCGCCGATCGCCGCCCGCACCTCCTCGGTGCGGTCGTGGCCGTCGAGCTGCTCCCAGCCGTTGTGCACGTGCGAATAGCGGTGGATGCCGGGCGCGAGGTCGCCGCCGGCGCCCTGCACGAGCCACAGATCGGCCGTGTAGCGGCCGCCGCCGGACGCCGTGGTGCGCCCCCACTTCGCCGAACGGGCCAGGGTGTGCACCTCGGGCCGGTCGTTGAGGTTGACGCTCAGGCGGAGGGCGGCGATGCCGTCGGCGATGTGGCAGAGGTCGGTGATGGTCTGCAGCGTCGCGGCCGGGCGGTCGGCGAGGAGGCCTCGGCCGGCCTCGGGCAGCGGCAGCAGGCGGATGGGCGCGTCGGGGGCGAAGCCGCCGGTGAGGGGCGCGTGATCCCAGTCGACCGGCTGCTCGTCGCCCGGCATGCCGTCGGCGACGCGGTTCAGGATGAGGGACGCGTAGGCCGTCGCGGCGGTGCCGGGCGGCACGGCGTCCCACCGGGTCGGGCGGAGGCCGGCCGGGGCGTCTGACATGTCTCGCCTTTCGGATCGGGTGGAACTCGGGTCACGGGAAGGGGTGGGGCACGAGGTGCAGCGGTTCGGGGTCGCCGCGTGCGCCGCCTGCCGCGCGGGCGCGGTCGAGCAGCCGCGGCATGGCGAGGGCGCGCTGCTTCGGCCAGCCGAAGTCGATCGGCAGCAGCCCTGGCACGACGGTCTTCCAGCATGCGATCCCGTGCCGGCGCGACAGGGAGGTCGCCGCGTCGACGGCGAAGGCTTCGAAGCCGGCGGCGTCGATCGCGTCGAGCACGGCGGCGAGGTCGTCGTCGACGTGCCGGCCGGGGTGCGGATGCCGGGCGAGCGCGGCGAGCGGGCGCCGCTCGGCGGGGCGGCCCGCGGAGTCGAGCCAGACGCCGAGGTAGGGGCGGGCGGCCGGGTGCGCGAAGAGGTCGGCGTGGTCTTCCATGGCGCGCACCGCGGTGAAGTCGGCGAGCATCCGTTCGATCTCGTCTCGCCGCTGCCGCAGCCGGAGATCCACGACCTGATAGTCGGAGGCGACCTCGACGACGGCGGCGGCCATCGCCCGTTCCGGGTCGGGATGGGCTCCGGCGCCGACGCATGCCGACCCGGTCGGGCTCTCGCAGACCGCGATGACGGTGGGGATACCGATGCCGGTCTCGCTCGCGTCGAAGCAGCGGATGCGCTGCCCGCAGAGCTCGGCGCGCCGCAGGAACCAGCGCGTTTCGGCATCCCGCACGCTCGCGAGCTCGATTTCGGGCAGCGGCACGCCGCCGTACCAGGCGATGAGGAAGGCGTCGCGTTCGATGAGTTCGAGCAGGCCGAACAGTTGGGCTTCGCGATCGGTGCCGCCGACGGCGCAGCCGTTCGAGGACTCCTGCACGAAGGGGGCGTCGGTCAGTTCGGCGTCGTAGGCGACGAGCCGGGTCGGCAGGGCGACGGCCTCGCCGTTGCGCAGGGCGACGCCCGGGGTCCAGGTCCGCACCTCCGGGGCGGGCAGGAGCCATCCGTCGCCGGGAACGCCGAAGGCGTCGAGGCCGACTCGCCGCGCCCCGGCCGGCGGCTCGTCGAGCATCGCGGCCGGTGCCGGGCTCGCCGCACCGAGGCGTTCGATGCCCTCGAGCAGCCCGAGCCGGGTCGCGTCGATCGTGCGGCTGCGATGCCCGCCCCAGGGTCTGGTGTACTGGCCGTACGGGCCGGTCTTCATGAAGAACCCCGACGATTTGGCGGTGATGTGGCTCGCGAGGTCGATGTCGATGCCAGCCGAGAGGGGGCCTGCGACAGGGTTGGCGAGGTCGCGTTCGCGGTGGCCGGCGGCGAAGGATGCGGCGAGCGGGCGAGAGCGGTAGGCGCCCGGAGCACCGGGCTGCGGCGGGGCGGCCGCCGCGTCGGTCGTCGCCTCGGCCGCCGCCTCGGCCGCCGCCCGCTCGCAGTGCTCGAGGCAGACGAAGTCGACCCGTTCGGTCGCCAGGGTGCGACGGTCGACGGCGAGCGGCCCGGGCAGGGGCAGTGCGGCGGCCGCGTCGGCCAGGGCTGCCAGGAATGGATGCCGGGCGCCGACGTCGACGGCTTCGCGATGCCGGCTGCGCAGTTGGAAATCGTCCATGTCGCGCATGCGTGCGAGCGCGCAGTCGGTGCAGACGTCCGCGTCCGCGATCACGAGGTAGCGGTCGCCGAGCAGCCGCCGGGGGCGGTGCCGGTGCGGATCGTGCCGGCGCGGATCAGGCCGGTCCGGATCGGGCCGGTCCGGATCGGGGCGGCGCGGATCGTGCTGGTGGTGCCGGTGCTCGAGGTGGTGCCGGTCGCCGCCCGTCATCGCTCAGTCGATACAGGAGAGCGCGGCGCGAAGGCCGAGCGAGTCGAAGGCCGCGGAGGCGACGGTGACCGCGTGCATCCGCCCGGGCAGTTCGGCGGGGGCATCGGCGGCGGCGAAGCGTCGCGGGTCGAGGTGCGGCAGGGCCCGCATCGTCGGCGTCGCCGGGTCGGGCGGCGACGGGTCCTGGTGGGCGCCGAGCAGTTCGGTGACGGCGGCGATCGTTGCGGCGCCGCGGGTGCGTCGGGCGGCGGCCTCCCAGCGGAACACGCCTCCCGTCCGTTCGGCGGCGAGCACGCCGTGCCAGTCGTCGACGGTGCCGAGGTCGAAGAGGGCGAGGGCGGCATCCACCGGCGCAGAGTCCCGCAGGAACGACGCGGCCGCCCCGTCGTCGTCCCAGTCGAACGGCACCGCACCGTGCGTGACGGCGGCCGCCAGCAGGGCCTCGACGGCGGAGCTGCGGCAGGCGCGTTCGAGGGCGTGCTCCTCGCGCAGTCCGACGCCGGCGCCGAAGGGGGCGCGTGGATGCCGGCCGTCGTGGTTCGCGGAGGAGCGTCGGAACAGGCGGGCGGCCGGGGTCGTGATCGTGCCGCCGTCTCGGCGTCGCAGCTCGATGCCGGCGGACTGCGATCCGGCCGGGCCCGATTCGAGCTCGGACACGAGCTCGGCGTAGACCCGGGCGAGGGCTTCGATGCGGGCGTCGGCGGCCGTCCAGAGGCTCGCGGCCCGCTCCTCGCGCCCGTCGGCGAGCCGGGCAACGCCGATCTTCAACGGCAGCTGCATGACGTCCTCGTCGTCGAAGCCGGCCACACGCGAACTCGCCGGGTCGGCGAGCGCGAGCCAGGCGCCGACCTCCTCGGCGAGGGAGTCGTCGATCGTGCCCGTCTCGCCGAAGCCTTCCGCAGGCGGCGCCGTCGGGGTGAGCTCGAGGGGTCGGCCGGCCGGATGCGGGTGCACGCGGTGCCCGCGGGTTTCGCCGGTGGCCGCGTCGAGCTCGATGGCGTGCCGGGCGGTCTCGGGGGCGAGGGCGCCGGAGAGGCCCTTGAAGGCCTCGTATGCGAGGAGCGCCCCGAGCATCCGCTGCACGGGTTCGCTGCCGGTGCGCGGGCCGAGCACCGGGTGCCCGGCCGCGGCCGTCAGCCAGGTCTCTTCGAGGCCGCCGAGGGCGCCGCCCGCTTCGAGGGCGGCAAGGGCGTCGCCCCAGTCCGGCAGTGCCGGGTCGTCGTCGCCCCAGGGGTGCGGCAGCGCCCACAGTCGTTCGCCGCCGGGCACGACGGCGAGCACGGTGCGCCGGTCGATGCGGCGGCCCTCTGCGGCGAACCAGGCGAGCGCGGCCGGCGACGGCGTGACGATGAGGTGCTCCGCCCCGGCGAGCTCCGCGGCGTCGGCGAGGCGGGTGGATGCCGGGGCCGCGAAGTCATCGTCGAACGGCACGACGACGGTGCCCGCGCTGCCGTTGGCGACGAGGTTCTCGGCGATCGAACGGGCCATCGGCGTCGCCCCGAGGATGTGCACGGGTGCGACCCGGAACCGGGCGAACGCCGCGTTCGGCTCGTCGCTGTACTGCGCGAGGAACGCGATCTGCTCGGCGAAGGTTTCGGCGACGCCCGGATCGAGCGCGGCGAAGTCGGCATCGGGGATCCACCGCACGAAGCCGTGGTCGGCCAAGGGGGTGAGGATCGACTCGACCTTCGCCCACTGCTCGGCGGTGAAGCCCGATTCGAGCTGGCCGATCGTCATCGAACCGTCGAGGAACGGGTGGATCATCCGGAACAGCGCGTAGGCGCGCGGGCCGACGATCTCGAACCCCGAGACCGGGTTCGAGATGCGCACCCCCGTGCCCGAGTCGGCGAAGAGCGTGTCGCGGCGCAACCACGGTCTGACGTCCGTCGCGGGCATTCCGAACCTCCGAGTTGTCTGACAAGGGGGATGGTGCTGTCTGGGAAGATAGCGCACGCAACCGGCCCGTGTCACCGGTTCGCGGGTATGACACGCCGACCCGCGCCCTGCCGGTCATGAAGCGTTCACCGCGGGGGCGGGATGCGTCATCGTCGGTTCATCGACGGAGCCGCATATGTATCGGATCATCTGCGACGATCGTCGGCTGCAACCGGTCTCAGCCGGGCGGATCTTCGACGCCGAGTGGATGCCGTGGGCCTACCCGAGCAGCACCGCGCCGTAGGCGAGGGCGGCGACCAGCACCCACGAGGTGAGGCCGACGACGAGGGAGCGCCAGCCGGTGCGGGCGATCTCGGCGAAGCGGATGCTCGCGCCGAGCGCGAAGAGGGCGGCGGCAAGCAGCATCGTCTGCACGGTGTCGGCGGACGCGAGCACGGGCTCGGGGATCGGGACGAAACTGTTCAGCAGCACGGCCGCGATGAAGCCGGCGATGAAGAGGGGCACGATCGCGGGGGCGGGGCCCGCGGCATCCACACCCCGACGCCGTTCGACCGCGGAGGCGACCGCGACCATCGGCGCCAGCATGAGCACACGCGTGAGTTTGACGACGACGGCGACCGCGAGGGCCGTCGCGCCCGCGATCTGCGCCGTCGCGACGACCTGGCCGACGTCGTGGACGCCGGCGCCGACCCAGTGGCCGAACTCCGCCGCCGACAGCCCGAGCGGGAAGCGGAGAGCGGGCAGCACCGCGATCGCGAGCGTGCCGCACAGGGTGACGAGGGCGACCGGCACGCCCTGCTCCTCGTCCTTCGCACGCACGGCGGCGCTCATCGCGCCGATCGCGCTCGCCCCGCAGATCGAGAACCCGCTCGCGATGAGCAGCGGCTGATGCCCCGGCAGCCCGAGCAGCCGGCCGAGGCCGAGCGTGCCCGCGAAGGTGAGCAGCACCACCGCGACCGTCGTCGCGATCGTCACCCAGCCGAGCCCGGCGATATCGACGAGCGAGAGCTTCAACCCGAGCAGCACGATGCCGATCCGCAGCAACCGCCGCGACGCGATCTTCAGCCCGGGGGACAGCACCCCCGACAGGGCCGGGCGCAACGCCGGAATCTGCCCGACGACGATGCCGAGCACGACCGCCGCCGTGAGGATCGGCACCGCCGGCACCAGCAGATGCACCCCCCACGACAGGAGCGTCGCCGCCGCAGCGGCGCCGAGACCGGGAAGCAGGCGCACCGGTCAACGGTACCCCTGGTGCGAGGGCGCGGTGAGATCACCCGAGGGCGAGACGACCTGGAACGTAGAGTTGGAATGTGGCTCGCGTGGTGTTGATCAACGGTGCTCCGGGTTCGGGGAAGTCGACGGTGGCGCACATGCTGAGCACGCGATGCCGGATGGCGCTGGCCCTCGATGTCGACCAGATCAAACACTCCCTCGGGGGTTGGGAGGAAGACCCGACTGCCGCCGGACTCCACGCTCGCCGCCTGGCGCTCGCCCTCGTCGACGAGCAGCTTCGATCAGAACACGACCTGTTCGTGGGGCAGTACCTCGCTCGCACGGACTTCATCGAAGCGCTCGAGGGCGCAGCCGAACACCACTCGGCGTCGTTTCATGAGTTCGTTCTCGACATCGAGGTGGACGGGCTCGCCCGCCGCTTGCAGGGCCGCTCCGAATCGCCTTCACGCCCGGAGCACGCGATCAACAACCGTCTCGTATCACCGTCGGATGCCGGTCACCTCATCCGGTCGTTGGCCGGCCTACGGATCAGCCGCCCCGGCGCGATCTGGATCGACGCGAACGGCGCACCGGAGGAGACCGTCGCCGCGATCAGCGCGTCCGTCAGCTGAGCTGTCCGAGCGGATATGGTCAGACGACCTGCTTCCATGAACGAACGCGTCAGGCTTCGAGGGCGGCGCGCAGATTGCCGTCGTGACGATCGAGGAGGACGCGAGCGTCATCGGTCGAACAGTCGTTCACGATCGCGACCGCTGCCACCTTGACGCTGCCGTCCGCCTCTGCGAGCGCGGCTTCCGCGACGTCGTCGCTTCGGCCCGTGATCGTCTTCACGAGGTTCAATGCGCGCTGCCGCAGCTTGTCGTTGCTCGCCGAGACATCGACCATGAGGTTGCCGTACGTCTTGCCGAGCTGCACCATGGTGGCCGTCGAGATCATGTTGAGCACTTGCTTTTGCGCCGACCCGGCCTTGAGACGGGTGGAGCCGGTCAACACTTCGGGGCCGACTTCGACCTCGATCGGGTAATCGACGAGGCTCGAGAGTTCGCTGCCGCTGTTGTTCGAGATCCCCACGGTCGTCGCGCCCGCCTGCGTTGCCGCAGCGATAGCGCCGAGCACATACGGTGTGCGCCCTGACGCGGCGATGCCGACGACGGTGTCAGCCTGGGTGAGCTGCAGTCCCAGGACGGTTGCGGCCCCCGCGTCGGCGTCGTCTTCGGCGCCCTCGATCGCGTTGCGCAGTGCGAGGTCACCTCCGGCGATGAGCCCGACGACCTGCGTCGGGTCGGACGAGAACGTCGGCGGACATTCGGATGCGTCGAGCACGCCCAACCTGCCGGAGGTTCCCGCGCCGATGTAGATCAGCCGGCCACCGCCCTTGAGCCCCGCGCTTATCGCGCGAATCGCCGCCGCGATCCGCGGGATCTCGCCCCGCACGGCGAGCGGAACCGACATCTCGGCCTCGTTCATCGCCGAAAGCACCGAATCGAGCGGAAGCAGATCCAGATCGCGGTATCGTTCGTCGCTCGCTTCGGTCGTGCCGTTCATCGTGGTGGCTGCGCGTTCGGCTTTGAACTCCATACGTTCCCTTACTGCGCGTCTGAACGCGGCATCGAGGTATGTAAGTAACCTACCTCGAAGCGTTGAATTGTGTAAAGATACTACCTCTGACGGTGGTCAGCCCCTGTGGTTCGGGCCCGCACCGCGTCGAGGAGGAGAACATCGTGGCAACGACCGTGCTGTCGGCGCTCACCGAGGCCGATACCTGGGACGACGAGCGCCTTGTCGGCCAGCTCTTCAACATCGCGACCGGGCGCCACGCCGCGCGGAATGTCTTCGCGTTCGGCGACGACGGGCAGGCCCCGGGTGAGCAGGCCTCGAGCGAGGCGCTGAACGAGCAGCTGAAGCAGTTCATCCGCGAGAACCACGTCGGTGCGGTGACGTACTTCCCACCCGGCGGCCGGTACGAGTCGCTGCCCGCGATCCGAGCGACGATCCGAGAGCTGCAGGACGTCGCCGACGTGCCGCTGCTGGTCGCGACCGATCAAGAGAACGGCACCGTCGCCCGTGTACGCGTGGGTGTGCCGCAATTGCCCGGTGCAATGGCGCTCGGTGCCACGGCCGACGCCGAGCTCTGGCGGCTGTCGGGCGCATACACCGCCGACCAGTTGCTTGCCGCGGGGGTTCAGCAGGCATTCGCGCCTGTCGCCGACGTCAACACGCGTTCCGCGAACCCGGGCGTCAACATCCGGTCGGCCGGCGCCGACCCGGTCGCGGCGGCCGCGCAGGTCGCCACCGTGGTGAGAGCCCTCGGCGAGAAGGGCGTCGCTGCCACCCTGAAACACTTCCCGGGGCTCGGGCGCGCCGCCGTCGACAGCCACAACGAGCTGCCGATCGTGTCGATCGCACGTGATGCGTGGGATGCCGTGGAGCGGTTGCCGTTCGAAGCCGGCATCGACGCCGGAGCGGATTCGATCATGCTCGGTCACGTCGTGTTTCCTGCGCTGGACGAGAAGAACCCGGCGACATTCTCGCGCGCGATCGTGCAGGGACTGCTGCGCGCTGAGCTCGGCTTCGACGGCGTCGTCGTGACGGACGCGATGGACATGGGCGGGGCCGCGCACCCGGACGGAGCCGGCGAGGCGTGTGTCGCAGCGCTGGATGCCGGCGTCGATCAGATCCTCATGCCCGCAGATTTTCCGGAGGCGTACGACGCGGTTCTGGCTGCCGTGAAGGATGGGCGTCTGTCGCGTGAGCGGTTGCGGGAATCGGCGAAGCGGATCCTGCGTCTGAAGCAGAAACGCAGCGTCGGAACGCTCGATCTCGCCGCTGCCGCGACGGTCGACACGGCCGTGCAGGAGCGGTTCGTGCAGCGATCCGCCGCCCGAGCCATCGCCGTTCGCGATGATGCTGCGCCCGCCACCCTGCAGCCCGGCGCCCACATCCTGCTCTTGCATCCCGGGAACGACCCGTACCGGCGCGGTGCCGACACCGGCGGCGTCATCCGAACCGTGCTCGAAACCGCCGGGCACACCGTCACGGCGGCACCCTGGGGTGGCGATGCCGACGCACTCGCGGCAGCCGTCACATCGGATGCCACCCAGGCCGTCGTGGTGTTGCGCGACGCGTTCAAGAGCGGACTGCCCGTCACGGAGCTGCTCGAGAGCCTCACCGCGTCGGGCCTGGACGTGTTCGTGATCGCGTCGCGCTCGCCGTACGACGGCGCATCCGTCCCGAGCGCGTATCCGCTCGTGCTGAGCTACGGTGACGACGCTCCGTCGCTCACCGCCGCCGCGCACGTACTCACCGGCGCGGCCGAGGCACTGGGCGGCAGACCCATGCCCGTCCCGAGCCTCGAGAGCGCCCGACGGAAGGGCTGACCTCATGCACGTCCGGACCGGACTCGAACGACTCCTCGCCGATCCTGATCTCGTTCCGGGCCGACGGTGGGGCATGCTCACCAACTACACCGCGACGACGACCGACCTCGAGTTCGCTCCCGCCGCGATCCGCCGCGTCACCGACCGGCTCGTCGCACTCCTGGGACCGGAGCACGGCGTGCGAGGGGCCGTTCAAGCGGGCTTCTCCGAGCAGACCGCGGTCGACGACGAGACGGGTCTGCCGATCGCCGACACATACCGGCACGTCGGGGCGGACCTCGATCGGCTCATCGCGAGCCACGACCTCGATGTCATCGTCGCGGATCTGCAAGACGTCGGTACGCGCTTCTACACGTACGCGTGGAGCGTCATCGACTGCATGCGGAGCGCGGCCCGACTCGGCATCCCCTTCGTCGTGCTCGATCGGCCGAACCCCATCGGCGGCGGGGCGGCTGGTCCGGGGCTCGTGCCGGAGTGCGCGAGTTTCGTCGGCCGCGAAGACATCCCGATTCGCCACGGCATGACCCTCGGCGAGCTGGCCCGGGAGATCGCGGCGCGTGACGCTGCATCCGGGAACCCGTCCGATGTGACCGTGATCGAGATGCGCCGCTGGCGCCACAGGATGACGTGGGCCGACACCGGCCTGCCGTGGGTGATGCCCTCCCCGAACATGCCGACGCCCGACACCGCGAGGGCCTTTCCCTGCACCGGGCTGTTCGAGGGCACGAACCTCTCCGAGGGTCGCGGGACGACGCGACCGTTCGAGCTCGTCGGCGCGCCATGGCTCCCGGTCACGTTCGCCGACGAGTTGAATGCACGTGAGCTTCCCGGCGTGCGTTTCCGCCGCGCGGACTTCACCCCGACGTTCTCGAAGCACGCCGGCGAGCATTGCGTCGCCGTCCAGGTGCACGTGACCGACCACGGCGCGTTCGAGCCCGTCCGCACGGGCGTCTCGATGCTCCACGCCCTGCATGAGAGGTGCCCCGATGAGTTCGCGTGGCTGCAGCCGGGCCGGGGCCAGCCGGCCACCCGCTTCTTCGTCGATCTCCTGTGGGGCAGTGAACAGCTGCGCACGGGTCTCGCCGACGGCGCTTCCGTCGATGATGTGCTGGTTCGTTCCCCGCTCGCCGCAGCGAACCTCACCGGGCCCCTGTACCCAGCGTGACGCGCGCGTTCTGTAACGTGCGGGTTACAAATCCACGACGGCTGTGTAAGGATGCTACGCAAGACCTAGATTGAAGGAAACAAACCTACATAGGATGCCGGGAGTCCCGGCCATCCGATCTGTCCGGACAGAGTCGTTCGAAAGGAATCAACATGTTGGCGAAGAACATGCGCAAACGCGCGCTCGTCGCAACAGGCCTCGTCGCCGCCCTCGGCCTCAGCGCCTGCAGCAGCAGCGGCGACAATGACAACGGCGCGCCCGGCGACGGCGCCGCGCTCGTGGTGTGGGCGGGGGAGAACCTGCCCCTCGTGGCGAACTTCAACCCGTATTCCCCGACGGCGCTGAACGCGACCGCCGGCAAGCTGTACGAACCGCTGTTCCTCTACAACAGCGCTCGCGCCGACGACCCCATCCCGAGGCTCGGCGAGAGCTACGAGTGGAGCGAGGACGGCCGAGAACTGACCGTCGGCCTGCGGTCGGGCGTCGAATGGAACGACGGGGAGTCCCTGACCCCCGACGACGTCGTCTTCTCGTTCACGAACGACGCCATGAGCATGGACTACCTCGACGATGTCGAGGTCGTCGACGACACGACGGTGACGTTCCACTTCAACGCCCCGTCGTTCTCGGACGAGTACACCGTCCTTGGCGCGACCTACATCGTGCCCGAGCACGTGTTCGGCGAGGTCGACGACCTGGTGACGTTCGCCAACGACACCGACCCGGTCGGGACCGGGCCGTTCGAGGTCGAACACGTCACCGATGCCGCGTACACCCTCGTCGCCAACCCCGACTATTGGGACGAGGGCCACCCGGAGATCAGCCGCGTGCAGTACCTCGGTATCGAGGACGGCAACACCTCGGCGGAATCGCTGTTCAAGACCGACCAGCTTGACTACGCGACGTTCTTCGTGCCTGACCCCGACTCGCTCACGAGCTCGCCGGACATCGGATACATCGAGACGGTCGGCTCCAACCCGACGGTCATGCTGATCTGTTCGAATGCAGAACTCGGCTGCGAGGGGGCGCAGACCGACAAGGCCCTTCGCCAGGCCCTCAACCTCGCAATCGACCGCGACGAGATCATCGAGAAGGCCTACTACGGCCTCGCGAGCCCCGGTTCGGCGACGTTCGTGATGCCCGGGCGCGACGATGACTGGATCGCAGACGGCATGCCGATGGTCAACGAGGGCTCGGCCGAAACGGATGCCGCACGCGCTGTGCTCGAAACGGCCGGCTACACCGAGGGATCCGACGGTATCTACGAGAAGGACGGCGTGCGCGCGTCCATCGAGTTCGAGTCGGTCGAGGGCTGGTCGGACCAGAACGCGGCCGCCGACTTGATCGCGGCGCAGGCGAAGCGCGCCGGTATCGAGCTGAAGACCAACACGCTCACGCAGGACCAGTACCTCGAACGTCGGTCCTCCGGCGACTACCAGATGTTCATGGGTGCGTTGTTCGGCACGTCCATCTCGGATCCGTACAAGATCTACCGCGACTCGTTCACGACGAACTCCACGGAGCCCGTGGGCACATCGCTGAGCACCACGCAGACGAACTTCTCGCGCTACTCCAACCCGGACGTCGACAACGCCGTGTCGGTGGCTGCCGGAACCAACGACGAGGCGGAGAAGCAGGCCGCCTACGCGATCGTGCAGGAGAACATCGTCGAGGATGTGCCGTACATCAACCTGCTGCACTCGCACTCGCAGACGTTCATGAACGACGCCGGGTTCGGCGGTTGGCCGACGGAGGACGACCTGTACATCAGCCCGGCCTCCTACGGCGGTGCCGCGGCAGGCTACCTGCTGTCGCGCCTCAGCTACAAGTAACGCCGCCCGTGTTCTCCCCTCCCCGGCGGGGAGGGGAGAACACCATCCCCGAACCCGAAGGAGGGATATCGCGTGTCCTACTACGTGCGGCGAATATCTTTCTATGTGCTGACACTGTGTGCGGCCGTCTCCCTCAACTTCTTGCTGCCTCGCTTGATGCCGGGAGACCCGCGCATCATCTTCATCGAGAAGGTGCAGCGTGCCGGCGGTGAGATCACCCCCGCGCTCCTGAACTCGATCGACACGATCTTCGGTGCCGACGACTCCCCACTGTGGTCGCAGTACATCACCTACTGGGGCAACATCTTCACCGGAGACCTCGGGGTCTCGAGTTCGATGTTCCCGGCGCCGGTCTCATCCCTCATCACGGCCGCACTCCCGTGGACGATCGGCCTCGTCGGCATCGCCACCGTCATCGCGTTCGTCCTCGGCATCGCACTCGGCGCCTACGCCGGGTGGAAGCGCGGCACCGCTGCCGACGGCATCATCCCCACGATGACCCTCCTTCAGTCGCTGCCCTACTTCTGGCTCGCGCTCGTCTTCGTTTCGGTGTTCTCGGTATCGCTCGGGCTGTTCCCCATCATCGGCGGGTACTCCCTCCGTGAGTTTTACGGTGGACCGGAATGGTCGTGGGCGTTCGTGCAGAGCGTCATCTACCACGGCCTGCTCCCCGCGCTCACCGTGATCGTCGCCTCCGTCGGCGGTTGGGTGCTCGGCATGCGCAACATGATGGTCTCGGTCATGAGCGAGGACTACGTCACGACCGCGGAGGCGAAAGGGCTGCGCCCATCGCGAATCTTCTTCTGGTATGCCGGCCGCAACGCCGCGCTGCCGTCGCTGGCATCCATGGGAATCACGCTGGGATTCGTGGTCGCCGGCTCCGTGGTGATGGAGCGAGTGTTCAGCTACCCGGGAATCGGACGCCTCTTGATCTCCGCCGTGCAGGATCAGGACTTCGCGCTCATGCAGGGCGTGTTCCTGGTGATCACGGTCACGGTGCTGCTCGCCAACTTCATCATGGATCTCATTTACGGATTCATCGACCCGAGGGTGAGAAGCAATGCCTGATCCGAACCTTGTCAAGGTTGCACCGACCCTGCCCGAGCAGGTCGATATCACCGACGTCGATGTCCTCATCGTGCAGCAGAGCGGAACAACGACAGCCCGCATCTCCGTCGAACGAGGGAACACACCGAAAACGCGGAAAGGATTCGCGCGGCACCTCCCGCGGATGGACGTCAAACTCGGCATCGGCCTGTTCCTGACCCTGTCGATCCTGCTCTTCGCCGTCTTCGGGCCCCTGCTCACCCAGGATCCGCGCGGCTACGACAACCCCACGATGCAGGCCCCGACTGCGCAGCATCTGCTCGGCACCAACAACCTCGGCGCCGACGTTCTGGCCCAATTGGCCGAAGGCGCTCGCGGGTCGATCCTGGTGGGTGCGACCGCCGGCCTCATCGCGATCGTGTTGTCGCTGTTCTTCGGGATCGTCGCCGGATACCGCGGCGGATTCACCGACGAGGTGCTGTCGCTCATCACGAACATCATGCTCGTGATCCCGGGCCTGCCGTTGGTGATCGTCGTCGCGGCTTACCTGCAGAACCGCTCGATGTGGATGATCGCGCTTGTGCTCGGTGCCACCTCGTGGGCAGGATCCGCCGTGGTGCTGCGTCTGCAAGCGAGATCCCTGCGCAACCGCGACTACGTCTCGGCGGCCCGCACGGCCGGCGAAAAGACACCACGCATCATCCTGGTGGAGATCCTGCCGAACCTGCTGCCGCTGCTCGCAGCGCAGTTCCTTTCGGCGGTCGTGCTGTCGGTGCTCTCGGAAGCGGGTCTGTCGTACCTCGGGCTCGGCCCGTCCGGCTCGATCACGTGGGGCACGATGCTCAACCAGGCGGCGCAGCAGAACGCATTCCACGTCGGCGCGTGGTGGTGGTTCGTTCCGCCGGGGCTCATGATCGCGCTGCTCGGGTGCGGGCTGTCGCTCATCAACTTCTCGATCGACGAGACCATCAACCCGCGCCTGAAGGCCGCTCCCGAAGCGGTTCGGCAGGTTCGGAAGGCAGAGCGCGACGCGAAGAAGGCCGCGAAGGAGAACGGCGGCCGCACGGCATCCGTTCGGGAAGGGAGCACGCCGTGACCACGCAGAGCGCGATACGGACGGGCCCGCTCACCACGCCCGACCACGCCGACTACATGGCCGAGCACGAACCGGTGCTCACCGCGATGAACATGTCGGTCACGTACGAGGTGAATCCGCCCGTTCGCGCCGTCAAGGGCGTCGACCTCGTCCTCAACCGTGGCGAGATTCTCGGGCTCGCCGGCGAATCGGGCTGCGGCAAGACGACCCTCGCCTACGCCCTCAACCGCTTGCTCAAGCCGCCGGCACTGCTCACAAGCGGCTCGGTGACGTTCCACGACAAGGGCGGCGCCGATATCGACGTCACGAAGCTGCAGAAGAACGATCTGCGCGAGTTCCGCTGGGAGAAGTGCTCGATGGTGTTCCAGGGCGCGATGAACTCGCTGAACCCGGTGATCTCGATTCGAGCGCAGCTCTTCGACGTGCTGAAAACGCACCGGCCGGGAATGTCGAAGAAGGCCATGACCGAGACGGCCCAGGGGCTCTTGAAACTCGTCGGCGTCGATCCCGAACGGCTCACCGCGTTCGCGCACGAACTCTCCGGCGGCATGCGCCAGCGCGTCATGATCGCGATGGCACTCGCCCTCAACCCGCAGATGATGATCATGGACGAACCCACGACCGCGCTCGACGTGGTCGTGCAGCGCGGCATTCTGCGCGAGATCATGCGACTGCGGGAGCAGCTGAACTTCGCCGTGATCTTCATCACGCACGACCTGCCGCTCCTGCTGGAGATCTCGGACCGGATCGCGATCATGCGCTCGGGTGAGATCGTCGAGCTCAACACGTCGAAGAACGTGTTCGAGAACCCGCAGCACGAGTACACGAAGCAATTGCTGTCGTCGTTCCCGTCGTTGCTCGGCGACGAGGGGGCGTTCGTGCGCGACACCGGCCAGGGCGCAGCCGGGGAGGGCGCGGAAGATGTCGGCGCCGACGAATCGGATGCCGCATTGCACACGGATCGAGCGGAACGATGAGCCTCGTCGTCGACCACGTCACGAAGGAGTTCAAGATCCGCAAAGGTCTCAGCTCCCGCAGACTCGTCGCCGTCGATGACGTGTCGTTCACGCTCGAGCCGGGCAAGACCATCGCGCTCGTGGGCGAATCCGGGTCGGGGAAATCGACGATCGCGAAGATGATCATGCGACTGGAACGGCCGACGACGGGCACGATCACCGTCGACGGCGTTTCGGCTACGGCCCCCGGCCGAAGGGCGCAGGAGTACCTGCACCTCGTGCAAATGGTGTACCAGGACCCGTTCGCATCGCTCAACCCCTTCCACTCGATCCGGCACCACATCGAACGGCCGCTGCGACTGCACGGCCGCGCCACGTCGTCCGCCCAGGCGGAGCCACAGGTGCTCGATCTGCTGGAGCGCGTGAATCTCACCCCTGCCGAACTGTACGCCGACCGCAACCCGCACGAACTCTCGGGGGGGCAGCGCCAGCGCGTCGCAATCGCCCGGGCCATCGCGCCCGGTGCGAAGTACCTCGTCGCCGACGAGCCGGTGTCGATGCTCGATGTTTCGATCCGACTGTCGGTGCTCAATCTGCTGGCCCGTCTGCAGCGCGAGGACAATCTCGGCGTGTTGTACATCACGCACGATCTCGCGACCGCCCGGCACTTCTCCGACGAGATCATGGTGCTATACAAGGGTGAAGTCGTCGAGTACGGGCCGAGCGATGAAGTGATCCTCAACCCGCAGCATGACTACACGAAGCTGCTCTTGAGCGCCGCGCCTGAGCCCGCGAATCACGGCAAGCTGCGAGACGCCGTGCGCCGAGAGCTGGCCGAGGAAGCGGATGCGGCCAGCGGCCGAGCATCGTTGATCGACGTGGTGACGGAGGAAGCGTGACGAACGTGGCGAACGGGGTGCCGCTGCACGTGCGGATCCGGGGGCACCTTCCGGAACTCCAACCGGCGATGCGCCGCGTCGGTGAAATCATCGCCGCCGACCCGGCGGCTGTCGCCCAGATGCCGATCAGCGCGCTCGCGAGCGCGGCGAACACATCCGAAACGACCGTCGTGCGCTTCTGCCGAGAGCTCGGCATCGACGGGTACGCGCAGCTGCGCCTCGCGCTCGCGATGGAAGTCGGCGCAAGCAGCCACGAAGAACAGCCCCAGTTCGAAGACGGCGACATCCTGCCGGACGACGACATGGCCTCGGTCGTGAGCAAGATCGCATTCGCCGACACGAGATCGGTCGCCGACACGGCCAAGGCCGTTTCGGTGCCGGAACTCTCGGCCGTCGTGAAGGATGTCGTGGCATCCGACCGGATCGAGATCTACGGTGTGGGGGCATCCGCGCTCGTCGCGATGGATTTCCAGCAGAAACTGCATCGCATCGGGCGCACGGCGTTCTCGTTCCTCGACCCGCACCAGGCGGTGACGTCGGCGGGTCTCTCGAACGACCGTACGATCGCGTTCGGCTTCTCGCACGCCGGGCGGACCTTCGACACGATCGAGCCGCTGCGCATCGCGAAACAGCACGGCGCCCGCACCGTCGCGATTACGAACTCGCCGAACTCGCCGATCGCGAAGCTCGCGGACCGCACGCTGCTGACCGCGGCACGCGAAACGACGTTCCGTTCGGGCGCGACCGGTTCGCGACTTGCGCAACTGACCGTCGTCGACTGCCTGTTCGTCGCCATCGCGCAGCAGACGTTCGAAGAAAGCATGCGTGCGCTCGAAGGCACCCGGGCGGCGATCGAGGATCTTCGGGGCCGGACCCCCAGCGATGAATAGCTCGACGCGCGCCGACATGCTCGTGGACTCGCTGCAGCCGCTGCTCGAAGAGGGTGTCGAACAACGGCTCTTCAGCGGTGCCTCGGCGGCCGTGACCGTCGACGGGCAGCCCATGGTGATGAACGTCGGCACCCTGGCGTACGAGGACCCGACCGCCGTCACCGACACGACCCTGTTCGATTTGGCGTCGCTCACGAAAACGGTGACGGCGACGGTCATCGTGCGGCTCATCGAACGTGGCGTGATCGACCCGGATGCACCCGTACGAGAAGTGCTCCCCGTCGGCACCGGGGAAGGAGCCGACCGGATCACCATGCGGATGCTGCTGACGCACACCTCGGGGCTGCCGGCCGCGGCATCCGACTGGCGTACCGTGCCGCATCCTCCGCCGGGCGAGCGTTTGCCCGGGGTGTTGCGCACGCCGCTCGAGACCCTGCCGGACGCGGTGTTCCGCTACTCGTGCGTCGGATTCATCGGCGCGGCAGCAGTCGCGGAAGCGGCGACCGGCACACCGCTCGCCGACCTCGTGCGCGACGAGGTATCGCAGCCGCTCGGGCTTGAATCACTCGCCTTCGGGCCCGTCGACCCGGCGATCACGGCCGCGACGGAAGAACGGATGGCTGACGGTCGGGGAGTGGTGCGCGGCGAAGTGCACGACGAGTTGAATTGGTACCTCGGCGGTCGTGCCGGCAACGCCGGGCTGTTCGGGAACGCCGCAGATGTCGCGAAGTTCGCTCAGAGCTTTCTCGACCGCAGCCTGCTGACCAGCGCCGGGCATCGCCTGATGACGACTCAGCAGATTCGGCCCGAACATCAAGCGGAACACGGCCACGGATTCGGGCTGCGCATCGACGACCGGGGGTTCATGGGCGACATCGGCGGGTACGGCCACACCGGGTTCACGGGCACGTCGTGGATGGTGGACCCCGTGCGGCGGACAGCGGCAGCGCTGCTGACGAACCGGGTGCATCCTCGTCGCGAGCATGTCGACATCCAACCGTTCCGACGCCGGTTCGCCGCGCAGCTTGCCGCGGTCGTCACGCCGAGAGATGAAGCGGCCCATGGCTGACGCCACGCGCCTTCGGCCGTTTCAGCCCGGGGACGAGCCGTTCCTCACGGACATCTGCGTGAGAACCGCGGCGTCGGGCGAAGACGCGACGGGGCAGCTGCCGGACGACTCGCTCTGGGCCAACATCTATGCGCTGCCATACGCGGCGCGGCACCCCGACCTGACATTCGTCGTCACCGATGACCGCGACGAGCCGATCGGTTACGTGCTCGGAACGGACGACACGGATGCGTTCGAACGGTGGTTCGCGGCGGAGTACTGGCCGGCCGTGGCGCACCGGTGGCCGGAGCGCGGGAACGCCGAAGACGAGGTCGATCTCAGCGCAGAGCAGGCGAAGGAAGCACGGCTGGTGGGCATCGCGTCCGGGATCGGCTCGCACGCATCGCCGCACGCGACGAGGTACCCCGCGCACTTGCACATCGACCTTCTGCCGCAAGCACAGGGCTCCGGATGGGGGCGGAAACTCATCGACGCACTCGCCGACGCGCTCCGTGAACGCGGCGTGCCCGGCATCCACCTCGGCGTCGGCGTGAACAACGCGAACGCGATCGCCTTCTACCAGCACCTCGGCTTCGTGCCCCTCAACGACGACTCAACCGCTCTCGGCTACGACCTGACCGTGGCCGAATAGGCGCGCTCGGCGACCGTCCCCTACCCCCACGTCGGCAGCGGGACGTGCAGCTGCCGGAAGAGTGAGGGCACGGGGATCGCCGTCCAGACGGGGGAGAAGAAGAGGGTGACGAGGAGGACGGCGGCGAGGAAGACGCCGACGGTGGCGAGGCCGTGTGTGCGGCGCCATCGGTCGAAGAGCAGCCGCTCGAAGGGTGGACCGGCCCCGGGAGCGAGCCATGTTCGAGGGAGCGAGTTGGGTGCGTACTGTTCCGTGAATGCTGCGCATGTCCGACCTTCGCTCCCTCCGGCCAATACTGTTCTGCCATGACGATGATCAGCGATTTCCTCCTGCGAGACGGATCTCACGACGAGTATGCATCGACCCTGGAGATGAACCCGCTGACGGACCGTGACGCTCTCTTGGAGGCTCAGATCCTCGACATTCGGCTCGATGCGCTGACTCGCATGGTCGGCGTGATCTTCGACTTGCGTCAAGCACTTCAGCTTCGCCAGGGCAACACCGGTCTCCTCGTCGGTCGCGGCGTGCGCGCGGCGGCGTGGACCGGTTCAGCAAGGGACACAGCCTTGACTGCGTGGACGGTCGGCGGATCCGTGCCGAAGGTCCGGAACCGAGGGTTCACACTCGACCTTGCGATGTGGCCTGCTCCGGGAGCCCGGCTCGAACTCACTGCTGAGAGCGCGGCGTTCTTCACCGGAGATGCTCCAGGCCTTGGAGAGGCGCCGCCGGATCTTGACGTGAACGATCGGCGAATGATCTCCGACGGGCTTGCGGGGTGGGGCTCACCGTTCGAACCCGTCGCCGCCGCCTTCGTGGCCCCCGCGCGAGGAGCAGCATGAGGTTCGACAGCAAGGTCGCCCGGTTGGTTCCCGACTCCGTTCGGTACGCGGCGATCGGTCTGCTTGTCGTGAGCGCCTTGGAGGTCGTTCATATAGCGGTGAACGGGTGGCGCGAAGCAGTGACGGGCGAACCTTGGATGTTCAATGCCGGAATCATGGTGTTCGCGTTCGTCGCGGTGTTCGTCGCCGGGCCTCCGATCCTGTTGCGGATGCTGGTGCTCCGCGGGTCCCGTTGGTCTGCGCTGGTCATCTCCGCGTATGCGGTCTGGTTGACGTCGACGTTGCTGTTGTTCCCGGACGTCCTCGCGGTCGTCACGACGGTCGTCATCCTCACGGTCGTCGTCCTTGTCTGGACACGGTCGGCGCTCGCGTTCGCCCGTGCCGGGCAGGCGAAGCCTCGGAAGGCAGAGCTCGAGTGAGGTACGAGATGTTGCCTGGTTTCGCAAACGTGTACTTGGAGGACAGCTGGGTGCTCGGTATTCGCTCGCGGCCGGGAGTGCTCGAGTTCGATCTCGAGCTGGTGCTTACCGAGGAGCATCCCCTTTTCCGACCGCCAAACTCCGACGAGCAATACTGCTATCGGAACGCCCGGCTGCTGTTCCAGGGCGTCACAGATCTGAGGTGGGGTAACCAGGACGCGAGCCGCCCAGCTATCGATGCGAACGGCAGCATCGACTTCGGTTCGATCGATTGCTTGGAGCCACACGACGGCATGTACGTCGTGGTCGGCGATTTCGGTCGTATCCAGGTGAGCGCGGATCCACCGGTGATCGACTACACCTGCCGCTGGTAGACGCCCGCGTGGACGGTTCGGCATGCCTGTGAACGGACCGCTGACAGACCTCCGTCCTACCCCCACGTCGGCAGCCAGAAGTGCAGCTGCCGGAAGAGCGGGGGCACGGGGATCGCCGCCCAGACCGGATAGAAGAAGAGGGTGACGAGGAGGACGGCGGTGAGGAAGACGCCGACGGTGGCGAGGCCGCGTGTGCGGCGCCATTCGGGGTCGGTGGGGCGGCCGACGATGAGGCCGATGACGAAGACGAGCGCGAGGATCGTGTAGGGCTGGAAGGCGATCGTGTAGAACTGGAACACGGTGCGCTCGGAGTACATGAGCCACGGCAAGTACCCGGCGACGAGGCCCATCAGGATGAGGCCGACGCGCCATTCGCGGTAGCGGGCGAGGCGGTAGACGAGGTAGAGCACGGCTGCGGCGGCCGCCCACCAGATGAGCGGGTTGCCGATGCCCATGATCGATTCGACGCAGCTGCCGGCGCCGCATGTCGGCGTCTCCTGGGTGTGGAAGTACATGTTGGTCGGGCGGATCATGAGCAGCCAGCTCCACGGGGCCGCCTGCCACGGGTGCGGCGAATGCACGCCGATGTGGTAGTCGTATGCGCTCGAGTGGTAATGCCAGAGGCTCTGCAGCGCCGTCGGCACCCAGGCGAAGAGTCCGCCGGCGGCGTTCGCCGGGTCTTCAGCCCAGTGCCGGTCGTAACCGCCTTCGGTGGCGAACCATCCCGTCCAGCTCGCGAGATAGACGACGAGCGCGACCGGCAGGTACAGCAGCACGGTCACCGGGCCCTGCTTGAGGATCGCCGCCGACGCCCAGAACGGCAGGCCGGCGCGGCGGCGCGCCAGGGCATCCACCACCACCAGGTACACGCCGAACGCGGCGAGGAAGTACAGCCCCGACCATTTCACCGCCGCCGTCGCCCCGAACGCTGCCCCCGCGGCGAACACCCACGGTCTCGCCCACAGCGCCGGCCCCCAGCCGGGGTCGGCCCCTGAGGCTCGTGCGGCATCCACTCGCCGGCGCAGCCGCTCCTCCGACCATCGTCGGTCGAGCAGCACGAACCAGAACCCGAGCAGGGCGAAGAACATCACCCAGGTGTCCAGCAGCGCCACCCGCGACAGCACGATCGCGTGCCCGTCGACGGCGAGCAGGAGGCCGGCGACGACGGCGAGCGCGGTCTGCCCGAAGAGACGGCGGGCGACGAGGGTGAGGATGAGGACGGCGAGTGTTCCGGCCAGCGCGGTCGTCGCACGCCACCAGAATGCGTCGCCGGCGCCGAAGGCGGCCATGCCGAGGCCGATCATCCATTTGCCGAGCGGCGGATGCACGACATACGAGGGGTCGCTGCCGAACACGTCGGTGTCGCCGGCTTCGAAGGAGGCGTTGGCGTCGTCGGGCCAGGTCGCCTCGTAGCCGAGGTGGAGGAGGGTCCACGCGTCCTTCACGTAGTAGGTCTCGTCGAAGACGAGGGCGTGCGGATGCCCGAGGTTCCAGAACCGCAGGATGCCGGCGAGGAGGGTGACGGCGATGGGCCCGGCCCACGTCCATGCGCGGCGGCGGCCGGGGGTGGACAGCATGCGCGCCCACCAGCGGTCGAGGCCGCTGCCGCGGGGTTCGTCGGGCGCGTCGGGTTCGCGGATGCCGACTTCCCCGTCTTCGGTTCGGGGGGTGGATGTCCGGGCGCCGGCTCCGGTCGCCTCACGCGTTCCGGCGTCCCCCGCAGCATCCATGCGCCCATGCTAGGGGAGCGGCCGCGCCCGGCGCAGAGGCGCACGGCCGGGCGAGCCGGGCGCACGTGCGGGAGACTTGGGGCATGATCATCCTCGCGGCCACGCCCATCGGAAACCTCGGCGATGCGTCGGCGCGCCTGCGGGAGACGCTCGAGACGGCATCCACCGTCGCCGCCGAAGACACCCGCGTCGCCCAGCGCCTGTTCGCCGGCCTCGGCATCGCCAACCGGCCGAAGCTCATCGCCCTGCACGAGCACAACGAACGGCAGAAGGCGGCCGAGCTCGCCGAGTTCGCCCGCGACGCCGACCTCGTCGTGCTGACGGACGCCGGGATGCCGACGGTCTCCGACCCCGGGTTCCCGCTCGTGTCGGCCGCGGTGGATGCCGGGGTCGAGGTCACCGTGGTGCCGGGCCCGAGCGCGCCGGTGACGGCGCTTGCGGTGTCGGGGCTGCCGAGCGACCGGTTCGCGTTCGAGGGATTCCTGCCGCGCAAGGCCGGGGATCGCGCCCGCCGTCTCGCGGGACTGGCCGCAGACGAGCGCCCCCTCATCTTCTTCGAGGCGCCCTCGCGGCTGGCGGCGAGCCTCGCCGACCTGGCGACCGCGTTCGGCGCGGATCGGCGCGCGGCCGTCTGCCGTGAGCTCACGAAGCTGCACGAGGAGGTGCGGCGCGGCACCCTCGCCGAGCTCGCCGAATGGGCGGCCGGCGGGGTGCGGGGCGAGATCTGCATCGTCGTGCACGGCGCCCCGCCGCCCGTCGCCGACGCCGATGCGGCCCTCGGGCGGGTGCTCGAACTCGTCGACGGCGGCGAACGGCTGAAGGATGCGGCCGCGCGCGTCGCCGGCGACACCGGCCTCAGTCGCCGCGAGCTGTACGAGGCGGCTCTCGCCGCCCGCCGGGAGCGGTAGGGCTCAATCGCTCGGCCGCCCGACCGGAACGACCCGCAGCAGGTGGGCGAGCCCGAGGAAGTCCTCGACGTTCGTCGTGTAGAGCGGCAGCCCGCGTGAGGCGGCGATCGCGGCGATCATCTGCTCGGCGACGCGAGCGCGCGGCGAACGGCCGGCGTTCCGCACGGCGGCGATGACCTGTCCGTACGAGCGGGCGGCTTCGGCATCGAACGGCAGCGGTTCGAAGACGGCCTCGGCGCGTTGCAGGACGTCGAGGCGCGCGGCGCGTTCGAGCGCGTCGTCGGTGGCGTGGATGCCGGCGGCGAGTTCGGCGAAGGTGATCGCGCTGACGGAGGCCTCGTCGGGCAGCACGGTCTGGTCGAGCCGGGCGAGGTGGATGAGGATGTTCGTGTCGAGGAGGCCCCGCGGGATGCGGGCCGAGCGCGTGCCGTCAGCGGGCATAGGGGTCGTCGACGGTGTGGTCGCTCGCGGCGTCGAGGTCGGCGCGGAACCGGTCGGGATCGGGGGCGGCGGCGCCGCGCCAGGCGGCGAGGAGTCGCGCGGCCGGCACGAACTCGCGTCGCCGGCGCAGCGGGATGAGTTCGGCGATGCCGCGGCCGTCGCGGGTGACGGTGAAGCCCTCGCCGCGTTCGACGGCGTCCATGATCTCGCGCGAGCGCATGCGCAGGTCGCGCTGGCTGAGGTCGTGCGGCAGGCTCATGCCCCAATGGTAGCACCAGGTGCCACCGTGTAGCACGGATCGCCGTGCGCGGGCATCCGTAGGCTGGCCGCATGTGCGCGCGCTCGCCGCGAGCGGCACCGAGGTGCTCGTGCCCGTGCGGAACCGGGAGAAGAGGGAGCGGGCGGCAGCCGGCATCCGCTCATCGGCCCCGGAGGCCCGCATCGCCCTCGCCGACCTCGATCTCGCCCGCCTCGACTCGGTGCGGGCGTTCGCCGGCGGGCCGCACGAGCCCGTCGGCCTCCTGGTGCTGAACGCCGGCGTCGTCACCGCGGGCGAGCACGGCGCCAGCACCACCGCCGACGGCTTCGACCTCGCGATGCAGACGAACTTCCTCGGCCACGCGGAGCTCGTGCTCGGGATGCTGCCGCGGCTCCGCGAGGCGGGCACACGGGTCGTGGTGCAGTCGAGCCTCGCGGCGGCGTTCGGCCGCATCCCCGGGCGTCGTCTCGCATCGGGTGCGGATGCCGCGGCGCGATCCCTCCGCGGCTACCGCCGATCGAAGATCGCCCTCGCGCGAACGCGCGCCGTTCGCCGGCTTCGGCGATCCGGAGGCGGGCCGGTCCGTCTGGGAGTTCGCCGAGCGGATCCACGCCGGCTGAATCCCCGCCCGACACGCGGACGCCTCGACTCCCGCGCGCGAGCGGAGGAGAATAGGAGCGGAACCCGGGGAAGGGGGTCCGAGATGGCACGCGCAGTGCGGTTCTCCGAATTCGGCGGCGTCGAAACCCTCGAGGTCGTCGAGGTGCCTGATCCGCAGCCCGGCGAGGGCGAGGCGATCGTCGAGGTCGTCGCGACCGGGTTGAACCCGGTGGAGATGTCGATCCGCTCGGGGGCGCATCCGTCGCGCTGGCCCGTGGAGTTCCCGGCCGCGCAGGGTCGCGACCTCGCCGGCATCGTGCGCGAGGTCGCCGACGACGTCGACCGGTTCGAACCGGGCGACGAAGTGCTCGGCTGGGTGGATCGCGGCGCGCAGGCCACGCTCGTCGCCGTGCCCGTCGGCCAGCTCGTGCCGAAACCGAAGGAGCTCCCGTGGGAGGTCGCCGGTTCCGTCTACGTCGCCGGCACCACGGCGTGGGCGGCGATCGACACGGCCGCTCCGGGCCCGGGCGACACGGTCGTCGTCACGGCCGCCGCCGGCGGCGTCGGCTGCCTGACCGCGCAGCTCGCCCTCGAACGCGGCGCGCGCGTCATCGGTACGAGCGCCGAGGAACGCCTCGACTTCCTGCAGCAGTTCGGCATCGAAGCCCTCGCGTACGGCTCCGACCTCGAGCGGCGGATCCGCGACCTCGCGCCGGGCGGCGTCAGCGCCTTCTTCGACTTCCTCGGCGGGCAGGCCGACATCGCCCTCGGGCTCGGGGTGCCGCCGGCGCGCGTGCTCACCATCACCGACTGGGATGCGGTCGAGGAGCACGGCGTCACCAAGCTCTACGCGGGCGACCGCATCGCGCTCGAACGCGTGACGGCGCGCCTGGCCGCGCACCGGCTGCAGCTGCCGATCGCCGACGTGTTCCCGCTCGACCGCGTGCAGGATGCGTACCGCGCCCTCGAGAAACGCAGCGCCGCCGGCAAGATCGTGCTCGGCATGGACCTCGTCGACTACCCGGGCCAGCGGGTGCAGGGCGTCGACATCAAAGAGCAGGATGCGACCCTCGGAACGCTGACCCCGCACGAACGGCTCCGCAGCGAGGAGGCCGTGCCGGCCGCGATCGGCGACGGCAGCGTCCGCCGCCGCCACCGCGAGGAGCGCGAACGCGACGAGGAGTCCGAGCGCTGAGGGCGCAGCCCCGTCACACGAGCGGGGCATCCACTCGCGGCCCATAGAATTGCACGCATGGCCGACGGCTCCTCGTTCTACATCACCACGCCCATCTTCTACGTCAACGACGTGCCCCACATCGGGCACGCGTACACGGAGGTGGCGACCGACGTGCTCGCACGCTGGCACCGCCAGGCGGGCGACGACACCTGGATGCTGACGGGGACCGACGAGCACGGCCAGAAGATCCTGCGCACGGCGACCGCGAACGGCGTCACGCCGAAGGAGTGGGCCGACAAGCTCGTGGCGGATGCGTGGATCCCGCTGCTCGAGACCGTCGACGTCGCCAACGACGACTTCATCCGCACCACCGACGAACGTCATGAGCGGAACGTGCAGAAGTTCCTGCAGAAGCTCTACGACGACGGCCACATCTACGCCGGCGAATACGAGGGCTTCTACTGCGTCGGCTGCGAGGAGTACAAGCAGGAGTCCGAGCTCGTCGCCGGCACCGGCGAGTACGAGGGTCAGCTCGTGTGCGCGATCCACTCGAAGCCCGTCGAACTGCTGCACGAGAAGAACTACTTCTTCCGCACCTCGGCCTTCGCCGAACGCCTGCTCGAGCTCTACGAGACCCGCCCCGACTTCGTCCAGCCCGAGTCGGCCCGCAACGAGGTGCTCGGCTGGGTGCGCGCGGGCCTTGCGGACCTGTCGATCTCGCGCTCGACCTTCGACTGGGGCGTCAAGGTGCCCTGGGACGAGTCGCACGTCGTCTACGTCTGGTTCGACGCGCTGCTGAACTACATCACCGCCGCCGGCTACGGCGAGGACGAGGAGCAGTTCGCCAGGCGCTGGCCGGCGCAGCACATCGTCGGCAAAGACATCCTGCGCTTCCACGCCGTCATCTGGCCGGCGATGCTCATGGCCGCCGGCCTCGAGGTGCCCCGCGGCGTCTTCGGGCACGGCTGGCTGCTCGTCGGCGGCGAGAAGATGTCGAAATCGAAGCTCACCGGCATCGCCCCCGAGCAGATCACCGAGACCTTCGGCTCCGATGCGTTCCGCTATTACTTCATGCGCGCGATCCACTTCGGCCAGGACGGCTCGTTCTCGTGGGAGGATCTCGCGGCCCGCTACCAGGCGGAGCTCGCCAACGGCTTCGGCAACCTCGCCTCGCGCGTGATCGCGATGATCACCCGCTACTGCGACGGCGTCGTGCCGGCCGCCGGGGCCCTCGAGCCTGCCGACGAGCGGATCCGCGCCGTCGAGCGTGCCGCGACCGAGCGGTCGTGGGCGGCCGTCGGCGGCCTGCACATCGACGAGGCCATCGCCGAGGTGTGGCAGCTGGTGGATGCCCTGAACGGCTACCTCACCGAGCAGGAGCCGTGGGCGCTCGCGAAGGACCCGGCGAAGCGCGAACGGCTCGGGACCGTGCTCGCGACCGCGTACCGCGGGCTCGGCACGCTCGCCGTGCTGCTCTCGCCGGTCGCGCCGAAGGCGACCGCGAAGCTGTGGACGGCGCTCGGCGCCCCCGGGGCCGTCGCGGACGCCCGCATCGACCGCGCCGACCACGCCGTGCTCGGCGAGCGCGTCGCCCCCCTCGAGGCGCTGTTCCCGCGCATCGAATCCGGGGAGTGAGGCCGGCCGTGAGCGAGGCACACCTCCGCGCCCGCTCCGACGGGGGCAGGCACGAGTACCCGCCGTCGCCCGAGCCGCTGCCGGTGGCCGTCTACGACAACCACACGCACCTCGAGATCGCCGACGGCGCCCTGCCCATCGACGCCGCCGAGCACCTCGCGCGCGCCGAAGCGGTCGGCGTCGCCGGTGTCGTGCAGGTCGGCACCGACCTCGCCACGAGCCGTTGGTCGGCCGAACTGGCCGCCGCCGACGCCCGCGTGCTCGCCGCCGTCGCTCTGCACCCGAACGACGCGCCCGGCCTCGAAGCATCCAGCGCCCTCGACGAACACCTCGCCGGCATCGACGAGCTCGCCGCCCGCCCACGGGTGCGCGCCGTCGGCGAGACGGGGCTCGACTTCTTCCGCACCGACGACGAGGGCCGCCCCGCCCAGTTCCGCTCCTTCGAAGCGCATATCGACATCGCCAGGCGGCACGGCCTGGCCCTGCAGATCCACGACCGCGACGCGCACGACGACGTCGTGGCGACCCTGCGCCGGGTCGGGGCGCCGGAGCGCACCGTGTTCCACTGCTTCTCGGGCGGCGAAGAGCTCGCCCGGATCGCGGCGGATGCCGGCTGGTACTGCTCATTCGCAGGCAACGTCACGTTCAAGAACGCCGAGAACCTCCGCGAAGCGCTCCGCATCCTGCCGCGGGAGCTCATCATGGTCGAGACCGACGCCCCCTACCTCACGCCGACGCCGCTGCGGGGGCGCCCGAACGCGCCCTACCTCGTACCGCACACCGTGCGGTTCATGGCCGAGGTGCTCGGCGCCGACCTCGCCGAACTGTGCACGCAGCTCGCGGCGAACACCGTCGCCGTGTACGGCTCATGGCAGGATGAGGCCGTGGACGGGTCGACCGGCGGGGCGAGCGGGGCATGAGCGGGTACCGGCCCGATGCGGACGCCGGCGGCGGCGAGCCCGCGGCATCCACTCCGCGCCTGCTCGGCCCGGCCGAGATCCGCGACCTCGCCGAACTCCTCGGCGTCACCCCGACGAAGAAGCTCGGGCAGAACTTCGTACACGACGCCAACACGGTCCGCCGCATCGTGCAGGCTGCCGGCGTCGAGCCGGGCGAAACGGTGCTCGAGATCGGCCCCGGGCTCGGATCCCTCACCCTCGGACTGCTGGAGACCGGCGCACGCGTCATCGCCGTCGAGATCGACCGGCGCCTCGCCGAACAGCTGCCGCGCACCGTCGAGCTCATGCAGCCGGGCGCTTCGCTCACCGTCGTCGCCGAGGACGCGCTGAAGGTGCGGGAGCTGCCGGGCGAGCCCGTCCGTCTCGTCGCGAACCTGCCGTACAACGTCTCCGTCCCCGTGCTGCTGCACCTGCTGGAACACGTCCCCTCGCTCGCGAGCGGCATCGTCATGGTGCAGGCCGAAGTCGGGCACCGCCTGGCCGCGGCACCCGGCTCGAAGGTCTACGGTGCACCGAGCGTCAAGGCCGCCTGGTACGCCGACTGGCGCACCGCCGGGCAGGTGTCCCGCCAGGTGTTCTGGCCGGTGCCGAATGTCGACTCGGTGCTCGTCGCCTTCGAACGCCACGACCCGCCCGGCACCGAGACCGAACGGGCCGCGACCTTCGCCCTCGTCGACGCCGCCTTCCAGCAGCGCCGCAAGATGCTCCGCCAATCGCTCTCCGGCAGGCTCGGCGGCACCACGGCATCCGCCGCCGCCGTGCTCGAATCGGCCGGCATCGACCCGGCCGCCCGCGGCGAACAGCTGACCGTCGCCGACTTCCTCGCCATCGCCCGGGCGCACCTGGGATCCGGTCCGGCAGGGGTCCAGCTCCCGCCGCCCGCGGCGAGCAGCTGACCGTGGCCGACTTCCTCGCGATCGCCCGGGTGCACCCCGCCGACTGACCGGCTTCCCGCCATCGCTCTGGCGCCCGGCGCGCCCGCACGCTAGCGTGGCGGCATGGGGGAGCGGGGGACGCGGCGCCCGGGGGCCGCACGTCGCGGCGTCGGCGCGAGCACGGAACTGACCGGCAACGAGGCCGTCGAACGCGCCACCGGCAAGAGCCGCGACGCCTGGTTCGCCCTGCTCGACGGCGAGGACGCGACCACTCGCACGCACACCGAGATCGCCCGGCTGCTCGTCGAGGACTTCGGGGTGGATGCGTGGTGGGCGCAGGGCCTCACGGTCGCCTACGAGCAGGTGCGCGGCATCCGACTGCCCGGCCAGCGCGCCGACGGCAGCTTCGAGGTCTCCGTCACGCGCACCCTGCCGGGCAGCGAGGGGCGCACGGAGGACGAGGTGCTCGCCGCGCTGATCGCCGGCCTCGTGGCGCGCCTCGGCCGCGAACCGGATGCCGTCAGCCGCGGCGTGAAGTACCCGACGGCCAGGTGGCGGCTCGATGAGGGGGCGCTCACGGCATCCGCGAGCCCGACGCCGTCGGGGCGGACGCAGATCGGCATCACGCGCACGGGCCTCGCGACGGGCGGGGGCCTCGGCGATCTCAAGGGGGAATACCGGGAATGGCTCGCGAGCATCGAATGACCACCGGCCGGGCCGGCACCCGCGCATCCGTTAGCGTTGACGTGCGACGATCGCGACAGCTCCCCGGCGCGTCGCGACCGGGCGGCCAGGGCCACGCGATGCGCCGGCCCCGTGGCGGGAACCGCTCGTGAGCGGCGGCGACTGGGCGCGGTTCGAGCGCTACTTGGCGATCGCGGGCGATTTCCTGATGCGGGGTCGCATCGACCTCGCGCGCGAGTACTGCGAGGACGCGGCGATCATCCGTGACAGCCTGCTCACGAACGCCGAGCTGGCCGCGCGACGGGGTGACAGGGCATGACGTCAGGTGACGTCACGGCGATCGTCACGGACGTGACGATGACGCCCGAGGCCTACGCGGCCGCGACGGCCGTGTCGCTGCGCACGGTGCGCAGGTGGCTGCGTGACGGTGAGCTACCTGGCGCCCGCAAGGTCGACGGGGCATGGATGATCCCGGCGAGCTCACGCCGGACACCTGCGGCCGGCGTCGAGCGTCACGGTGACATGTCAGGTGTCGTCACCCTGTCGAGCCGGCTCGATGAGCTGCCGGCACTCTTGCCGCTGGACCTGGCCGCGGTGCTCCTCGGCACGACGATCTACGCGCTGCGGCGGCACCGCGACTACTTCGGCGTGGTACCGGTCGGGCCGCGAGGATCGCTCGTCGTGCCACAGAGCACCATCCGACGCCTACGGGGGTAGGACCTTGACCCCCCGATTTGGGGACGCGATAGGCTGGCGAACCGGGGGGTGGCTGAGTCCTACGTTCGGTATGGATACGCATGACATCGATGAGGTTCTCATAGGTGCGTGGGTCGCTGAGGCCCGCGCAGCCGGCTACGCCGAGCGCACGATAGCCGACTACACATCCCAGTGGCGACGCATGACGCGCGAGATCGGGAAAAGCCTACTGGAGATCAGTCGCATCGACCTGCTGACCTATCTGGCCCGGCCGCTCGCATCGAGCACCCGTCACAACCTGCAGTCACGCATGCGCACGATCTTCGGTTTCCTCCAGGACGAGGGCCACCGGCCCGACAATCCAGCAGGACGACTGCCGAGACTGCGCGCAGTGCACAGCGAAGCGAACCCGATCACGACGGACGAGCTCCAGGCCGCCGTGCTCGTGGCTCACAAGCGCTCGGCGCGACTCTACGTACTGCTGCACGCATACCAGGGCCTGCGAGCGGTCGAGATCGCCGCCGTCGCGGGCGAGTCGATTGACTGGCGGTGGAGGCGGATCCTGACGCGCGAAGCGAAGGGCGGCCGTGATCGCGAGGTCTGGCGGCCGGTCCACTCGATCGTGTGGGAGGAACTGCAGCACTGGCCGCGCACGGGCTTCTTTTTCCCAGGCGTCGATGGCGGACACGTGCGTGCCGCAAGCGTCTCAGCGACGCTCTCCCGCCTGTTCGCGCGCGCGGGCATCACAGGTGGCCGGCCCCACCGGTTGCGGGCCTGGTACGCGACAGAGCAGCTCGAGGCGGGCGCATCTGGGCCGGTTGTACAGGCCAACATGCGGCACACGGATGCGGGATCGATGAAGTACTACTTCCGGCCGCGCGAGGAGTCGATGCGGGCCGCCCAAGAAGCACTTCCACGTGTGTACGTGCCGCGTCGAGACCGACCGCCGACACGGCCCGGGCAAAGCAGCGGGGGCCGGCCTTCCCCCCAGTGACGAAGGCCGGCCCGGGCGATCATGCTTCGTGCTTGCCGTCGCTCTTGGCGTAGCCGGCGATCCAGGCGCCGGCGGCGGCGAGCACGACGGTGATCGCGCCCTGCACGTCGGCCGGCAGCTCGACGCCGGCGAGCTGGCGCAGCATCCACGCGGCGATTGTCGTCACGGATGCCGCGACGGCCGCGCCGCCGGCGGCGGCGTTGACCTTGGGGCTGATGGTTGCCATGGGGGGTTCCTCCTTCCGGGTCAGTCGTTGGTGAACAGGCCGGGCGGCGGCGCCGGTGGCGGCGGGCCGAGGCCTCGGTAGATGTGATCCACGAGCTGCCGGTTCCACAGGTAGAGCAGGTGCCGGTCTTCGGTGGCCTGGTCGAGCTTGGCCTCGAGCTGCTCGGTGCGGCCGGCGCGGCGGGCGCTGCGGGCCTGGTGGGCGGCCAGCAGTGCCGAGCCGAGCGCGACGACGCCGGCGATGATCGCCACGACGATCGAGGCGTCCATGGTCACGGGCGCTCGAGGCCGAGCGCGAAGCACTCCCACGAGAGCGCTTCGGGCTTGCCGTCCTGGATGCCGCCGCGCTTGGTGTAGTCACCGAACCGGGCCGCGTAGTCCTGGATGCCGTAGCAGCCGCCGCGCTCGATCTTGCCGTCGAGGCGGCCGATGAAGCTGCCCGAGTGTGAGAGCGTCTTCTGCACGGCGGTGTCGAATGCTTCACGCGGGTCGCCGTCGTTCGGGTAGGCCGCCGGCAGCCGCTTGCGAGCGATCAGCGCGCGCGCGACGCGCTTGGCGAGTTCGCCGGCCGGGCGCCGGTACGCCCAGTCGCTCCCGGAGCGGATGACGGGGCCGATGCTGCCTGTGGCCGGCTTCGGCGCGGCTGGCGCGGCCGTGGTGATCGTCAGGGCCTGGCCGGCCATGTCGCGCGACCATCCGACGTAGCGGTACCCGTTGCCCTTGGCGTTGTATCGGGCGACGGTCGTGACGCCGACGGTGTTGTGGCCGGGCCACTGGTCGCCGGTAGGCGCGTCGGTCATGAGCACCTCGCCGCCGCCGACCTCGAGGGCGACGTGCCCGGAGGTGCCGGCGCCGTTCAGCCACCAGTGCAGGGCGCCGGCCGGCGCTGCAGCCGGGTCGGTCGAGACGATCTTGGACGCCGTGCATGCCTGGTGTGCGTCGCCGGCGGCGCCAAGGTCGAGGGCGCGGACGATGAGGCTCTGGCACCACTGCGACCAGGTGCCGCCGTCGCGGGTCGGGTGCGCCTCGGCCCAGGCGAGAGCCTGCTGTGCGTTGCGGGACATGGTGGGGTTCCTTTCGTGTGGGTGATCAGCTCGCGGCCGGGTAGTACGCCCAGCCAGAGAGGGTTTCGTTTGTCAGGGTCACGGCACCGGATGCGGTCGCGTCGGGCTGGATCGCGGCGGCGACGAGGATGCCGGATGCCGTGACTGTGCCGGACCACAGACGGCCGGCCGAGGACGGCGTCATCGCCGCCACGTGGGCCGGGCGGTACCGGGCAGGCAGACCGGTCAGTAGCGTGCGGTTGCCGATGTTGCCGTTCGCTGGCACGCTCACCGAGTCGATACGCACGTTCATGAGGCGCAGCTCGACGTTCGGGCCGACGCGGCGGGCGAACAGGCCCGCATTGGCCGTGTCGCCATCGGCGACGTAGCTGACGCCGGACGCGAGGTAGGCGTTCAGCGGCTCCCAGTCGGTGACGGCGGCGGCGCGCTCGAGCTCGGCCACACGGTTCATGAGCCGCTGGATCTCGGTTTCGAGTCGCTGGAAGGCCACGGGGTTACTCCAGGGGTTGCAGGTCGAGGGTGACGAGCCAGCGGGCCGGCTGAATGTCGTGGGTGATCGCGATGATCTGGGAGTCTTGCTCGTGCCCGTTGAAGCGGGCGAGGATGCGTTGGCCGACGTCGAGGCCGGCGGCCATGGTGAGGTCTTGCTGCGCGTTCAGGCGCAGCTGCGAGATCAGCAGTTCGGGCTCGTCGCGGGCGTCGAGGATCGCGGCCAGGCGGGCGGTCAACGACTCGTCGTAGGGCGCTTCGGCGTAGAGGTTGGTGCGGAGTGTCTGCGAGCGGGTGCCGTAGGCGGCGATCGAGGCCGGCGACGAGACGACGAGGGTGTCGTTCTGCTCGTTGGTGCGGGCGGCGTCCACGCCGTAGTTGGTGACCTCGAGGCGGTTGACCATGGCACGTGTGTCGTAGCCGGCGGTCACGTCGATGTAGGAATGGGCGCTGTCGTCGATCTCGTCGGAAAAAATCGCCGATACCGGCAGGGCGGTGCCCGGCAGCTGGAACCGGGTCGTGCCGTCCGGGCCGACGCTCCACGTCGCGCCGACCGAGTTGCATGCGAGGTCGAAGTGTGTGGCGAGGTCGGACTCGAGGATCGTCTCGCGGAGGCGCTGCGGGTAGTCGGTGGCAAGCTCCAGCAGGCGGATGCCGTGGAAGCCGGCGCGCTCCACCGAGTCGGTCGCGCCGGCGACGGTGACGGCCTCGGCGAGCAGGATCTGGAGCACAGCGCTCGTGGCGTCGGCGACGAACTCGACGGACCCGAGCGAGGTCGAGGCGGTGCCGAGGGTGACGGCGGGGCCGTCGCCCTCGCCGACGACGCGGAGCCGGTAGGCGTCGCCGGCCGGCGCCCCGGAGCGGAGGCCGGATGCCTCGAGGCGGTACGCCTTGCCGACCGTCAGACCGGTGACGGTGCGTTGGATGCCGTGCGCGTTGGCCGGCAGGCTCGCCCCGGCCGTGGAGAGCGATTCGAGCCACAGGGCCTGTTTGCCGCCGGCGGTGCCTCGGCGAAGGCCCGAGGTTGTGAAGTAGCTGACGGCGGCCGGCTTGGTGCCGACCCGGCTCCAGCCGGCGAGGTTGCCGGACTCCAGCACCAGCAGGTGCGAGCGCGCACCCGAGTAGGTGTTGATGCCGCCGGCGGTGCGGGCGGCGACCCTGACGTAGTAGTGGCGGCCGCCGATCAGGCCGGTGCGGGCGTAGCTCGTGCCGGTGCCCGAGATGTCGACGTTGATCAGGTTCGCACTGAACGCCGAGTTCGTGGCGATCTGGACGCGGTAGCCGGTCAGGCCTGTCGACGGGGACGGCGCCGACCAGTTCACCACGAGCGCGCCGCCGGTCGTCTGCGTCAGCGCGGCGAGCGTCGGCGCCGGCAGCGCCGGCGTTTTCGAGACCGTACCGGAGTACCCGGAGTAGCCGCGTTCGTTGCGGGCCCGCACCCGGAAGTAGTACGCCGGGCCGGGAGTGAGGCCGGGGACGGTCTTGCCGGTCGTGCCGGATCCGCTGAATGTCTTCGTGCCGACGCCGGCGGTGAACGCCGAGTTCGTGGCGAACTGCACCTGGTATTCGGTGATCGACTTGCCGCCGTTGTCGCCGGGGGCCTTCCAAGCCAGGGTGACGCTCGAGGCAGTCGTCGCGCCGGCGGACAGGCCTGTCGGGGCGCCGGGCGTCTTCGGGATCCGCGAGAACGTGATCGAGCTGGCGATGTTCCCGTCACCGAGCTCGCCCCAGACGTTGTTGTCGTCGAAACCGGCGGCGACGGCCGCGGTTAGGTAGCCGGCGGCGTTGTGGGTCAGGTTCGGGGTGCCAGACCACAGCACGATCTCGGTGACACTGCCGCGGAAGTCGTAACTGGGGATGGACCCCTCGGCGTAGAACGTGCCGACCCGAACCGACCAGTAGTGCGGGCCGTCAGCCCACTTACCCGACCCGGACCCCTTGACCAGGCGCAGGCTCGACGGGGCCGGCGTGTAGTTGCCGCCCACGTTCTGGGTGCCCTGATTGACGATCAGGCGCAGCTGGTAGCCGCCGGCGAGAGTGTAGTTCCAGGTGGCCATTAGAACGCGTACACCTCCCGCGGGGCGCCGATGGCGGGCGCGTCGACAGGCTCCTGCGCCGAGGCGGCAAGGCGCGCGATGCGGGCCTCGAACGTCTCGAAGCCGCCGTCGACGAGGGCGCCGCTGCGGGGCGTCGTCGTGTGCCGGCCGACAGCATCGGCGGCCGTGACTGTCGCCAGCGAGTGGACGCGGCCGCTGGCCTTGTCCATCGGGTAGGCGGCACCGATATCGGCGATACGGCCGGTGAACAGCAGCTCGGCCTGCTCGGGCACGTGCTCGGTCCAGGCGGATGCTGTCACGGTGACGTCATCCCATGTCACCCATACTGACCCGGTGCTGGCCAGCTGGAGGGTGTGCGTCTCAGCGGACGCGATGAACGTGTAGGCCATCCATGCCGGCTCTTCGTAGGGCACGGTGGCGAGCACGGTCGGATTCGCCAGCTCGGCCACGCCGAGCATGGCCTGCGTCCACCCCTCGTTGACGTTGATGACCGACGCCGCGAGCGTGTATTGGACCCCCGGCACGAGGCCGGACAGCGGACGGTGCGCGATGCCGCCGGCCCCGCGAACCGTCAGGCTCTTCTGGCCGCTGGTGACACCCCACGGGTAGATCTCGATCGTCGCCGGCGCGACGGGGGTCCAGCCGTCCAGATCGACGGTGCCCTCAGGCAGGGCGTCGAACCCGCCGGCGTCATAGACGAGGCCGGCGGGGTGGGCGACGTCGTATGCCGGCACGTAGCCGGTGAGGGCACGCACCTGCTGGCCGGGCACGAACGTGCCGCCGGCGAGGGGGTCTTGGGCGTCACGGAGTGTGAACGTCAGCAGGCCGACGTCGGTGCGGACGCCCAGGCCGTCGCGGGCGCCGCCTCGGCGGATCGTCACGCCGGTCGCGTTCGGCAGGTAGGTGACCCATTCGTCGGCCTCGAGCGCCTGGATATCGACGCGGCCGAGCAGGGGGCGCTCGATGATCACAGTCGGCCCCCTGCGTGCTCGTAGTCGCGGATGGACTGCACGATGACGCGGCCGGTCTCGGCGGTCGGGTTCAGGGCGTTGACGTACACGTTGTAGACGGCTCCGCCGGCGCCGGCGCCGGCCAGGGACCCGCCAGCGCTGCCGGCCAGTTCGGGGGCGGCCAGCGTCGGGCTGAACCCGTCGAAGCGGCCGGCGAGGCCGTCGAGGCTGCGGTCGACCAGGCCGCCGTTGCGATCCAGGCCCTGCACAAGGCCCTGCACGAGGTTCTTGCCGTAGCTGGCGAACAGGGTTGACGGGGAGTGGATGCCGAGGAAGCCGAGGAAGTCGCCGACGGCGCCCTTGACGATCTCCAGCAGCGCCGAGCCGACCGAGGCGGCCGCATCCCAGAGACCCTTGACGAGGCCGGCGACGAGGTTGACGCCGGCCTGGACGAGCTGGGGGACCAGGCCGATCAGGGTGCCGACCATTTTCGGGGCGAGGTCGATCAGGGCTCGGATGATCAGCGGCAGCACCTGGGGGATCGCCGAGACGATGCCGGTGAACAGGCTGATCGCGGCGTCGATCAGCTTCGGGATCATGCCGATGACGGTCGAGAGGATCCGCGGCAGCAGGTCGAGGATCGCCCCGATCAGCAGCGGCAGGATGACCGGCAGCGCCTTCACGAGCGAGGTGAACAGGCTGATCGCTGCGTCCAGGATCGCCGGGATCAGCCCGAGCAGGGTTTTCAGCAGGCTGGGCAGCATGTCGACGATCGCGGCCAGCAGCGGCGGCAGGATGACCGGGATCGCCTCAACGATCGCGGTGAACAGCGCCACGGCGGTTTCCAGCAGGCCGGGGATCATTGCCAGCAGTGACTCGACGATGACCGGCAGCAGGCCGCCGAGGAGGGTGAGCAGTCCGGGCAGGACCGTCAGAACGGCGCTCAGCAGGCTCTGGAACAGTGCCACGGCGCCGGCGAGGAGAGTGGGCGCCTGGGCGGTCAACGTCATCGCCAGCTGCGTCACCAGGCTCAGCAGGCCGGTCACGATTGCGGGCACTGCCGCCATGAGGGCGTCGAGGATCGCGGGGAAGACCTGGAGGCCGGCATCCAGCAGCGCCGTGCGGCTCGACACGAAGCTATTGACGATGGTTGAGGCTCCGCCCCCCGACAGCCACGTTGCGGCTTTCTGAACGCCGCTGACGGCCCCGTCGAGGATGGACTGGAACATGCCGCCAACGTCGATCTTCGTGGTCCCGTTGATCAGACCGAACAGGAAGTCGGCGATGCCGTTGGATACGGCCGTCAGGCGGGCGGTGAACGCGGCGAACGCGGTCGATTCCTGCATGCGGTTCAGCAGCGCGCCGATGCCGGCCGTCACCCCGGTCACGGCCGGCAGCAGCGACGTGCCGAGGGTGGCGAAGAGGTTTTCGGCGCCGGCGGCCACGCGCTGCTGCGCGCCGGCGAGCGTCGTGGACTCGCGGCTGAACGCGCCCTGGGCGTCGGCGGTCTGCTGGGTCAGCAGCGCGAGGGTGGCCTGGAGTTTGGCGTTCTTCTCGGCCTCGCCGGACAGGCCGGACAGGCCCATCTCGGCCATCTTCGCCTGGATGGCGGCCTCGTTGATCGAGACGCCGTAGCGTTCGATCGGGTCACGCTCGCCGCGCAGCAGCGACGACAGCGCGCCCACGGCATCCGAGGTCGACCCGCCGAATTGGGCGGCGAGGTCGGCGCCGAGGCCGACGAGCTTGTTCGTCTGGCCGGCGAGCTGATCTTGGGCGACGCCCATGTTCTTCAGCTGCGAGCCGAGCACGGTCGCAAGGCCGGCGTACTCGGACTTGGCCAGGCCCACGCTCGAGGCGGCCTTGGCCGCCCACTTCTCCATCTGCCCGGACGCGCCCTTGAACACGGACTGCATGCCGCCCATGTTCTGCTCGAGCTCGGAGGCCGACTTCACGGCCTTCGTGCCGAGCGCGGCGAGGCCGGCCGCTGCGGCCGCGGAGGCGGCAGCGGCGACCTTGCCGAACTTTGCCAGCCCGGTCTGGCTGGAGCCGAGAGCGGACTGGAGGCTCTTGGCGTTGCCGAGGATCGAGACGACGACCTGATTGCCGGCCATGATGCTCCTTCCGCTATCGTCGCCGGCGCTGCCGGTTGGCTTCGTGGGCGATCGCTGCGCGTTCGCCGATGGTCAGCTGCTCGTACTCGCTTGGTGCGATGCCGAGCAGCACGAACTGGGCTTTCAGACGGTCGCGCTCGGCTCGGAGCGCTCGCCTTTTCCCTCGTCGGAGTCCTCGGCCGGCTCCTCGTCGTTCAGGCCGATGAGGTCGTTGGCCTGGTCGAGGGTCAAGGCCATGGCCTGGTTGAACGTGAAGGCCGGCTCGCCGGCGCGGCGGCGGGCGACCATGGCGACGGCCGCCAGCGCCTTGCCCTTGGGCGAGACGGTATCGGCGATGGTCGCGATGGACTGCCCGGAGAGGTCTTCAATCACGGCGACCTCGCCGAGGGTCAGGGAGTCGAAGTCGAATGCCATGGTGTGCCTTTCGGTTGCGGGCTACTTCAGCCCGTGCTTGCGGATGATGACGGTCAGGCCGGCGGCCAGCTCGGCGACGACGCGGCCCTGGGAGCGTCTGAGGGCGTCGGTGAGGAAGGGTTGGGGGCGGGTGCCGCGGTGCGGGTCGCCGTAGTGGACGACGCCGGCGTGGGCGCCGCGGGACTTGTAGCCGGCCCGGACGACGGCCTTCGTCTTGCCTCGGCCGGCGCGGAGCGTACCGGCCAGCGACCCGGAGTCGCGCGGGACGACGGCGGCGGCGATCACGATGGTGCCCAGCTGGTGCATGAGCTCGCTCATGTCGCTCAGGTCGGAGCCGGCGGCCCGCAGGCGCCGGCTGACGTCGGCGAGGCCTTCCACCTGGACGGCGGCGCCCCGGTGGAAGTCGCTGCCGACCTGGGCCATCAGCCGGCCGCGCCGTCGTCGAGGGTCGGCTCGCCGTCGATCTCGAACTCGAAATCGAACTGGAACGCGCTCGTGGAGCTGGTGGAGGCCTCGCCGCCCATCTTCGGCTTGGGGCCGATCGTGAGGGTGCCCACGAAGTGCGGTTCGGCGGACGAGGGGGTCTCGTTGCCGTGCGGGGCGATCGTGTAGGGAACCTCGGTCTCGCCGGTGTTCTCCCACACGTACCGCCAGAATGCCGTCGTGTCGGTGGACTGGATCGCAGAGCCGCGCAGGAAGAACTGGCGGGCTCCGCCGGCGGCGGCATCCTCGAACGTCACGACGTCCGAGTCGGCCTCCTCGTTCTCGATGCTCCACGAGATGATGTCGGCGGACTGGTCGGTGCCGGGCGTGCCGAGGGTGAGGACGGGCTTCTTGTTGCCCCTGATTCGACGTGAACCCATTTCATGCTCCTTGGGTGAAGGTCACGGGTGTCGTGACGGTGATGGCGGTGACGAGGCCCTGGGCGTTGTTGAAGGACATGGCGTAGGGCTGGCTGACCTGTTCGACCAGCCAGTCCTCGGCCTCCAGCGCGGCTTGGGCGGACTCGATCAGCTCGTCCAGAGCTGACGTTTCGGAGTTGTTGTCGCCGGCCTGGGTGCAGACGACAACCTCGAATCGGACGGTTCGCTCGCCGAGCGTTTCCCCCGATTCGATGTAGGGCGAGCCGGCCATGATGAACGCGCCCGGCAGGGCCATGCGGCCGGGGACGTGGGTGTAGAGGTTGAGGTCGAGACCGTCGAGCGCGTCAACCAATTCCTGACGGAGGTCGCCGAGCTGGCTCATGCGAACCCCACCGGCAGGAAGGGCGCGAGGATCGGGTAGGCGGCAACCATCGGGTCGCGGGCGACTCGGATGGCCGACCCGTCGGCGGCAGCGAACTGGCTGATGCCGTTGGGTGCGGCTCGCCGGTTGTACAGCTCGGATCCGACCTCGATGCGCGCCCGGTCGAGGACTGCGGCCGGAACCTCGGTCGTGCCGACGAGGGCGGCTACCAGGGCCTCCGCCTCGCTCAGGCACTCGCTGATGAACGCCTCGTCGGCGGCATCGACGTGTGTAGCGCCGGCCTTGACGTAGACAGTCAGGCGGGCGACGAGCTCGGCGGAGGCCATGGCTTAGGCCGCCTGGATCTTCACGGGAACGACGAGCTGGGGCACCTCGGGGGCGATCGCCCCGTAGCGGTAGACGCTGAAGTCCTTGGACAGGTTGATGATGTTCTCGTCCTGCAGGGAGACGAGGGCGCTGTCGTACTGGCGGATGGCGCGGGCGTTGACGAACACGGCCGAGGGGGTCGACTGTCCGGGGTCGAGGCGGACGGGCAGGCCGGCGAGGTTGCCGGTGAGGCCGGGCAGGTTCAGGGTGCCCGAAGCGTTCTTCTCGGCGACGGTGAAGACCCGCTCGCCGTCGACGGTGAGCGCCCGCAGGGCCTTGAACACGTGGGGCGAGACGATGAGCGATTCGGGGGCGGCGTTCTCGGTGTCGTACTTGAGGGCGGCGTCGACCAGTGCGTCTTCCCAGTGACCGGCCTCGGCGGCGGCCAGCGTCGCGCCGAGGCCGACCACGCCGGCGTCGTCGGCGAGGGCCACGCGCGAGGCGACGAGGGTGTTGAACGCGGCGCGCAGCACGGCTTTCTTGCGGGCGCCGGCGGCGATCGCCAGGGCCTCAAGGGACCGGTTCAGCAGAGGCAGCGTCGAGCGCTCGATCGCCTGGCGGGACAACTGCGTGTACCCGCCGTAGGTCGACACGGGCGACGTGCGGGTCGTGAGCGTCACCTTGCCGTATGCGAGGTCATCGCCCTCGGCGGCCTGCTTGTCGACCGTGACGGTGTTGCTGGCCAGCTCGCCCCACTCCATCGTCATGCCCTGGGCCGGCAGCGAACCGGTCGAGAACGCTGCGGCCAGCACACCGCTGGAGGCGTCGAACAGCCTGGTCAGGTCGCCGATCCACGCGTCCTGAATGGGCGCGTCGGCCGTGGTGCCGCCGGTGTAGGCGCGTTCCATGAGCTGGTTGTAGGCGGCGATGGTCGTCTCGTCGCCGGCGACGATCGCGCGGAGCACCTCGCCGGCCGAGCGGGTGTCGGGCGCCGGCGCGGCCGGCGCCGAGTCCATCGTGAAGCGCCGCTCGAGTTCGTCGACAGCGTTGCGGGTGTGCTCGAGCTCGGTGGCGAGTTCGCGCACGGTCTCTTCGGGGTCCATCGGGGTCTCCTTCGTGGTGGGCTGGTGGGCGTGTCGGACGTCGGTGACAACGGCGCCGTCGTAGGCGGGGAACGGCACGAGGCTGACCTCGTGGACCTTGGCGCGCGTGTGGGTGATGTGCGGGATATCGCCGGACTCATCGACCTGGTATTGGTCGAAGCGGAACCCGACCGAGTGTCGGGTGAGCACGCCGTCACGGGCGAGGGTCAGGGCGTCGTCGCCGGCGCGCGTGTTGGACACGACGGCGGTGATCTCCCATCCCTCATCCGTGTCGCGGTAGGCGATGATGCGCCCGATCGGCTCGCGGTGCCCGTAGAAGTACAGGGCGCCGTCCGAGTCCTGGATCGAGCCGCGCTCGAACTCCTCGGTGAACCAGCCGCCGATATCGGCGCGCTGGCCCCAGGGGACGGCGATGCCGGTGATCTCGCGGCGGTCGGTGTCGGTCGAGCGGATCGCGAGCTCGCGCGTGGCGTGCTCGGCGAGCAGGCGGGCGTAGTCGGTCATTCGGTGGCCTCCTCGGCGGCGGACGGGGCCGGCGCGGCCGGCTCGGGAGCTGGCGCGGCGGCGGGCATGGGGCCAAGGTTTTCGATCTCGCGGACCTCGGCGACGGTCATGAAGCCGGCCTCGATCGCGGTGCGGTGCGCCGCGTAGCGGGTCGTGGTGTCGCTGCGCAGCAGGCCCTCGACGTTGAAGCGGGCCTCGACGCCGCGCGGCAGCAGCTCGGTCAGGGCGTCCTCGATCTCCACGAGGTAGGACATGAGCGAGAACCGCACGTAGCCGAGCCAGTCCTGTTCGACGTTCGCGTAGGTCTGGGTGGAGCCCTCGACCGAGGCGAGCATGAGCGAGGCAGGCACGCCGAGCAGACGTGCGACTTGGGTGACGGTGAACTTCTGCGACTCGAGGAACTGGGCGTCGGCCGGCGAGAGGAAGATCTGCTGGTACGAGAGGCCGGCGCCGAGGACGGCGACGCCCTTGCGCGCGCCCTGCGATTCCTGCCAGGTGGCCTTGGCCTGCTTGGCGGCATCGGCCGTGAGGTGCTGGTCCGACTTCAGCACACCGTTGGGTACGCCGGAGTCCTCGAACCAGTTCGCGGCGTAGTCGCGGAGATCCAGGGCGCCGCGCAGCTCGATCTGGGCGGCCTGGATCGGGCCGAGGCCCTTCAGGGAGCCGGGCACGCGCAGCAGACTCAGGTGCTGGATCTCGCGCGGGGCGAGGGTGCGGCCGCGGTACTGGTAGCCGGCGAGCCGGCCGGCCTCGTCGGCGAGCGGGGCGGCGTCCAGCGGATTCAGCACCTCGACGTTTCGGACCTGCCCGGCCTCGTCAAGGGTCTTCAGCCAGTACGCGTTGCCGGTGCAGGCCAGCGACACGACGGACTGCTCGATGAACGCCGAGCGCGACATGCTCACGTCGGGCCGGCGCAGCAGCGACGGGGTGGACTTGACGGCCTTGCCGCCGCGCTCGGCGCCGAGCGAGAGCTGCTTGGCGGCGACGGCGTGGATCTGGATGCCGCGGTAGACCATCGAGATCGAGAACGCGTCGCCTGTCGTCACGGCCCGCCGGGCCGCCGAGCGCGGCGGGGCAGTGATCGCCGTGGACGGGTCGGAGGCCGGCGGGGTCTCGGCGCGCACGGCCGGCTCGGCCGGGCCGAACAGCCAGTCAGCGAACCGCCCCATGAGCCTGTCTCCCGTCGTCGTGATCGAACGGGGACAAGTCTGCGGATTCCAAAATTTAGAACACTTGCAGGGTGTCGTCGGTGCGTGTCTCGGCGGCCAACACGCCGAGGGCGAGGGCCATGATGCCGTCGATCTCGATGGACGAGTCCTTACGGCTGATGCGGAACCCGTCGCCGACGTTCTTGCGGACGGTGCGGGGTGCCTGCAGGTTCAGCAGCTCGGCGCCGTCGTGCTCGAGCTGGCCGGCGGCGAGCTTGGCGTAGAGCAGCGCCGAGGCGCCCATGACGTCGCCTTGCGTGGCGATCCAGACCGGCAGGCCGCGCTTCTTCAGCTCGGCGCCGAGATCCTTCAGGGCGTACCCGTCCATGGCGAAGGTCAGCGGCTGATGCCGGGCGAGGTCGACGCAAACGTTGACGAGCTGGCTGAGAGTCGGCTTGGCGATCGAGGCGACGAGCTCGGCCGCGGTCAGCTCGCCGGCCTTGACGGTCGCGACGATCGAGGCGAACCCCCAGTCGGGCGTCCGGTCGATCGCGAAGATCGCCCGGCCGGCCGGGAACTCGCCGGTGCGGCGCCGGCGGGAGGCCCAGAGCGTGGCCGTGATGAACGCGTTAGTCGATGACGTGAAGCGGTTCAGCCGGTAGCGGATGACGTCAGCCTCGGCCATGCCGCGCACGTCGCTGATCGCCGTCTCCAGATCGAGGCGGCCGCATGCCAGGCCCGGTGAGGCGGCGACGAGGTAGCGGCCGAGGGTCTCGTCATCGGCCGGCACGCGCGCTTCGGGTGCCTCCCAGATGAAGAACCCGAACCGCTCGGGCGGGTCGTCGGCGATGCCGTAGAGGTCGATGAGTAGCTCGCTCGTCTCGTCGCCGGCGGTCGTCAGGCCGATGACGATGCCGTTGCGGCGGGCCGCGGTGCCGTTGACCATATCCGACCACAGCTCGCGCTTGGTCAGGTGCAGCTCGTCGGCCAGGCCTACCGTGAGGTCCAGGCCTTGCACGGCGGCCGACTTGGACGGCTTGATCTCGTAGCGGCCGCCGTCGACGGACTGGATGCCGCGGGTATCGGTCAGGCGCTTGAATCGGGCGGCGAGCTGCCGATTCCCGCGGATGACCGACAGCAGCCGGGCGTAGATGATGCGGGCCTGCTCGGCCGACGAGGCGATACCGATGACGAGGGCGCCGGCCTCGCGCACGAGCCCGTACAGGCCGAAGATCGCGCCGAGCACGCTCTTGCCGTTCTGGCGGCTGACGCTGATGAGCACTTGCCGGTATCGCAGCTCGCCGGCTCGCGGGTGGCCGTCCGGGTAGACCTCGAGCGCGGCGCGGATCAGCCAGCGCTGCCATGGGTCGAGGTCGATCGGGCTGCCGTCCGGGAGCCTCCACACGAGGTCGACCAGGCGCAGCAGCCAGTCGCCATGCGAGGGGAAGCCGGCGACGAGGGGCGGCGAGAATCGCGCCGGCATCCACGCGGGTCGCTCGGGCGGGGCCGGCGCGAGGACGCTCACGAGTTGCGGGCCTCGTCCAGGATGCTGTCGACCTCGCCGTCGTCGTCGCCGGCGGCGGCCGGCGCTTGGGCGCGGAGATCGCGGAAGGCGACGCCGAACTGGGAGACCATGGCGGCCGTGACGCGCTGATCAAGCTGGCGGGCGAGGGCGCGGAGGGTCACCAGGGCCGGCTTGTGCTGCGGGCCGAGCCATTCGCTGGCGGCGATGAACTCGGCAACGGCGCCGACGAACGAGTCGTCGTCATCGGCGGCTTTTCGGTCGAGATCGGCGACTATCTGGGCCTCCACGGTGGCGCTGATCGGGCCTTGGTTTGCTCCGCTCATCTGGGGTTCCTTTGGTCTGAAATGTTTGGGACTCGTGCGTGAAAATCAAGACTGGGGGCGGGGTGATCTCCGCCTCGCTCAGAAAAACGGGGGCGTCAGCCGACGCCGGCGAGCCAGCGACGGTTGAACCACGTGATCCGGCCCCCGATCCGGTTGCCCTTGCGGGCGTTGCACGGCTTGCACGAGGCGACGAGGTTGTCGAGCTCGTCGCGGCCCCCGGCGTCCTTCGGGATGACGTGATCGGCCTCGGTCGCCTCGGCGCCGCAGTACTGGCACACGTACTGATCACGCTCGAGCACCTGGCGGCGCAGCGCCTCCCACGCTGCGCCGCGACTGGATTGCCGGCTCATGAGGCGGCCTTCCGGGCCTGGTATCGCTGGCGGTCGTAGTGCGGCCGGCACAGACCACGTGCGACGCCGTACTCGCTGCACCCGTCCACGCTGCAGCGTGGCAGGGCACGCTCTCGCTCGATGAGGCGGTGCGAGGTCGCGCGCTCCTCGGCGAGGACGGCGTCGAGGTAGATCCACGAGGCCCGGCAGGCCGAGCAGTAGACGACGTGCGTGGTCTCGGTCGAGTCCACGATGACGGCCGAGGGGCGGCCGGTGGCGAGCAGATTGGGCAACGGGTCAGTCCTCCACGAGGGCGAGCACGGTCCAGGCGATCACGAGCACGGCCACGAGGATCACGAACCCGGCCAGCCCGCTCACAGCTCGCCGCCCGGCTCAACGGCATATACGTAAATCAGTTGACATGTAATGCCACGGGATGTAACATGTACTACATGGAAACCTACCGAAGCGAAACCATTGACAACCTGATCGCCGACTACGCGGCCGACGTCGAAGCCGGCCACAAGCTCGCGTGGATCGAAGCATCGGCCTACACGGCGCCCGCCGGGGCCGGCGTCACGGTCTTCGTCCGCCCCTCGTGTGGCTCCCGCTACCCGAAGCCGAACCGCAACGCGAGCTTCGTCAGCTTCGTCATCGTCGATATCGATGATGACGAGATCGGCTACATCGAAGGCCCGGACCAGCCGAGCGCCGAGGAGCTGCGCTCGCTCATCGACCTTGCGCTTGCCCAGTCCGGTCGCGGTGCCGAGCGGGAGCGGGCGGCGATCCTCGGCGAGCTGCGCGACGCTGCGGGGCGTAAGGCTGCCGCTGCGGAGGAGCTGCGCGACCTCGCCCGCCGTGCGCACGCGGCGGGATCGCCGAAAGCTACGATCGCCGATGCGGCCTCGACCTCGCGGCCCACGCTTGACCGGTGGCTCGCCGAGTAGGGCACGCCTCGTCGCGCCGGGGGTGCGTCCAGCTCGGTGAGCTGGGCGCACCCCTTCGGCGTGAGGTCTGGATCCTCGCCAGGCCTTCAGTAGCTCCAGTGCCGAGACGATGCCGATGCCGATGACGATGCCGGCGGCCAGGCAGAGGGCGAACACGAGGGCGAGCTGGGCCTCGGTGAGGAGCACGGCGGCCCCGCTCACGGTCGGGCTCGCTTCACGGCGGCGCGGCCGGCGTCCAGCCAGGACAGGGCCGTCTCGAAGCTCCAGCGTGCGGTCGCGGTCAGGTCGGCTGCGGCGATCGTCTGGGCGGCGGCGAAGTCGAGCAGCGCGGCGTCTGAGCATGCCGGCGAGACGGATCGGAGCTCGGCGGCTCGGGTGAACATCTCGTCGGCGAGGGCGATCAGGTCATCGTGGAGGGCCAGCAGAGCGTACTCGGGGCGGGCCGGCGTCTGGATCTCGCTCATCGGATGGCCTCCGTCATCAGCCAGGCCGCGACAGCGGCCATGCCCAGGGCGAGCAGCGCGAGACCGAGGATGAACAGCCACTGTGCCAGCTCGGTGTCGCGGAAGCGGTACCGGCGATGCCGGGCCGGCGGCTCGTAGGTCATGCGGCGGATCATGCGACTTCTCCTGTCGTGGTGTTGACGACGAGGGCGTCGTCGCCCTCGTCGGGGCGGCGGTGGCCGCAGTCCCGGCAGTAGCCGGATTGCTCGTAGGTGTGATCGCCGAGGCGGCGACCAGGGCACCGGGCATCGAAGGACGCGAGGCGAGCGGCAGCCAACGCGGCGAAGCCGCCAGCAGGCGGGGCGCTCTGCGCCTCCGCATCGCTCTGGTCGTTCGCCGACGCCGGCGAGTTATCCACAGGCTGCTCTGTGGTTACGTCTGAAACGAAACCCGGATGAGTGTTCTTAACTTGGTCTTCTTTAGCGTCCGGGTTTTCAGTGAACGGAAAACCCGTATACGGGTTTCCCGTATCCTGAAAACCCGGATACTGGCGCGACCTGGGGTTTTTGTTTTCGCCTGTGGATAACTCGAACGAGGCCTGGCCGGAGTTATCCACAGGTGAGTGCGGGTCGCGGAGGCGGTAGCGGTAGCGCTTGAGGCCCTGCGAGCGGTACGTCTCGCGCACGAGATAGCCGGCCCGCTGCAGCTCCAGCAGCATGCCCTGGATCGCGTCGCGGCCGTTCAGGGCGCCGGCGACGAGCGACATGATCGAGATCCGGAAGCCGGCCTGGTGGCTGGCGATCTGAACGAGCAGGCCGCGGGCCTGGTGCGTGATCTTCTCGTCGCGTAGCCAGGCGTTCGGGATCGTTGCGAACCCGTCATCGAACCACAGGCGATCGCGGACCAGCTCGCCGCCGTTTGCGGTGCTCACGCGGCGTCACCATCGGCGTGCTCGGCGAGGAAGCGATCGACCTCGGCGGCATCGAACAGGTAGGCGCCGCGCGGGCCGGGCGCCTGGTAGGCGGGGATGAGTAGGCCGCGGACCACGAGGCGCGCGACCTGGCGGGGATGGGTCTTCAGGCGTCGCGCGACCTCGCGAGACGACAACGTAGCGGTGGGCATGGGCACAGCATGGCCCGAAAACCTGCAGTACTGCAAGTCACCATGCTGATGAAAGTGATGAAAGCTACGCAAGGACCAGAGGAAACGCTGACTACGGTTCTAGACAGCCACAGCGCGCTTGGTCTAACTTTGGACACATGAGCCAGACACTTACCATCGCACCTCAGAGCGGCGGGCGGGTTCCGTCGTTCGATATCGGCGATCGGCTGCGCAAGGCGCGGGTTACTGCCGGTCTTGAGCAGTCCGACCTTTCCGAGCTCACGGGCATTTCCGTGACCTCGATCTCAGCCGCGGAGAAGGGCAAGACCGCTCCGAGGCGCTCGACGCTGATCCTGTGGGCGGCGGCGACGGGCGTCGATATTCAGTGGTTGAGGGAGGGACGAACGTCGCGCTATAGCGTTGACGCATGACGATC